>DASYSU010000392.1:0-26390 GCA_036002925.1 Gemmatimonadaceae bacterium | reverse complement strand
TGATCATGATGGTAGCGGGGCTCGCGACATTGCTGGTCGACGCTGTTGCGGGGCGCGGCGTCAGCGGTCAAATCGGGCGTCGCGGACGACAACAAGGCGAGCCGGATCCTGGCTATTGGGTCGGACTCTCAATCGGCTATGTCGACGGGACGACGATCAACGACGGCGACACCGGAACGACTTGGGACTTCGGCTACACGGCGCAGGTTCGCGCGACGCTGGAAAAGACCCTCCAGCGAGGCGTCACGCTCGGAGCGAGCGCCGGGTTCTCGGATTCGCCGCTGACGTACGTTTCGGGATTCGTCGATCCGCACACCAATTGTGTGGGCGCGTGCGATGCGACCGCGAACGTCACGCAACTGATGGCGTTCATCCATGGCGGCGGGTCAACGGGTTTCCATTTCGTGTACGACCTCGAGGGCGGCTTCACCGAATTCTCGAAGTTCCGAACCAAGTCGAATGAGGATCCGCTGCCGCCGTCGAACAAGTATGATTTCACCTTCGGGTTCGGCGGCGGACTGGGATATGGTTTCTCGCAGATCAGCGACATTTACGTCAGTGAGATGACCGACCTCGTCTTGCATCCGTCGAATGGCACGAGCACGAATGCACCGCGACTCTTCCAGTTCCGAGCCGGCTTCCGCGTAGGATTCTAATACTCTCATGAAACTTCGCTCGCTCGTTCCCCTGCTGTGTCTCGCGGCGTGTCATCGGCCTGCTCCGCTGACGCCCGGCGCGACCGACGTTGGACTCCCAGCATCGAGCGCAACTGGTGTCGCCGTTTACGCGGGCGATCGTCGCGCACCCAGTTTCCCCGCGGCGTGGCCATACAAAGCGGGACACGCGGCCGTGTTCGGGCAACACGCGATGGTCGCGAGCGACGCGCCGCTGGCGAGCCAAGCGGGCGTCGAGATTCTCCAGCGCGGCGGCAACGCCGTCGATGCCGCGGTCGCCGTTGGATTCGCCATGGCTGTGGTGTTTCCCGAAGCGGGCAACATCGGCGGCGGCGGGTACATGGTCATCCGCATGGCCGACGGTCGCATGGCGGCCCTCGACTATCGCGAGATCGCGCCCCTTGCCGCGACGCGCGACATGTATCTCGACGAGCATGGAAATCTCACGGACAAGAGTGTCGTCGGTCCGTTGGCGAGCGGCGTTCCGGGGGCGGTTGCCGGCTTGACGGCCGCACTCGCCAAGTACGGCACGATGTCGCTCGCCGACGTCATGGCACCGGCGATTCGCTATGCCGAGCAGGGATTCGTCATTGACGCGGCGTTTGCGCGGTCGCTCACGAGCAACGCACGATTGATCGGCCGATTCGGCGGCGCCGGGCTGCTCATGCCCGACAGCAAACCGCTTGTTGCCGGGACGCGTCTCATGCAGCCGGATCTCGCACAGACGCTGCACCGCATCGCCGATCAGGGCGCGGCCGGATTCTACTCCGGCAAGACGGCCGAGCTCATCGCCGAGGAAATGCGCCGCGACGGCGGCATCATCACGGCCGCGGATCTCGGACGCTATAAGCCGGTGTGGCGCGAGCCAGTCAAGTCGACGTATCGCGGATACACGCTGCTCACGATGCCGCCGTCGTCGTCTGGCGGCGTAACGGTGACGGAGACGCTCAATATCCTTGAGGGATTCCCCACCGTTCCGCCCTTCGGCAGCGCGGACTACGCGCTCGTCCTCGGCTCGGCGTATCAACGCGCGTTCGTCGATCGCAACGAGAAGCTGGCCGATCCGGCGTTCGCCTCGGTGCCGATGCAACAGCTGACCGACAAGACTTACGCGCAGAAACTTCGCGCGACGATCGGCCGCGAGCGCGCGACACCTACGTCAAGCATCGCCAAATCGATGCGCGAAGGAACGCAGACGACGCATTACTCGGTGGCCGACGCACACGGGAACGCCGTGGCGACGACGACGACGCTCAACGCGCTCTATGGATCGGGCGTGTACGTGCGCGGGGGCGGATTCTTCATGAACGACGAGATGGACGACTTTGCCGCGGCGCCGGGCAAGCCCAACATGTTCGGTCTCGTGCAAGGCGAGGCGAATGCGATCCAACCCGGCAAGCGCATGCTGAGCGCGATGTCGCCGACGATCGTGCTCGACCGCGACGGCGGGTTGCTGATGGTTGTCGGCAGTCGCGGCGGACCGCGCATCATCACCAGCACATCGCAGGTCATTCTGAATGTGCTCGACCAACACATGATCCTCTCCGACGCGGTGAGCGCGCCGCGCATTCATCATCAGGCGCTCCCCGACTCGTTGCAGTACGAACGCAACGGACTCGCCGCGGCCGTCATCGACTCGCTCAAGCAGATGGGCTACGGCGTGGCGCCGGTGAGCGGCGTGGGGTTGATCAACGCGATCATGCGCGTGCGCGGAGGGTATGAAGGGATGTCGGATCCGCGGTCGAGCGGGCGGCCGGTCGGGTACTAATCGACTTCAGATCGCCGAGTCAGTAGATCGCCGGGGCGAGCGGGGCGCACCGTCCTTCGCGGACCAGAGCAATATTGCCGATACTGCCTGGCAATATTGCCTCGGCTCCGCTGCGGACAGCGCGCCCCACTCGCCAGAACGGTGTGTGCGGACCCGACGAACTGTCGAATGCGCGCGAACGGGCGCGCTACGCAGCGCATCGAGGACCCGCCGTCGCTGCCGCGAACACGCACGCAGTCTTCGAGACGCGCCGAGTGAGAAGGCCTGGTGCCCAGAGCGCGAGCCGAGGCAATACTGCCGGCAGTATCGGCAGTATTGCACTGGTCGCGCGGCGGGCATCAGGCCTTCTCACCCCAGATCGGGGAACCGCCGTGAACGTCAGGAGCAGACGGGCGGGCTGCTGCCGTTCAGGTCAATCATGCACGTAGTGACCGTGGCGCTGAGCGACGTCGTGTAGACAATCGTCGCTTTGCTCGTGCCGTTGAACGTGATCACAGAGTGCGCCGTCACAGCGATGGTGCCGAGCGAGGCGATCGACGTGACGGTCTTCGAGTCGGTGGTGATCGTGCCGGACAGTGGGAACGCCGCGCTCGATGCGTCGGATGCTGTCGGCAGCACGACATTCTTCGTCACGCTGGTCTGGTCGATGACCGAATGGAGCGGCGTCGCACCGGTCAGTGCTATGTCGTAGTGCGATGTTTCGTTGCCGTTGAGCGTATGTGGCGGCGTCAGGAGGCCGCTCATCGTCATGTCACTGTGATCGGCCACGACAACAGTGCCGCTGACGCCGTTCGTTGGCGGCACGTTCGCCGTGCCTTTGGTGTCGACGACCGTGCGCACCACCGCCGTCGTCGACGCGTCGGCCACCGATTGCGCGTGGCCGGCGGCGTCATATAAGAAATATGAAATGTCGAACGTCAGCCCGGCGGAGCTCACCGTGGGACACGTGAACCCCTGGGTCGACGCCGAGAAGGGACACGCGGACAGCGCGATCGCGGGCACTCCGATGGGCGCCGGGAGCGAGAGCACGGCGGACGCCCCCGGGACGGAGCTCACTCTGCCGATCGACATCTGCGACAGAATCGTCGCGACGTCGAGCGTGTGCACCGTCTCCGGTGCGTTCGGGGAATCGGAACCACAGCCGGCAACGAGCGCCGCCGCGAGCGCGGCGATGAGCGCACGTGATGTCGAACGCATCATGCTGACCTCCCCGCGGCCGTCGATGCCGGTGGCCTGCTGCGACCAGTGCGCGCTAGACGCGCACCGTCGCCGCCGACGTCAACTTCACGACGATGTTGCCGCCGGAAGAAATGCAGCCCTGATAGTTGGCCGTTGCGGCCGCGGTCGCGGCACCAGCCGCCGCACCCGCCGCGCCACCGATTACAGCACCCTTGGTGCTCTTGCCGATGATCTTTCCGGCAATCGCGCCGGCGACCGCGCCGATCGCGACCTTTTGCACGTCCTTGCCCTGCGGCTGATCCTTGATGCGATCCACCGCCGCCGATGCCACCGTCGCCTCGATCGGATACGTGTGCCCATTGAAGGTCACCGAGTTCACGGCGAACTCCATCACGATCGGGTCGTTCGAGTTCTCGCTGCGTTTGAGTTGCGTCACGGTCATGTTCACCGTCGCGCCAGCGGGGATCACCGCGCCATTCGATCCGGAGACCGCGTTCTCGACCGTCGCGGTCACGTGATCACCGACGGCGTTCGTATTAGTGCAGATGCGCGAGTTGGCGTGCGTGTTGAGCGTGGCGCCGGCGGGGATCATGCCGACGGCTCCGCCGCCTGCCGCCGCGGGAGCGGTGCCGCTCGGACTCGTTGTGACTGTGTTGCCGCTCGGCGTAGTCTTGGTCGTAGGTGGCGGCGGGTTGGCTGGTCGCGTCGCGGGGGTGGTGCGTGGCGTCGTACGGGTCGGCGGACGCGTGGTCGTCGCCTTTGGCGCCGGAGCGGCGGGCGCGTTCGCGGGAACGTCCTTGAGCGCCGGCTGCACGGTCGTATCGTGATTGGCGAGTGCGAGATCGCGGTTCAGCGTCGAATCGGCGCCGAGTGCCGCGCTGTCGGGACTCTTTTTATCGGCGGAGCTGCACGCTCCGAGCATAGCGGACGCAGCGAACAAAAGGGCCGCGGAGCCGCGCGTATATTTCACCATTGATTCCCCCTGGATAGACAGAAGAGTTGTGGCAAGCGACATGCCAACCATGAGTCCCCTTCGACGCCTCCTACCATACTACCGCCCGTACGGTGGTTCTGTTGCATGGGGACTCGTATTCGTCGTGGTATCGGCAGCGTTCTCGAGCGTGGGCCCGATGTTCTTGCGACGCGCGCTCGACGGAATCCGTGCCGGCGCCCCATTGAGGACGATTTGGCTGCTGGCCGCGGCACTGATCGGTGTGTCACTAATCGGTGGTGCCGGGCGTTACTGGATGCGCCAGCTCCTCAACGGCGTGAGCCGATGGATGGAGTACGATCTGCGCAACGACCTCTTTCGAAAACTCGAAACAGCCGACGCGACATACTACTCGCGCATGCGCACCGGCGACCTGATGGCGCGGCTGACGAACGACCTGAGCGCGGTACGCATGGCGGCCGGCCCCGCGATCATGTACCTCACCAACACGATCGCGGGCGGCGCGTTCGCGCTGTATTTCATGCTCCGCATCTCGCCGCGCCTCACACTGATCGCCGCGCTGCCGATGGCGCTCTTGCCTGTGCTGGGCATTCTGTTCGGCCGGCACATTCACGCACGCTTCGAGGCGGTGCAGGCGCATTTCAGCGACTTGACCACGCTGGCGCAGGAGAATCTCGCAGGTGTGCGCATCGTTCGGGCGTTTCGACAAGAGGCCGCCGAGCAGGGCCGCTTCGCGACGCTCAATGAGCAGTATCTCGAGAAGAACATGCGACTGGCGCAGCTGTACGGGCTGATGCAACCGGGGTTCGCGATCTTTGCCGGGCTGGGGATGGTGGCAGTGGTCGGCGTCGGCGGCACGTTGGTGCTCAACAACACGATCAGCATCGGCAGCTTCGTCGCCTTCGGGATGTATCTGGGGATGCTCACGTGGCCGCTCATCGCGCTCGGCTGGGTGATCAATCTGTTCCAACGCGGCGCGGCGTCCATGACGCGATTGCTCGACATTCTCGATGCCACGCCAGCCTTGCGCGAGGCCGAGCATCCACGCGCGCTGCCGCTCGCGACCGGCGGACGTTCGATTGAATTCAGGAACGTCGGGTTCCACTACCCGACGGAATCCGGATCACCGACGCGCTGGGTGCTGCGTCACATCAGCTTCGTCGCGCCCGCCGGTGCGACGATCGGTGTGGTCGGCGCAACGGGGAGCGGAAAGAGCGCGTTAATGGATCTGGTACCGCGTCTGTTCGATCCGCAGGAAGGTCAGATCTTGATCGACGGCATTCCGATTCGTGATCTCTCGATCGCGAGCCTGCGGCGGGAGATTGGATACGTGCCGCAAGAAAGTTTTCTGTTCAGTGACACCATTGGCAGCAATTTGGTGTATGGCACGAGCGACGAAACGGCCGCGTCATGGGCCGCCGAGATCGCACAGCTGGATGACACGATCGAACGGTTTCCCGGCGGGTATGACACCGTGCTCGGCGAGCGCGGGATCAATCTGTCGGGCGGACAAAAGCAGCGTGCGGCGTTAGCGCGGGCGCTGGCTCGGCGTCCAACGATCGTGCTGCTCGACGATGCGCTGTCGGCGGTCGACACGCATACGGAGGCGGAGATCCTGCGTTCGCTGCGCGACGAGTTGGACAAGCGCACCGCGCTCATCGCGTCACATCGCGTGAGCGCGATTCGCGAAGCAACGTGGATCATCGTGCTGGAGCAGGGCCGCATCGTGGAGCAAGGACGCCATGCGGAGCTGTTGGCGGCGGGCGGTCGTTACTGGGCGCTGCTGAACCGGCAGCAGCTCGAGGAGTCGATCGAGGAAGAGGGCAGCACCGAGTTGGCAGAACCCAGCACTGAGGATACTATCAACGCATGAGTCGGGTCGAGAGCATCACCAAGCCACCGGCGATGACCGGCGCCACGCCCGAGGGCCGAGTCGCACTCCTCGAGGCGCAGCTCAAGGAAGCGATCGTCGAGATTGCGGAATTGCGTGCGCGTGACGCGCTCAAGACGCAATTCCTGGCCAATATCTCGCACGACCTGCGCACGCCGCTCACCGCGGTGATCACGCATGGCGAGATCCTGCGTGATGGTATCCTGGGCGACTTGACGCCACGCCAGATGGAGAGCGTCCGTGGAATCATCAGCGGCGGACGCCAGCTCCTCAACCAGGTCGGTGAGATCCTCACCTACGCCCGCGGGGCGGCGAATCAGCTCACGCTCGTCCCCAGCCGATTCGCGATTCGCGAGGTGCTGGAGCAGGTCAACGCGCTCAACGCGCCTCTCGTCAAGAAGAAGAAGTTGACGCTCGCCATCGAGGCGGAGCCCGATCTGCCGCCGATCATGGCCGACCGCGAGAAAATCGCGCACGTCCTCGCCAACCTGCTCGGCAATGCAATCGAGTTCACGCCGGCGGGAGGCCGCGTGTGGCTGCGCGCGATGCGCGCGCCGAACGCGCAGATCGAGTCGTTGCTGGTCGAAGTCGGCGACACCGGCGTCGGCATTGCCACCGAGCATCACGATCTGATCTTCCGCGAATTCGCGCAGGTCGACGCGACGCCGTCGCGACCGCACCACGGCACGGGCCTGGGGCTTACGATCGCGCGAAAGCTCGTCGAGCTGCATGGTGGGCGGATCTGGGTCGAGAGCCAACTCGGGAACGGCAGCCGATTCTATTTCATGGTCCCGTTCGAACAACCCGACTGACGCCGCCGACACCGGCAGGTCAAGCGCACGTCCTCATCGTCGAGGACAGCGAGATCGTTGCGGGCGCACTGCGCGTGCTGCTCGAGAGCGCGGACTATCACGTGTCAATCGCTGGGTCGATCGCGGAGGCGCTCGCGGTTTCGCCGCCTGGTCCGCGATCGCTCGTGTTGCTCGACCTCACACTTCCCGACGGCGACGGGCTGGCTCTTGTCGCGCCCCTTCTAGCACTGGGCTGGGACAAGGTCGTGGCGCTCACAGGTCACGATTCGCTCAGCACACGGGAGCGATGCATTGCGGCCGGGTGTGTCGACGTGCTACTCAAACCGGTGCCGGCAAGAGAGCTGGTGGCGAGAGTGGCGGGCTGGCTCGGGTGACGGTGGAACGGTGGAACGGTGGAACGGTGGAACGGTGGAACGGTGGAACGGTGGAACGGTGGAACGCGAGCGAAGTTGTGGCGCGGGGCCATCAGTCCACGGATCGTTGATGAGTTTTCGCGCGTTCTTGCGCGTTTTTTCGTCATCAATAGTTCCAACTATCTCGCCGGATCCCGCCGGCAACCCGTTTGGACGCGAAAACGCGCGAATGCCGCGAAAAAAACGCGAATCGAGAATCGGGAGCCGGAGGCACCGTCACAACAGATTCCTGAGCGCGGCCGGGGTCCAACCCTGAAGAATGCCCGTGAGCACCGACAAATAATCGGTGATCATCAGGACGGCGACGACCACAAGCACCGCACCGGAGATTCGCGTCACCCAAATCATGTGGCGACGGATCGCGCCGAACGCCGTAAGGAAGGATTCGACCGCGACGGCAGCCAGGACGAAGGGCACCGCCAGCCCTAGCGAGTAGGCCCCAAGCAACAGAACGCCGCGGGACACCTCGTGTTGCGTCGCCGCGTACGTCAGAATGCTTCCCAGGATCGGTCCGATGCAGGGCGTCCAACCGGCGCCGAAGGCGATGCCGACGACTACTGTCCCGAGGTAGCCCAAGGGCTTGTCGGTGACGTGGAATCGGCGCTCGCGCGAGAAAATGCCTAGCTTGAAGATGCCGAGCAGGTAGAGGCCGAACGCCAGCACGAGCAAACCGCCGATGCGGCTGATCCAGGCCCGATACGTGACGAGCAATCGACCCAGAAGCGTCGCCGACGCACCCAGCGCGAGGAAGATGAGCGAGAATCCGAAGACGAACAGCAGCGCGTGGATGAAGGCGAGTCGTCGTGCGCGCTGCACGTCGTCGAGCGTCATCCCCGTGATGAAGGTGATGTAGCTCGGGATGAGCGGAAGCACACACGGGGAGAGGAAGCTGGCCAGTCCCGCGCCAAACGCGATCGCGACGCCAACGTTGCCCGCCACTAGTTCCGCCCCTCCTCCACGTGGTGACGGCACTCCGTCCGGCGGTGCCGAGGCGCGTCCGACGCGGACCGCGTCGCGCTTTCTTCGGTGGTACTTCGCGCTCAAATATCGTGTCTTTCGCCGCGAACGTCGACCCAATGATGGCCGCCGCGGTCTCATCATGCTGCAAATCGATGCACTCGCCTATGTCGAGCTGCGGCGCGCGATCGAGTTGGGGTACTGCCCGACCATCTCGCAGATGGTCCGTGAGGAAGGATACACCCTTCGCCGCTGGTTTTGCGGATTGCCGTCCGCTACCCCGTACTGCCAGGCGGGAATCTTTCACGGAGAGAACGAATGCATCCCCGCGTTTCGTTTCTACGACAAGACGGAACGCCGCGTCATTACCTGCAACACGCCGGCGGGCGTCCAATACATCCGTGACCGCATCCACGCGCCTGGCGCGCTCGCCGGCGGCTCGAGTTATGTGAACCTGCTCGACGGCGACGCGCAGACGGTTGCATTCACCGTCGCCACGCGCGAGCGACTCTCGGTCTTCCAGCGACTCGGCGGGTGGCGCATGGCGCTGCTCATCCTGTTGCATCCGATTCGGGTGGCGCGCATGGGACTGCAAGCCATTCTCGAATGGCTGCGAGAAGAATACGAGCGCGGCGTCGGCGAGCTCGCACGCAAACGCACGCATAGCGAAGGCTTGTTCCCGTTCGTGCGCGTGTTGAGCAACGTCGTCGTGCGCGAGCTACAGACGATGGCGATGCTCCTCGACGTGTATCTGGGCGTGCCAATCATCTACAGCACGTTCATGCAGTACGACGAGCTCGGACATCACTTCGGTCCGTCGAGCTTCCAAGCGTTGCGCGACTTGCGGCGAACCGACGCGCGCATTCGCGAGATCCGTCGCATGGTCGACAGCCTCGGCGGTCGCGAGTACGACTTGGTGATTCTGTCGGACCACGGCATGACGCCGTCGGCGAGCTACCGCGTGCTGTACGGCGAGACCCTGGGGAAAACCGTCGAGCGAATTCTCGACGGTGACGCGGCGCTGCGCGGAGGCCCGTCGCTCAGCATGCAGGCGAGCTTCTCCGATACGTCGGAGTACGCCGACGTCGGGCCACAAGTCGTCGACGTCGTCGCGCAAATCTCACCGCCCTCGCAGCGAACGTTTCGCCGCGGCCTTGGGCATTTGCGCGACTGGCTGAGAAGCAGATACGGATTGCGCGAGCTCATTTTGCCGGAGAAGTATCGCGTCGAGCAGAACCACGACGTCGTCGTGACGTACAGTTCGTGTCTCGCGTTGCTTTACTTTGCGGACGATCCCAAGCCGCTCGATCTCGCGGACATCGCGCGCGATCCACGCCGCGCGAATCTGTACCTCGGGCTGCTCAATCATCCGGGCGTCGGCCTGTTGGGAACTCGCAGCGGACCTGCGGTACATCTCGAGAGTACCATCGGGCGTGCCATCATCGTCGATGGGCACCTCGAGGTGATCGACGGACGCAACCCGCTGGAGAATTACCAAACCGGCGAGCTCGTGGTGCGAGCGGTCGAGCATCTCGTGTCCCAACCCAACACGGGCGACGTCACGATTTTCGGAGCGTATGACGGATATGAGATCGTGTCGTTCGACGACCAGATCGGCGCGCACGGCGCGGCCGGTGGAAATCAGCTCCATCCTTTTCTGATCGGACCCGAGCATTTGCACCTCGACAAGGCGCGTATCGAGGATGCGCGCGATATCCACTCGACGTTGATGACGCGCTACGCGGCGACGGCGCTCGCGGTGCTCCTTGCGGTCGTTCCGTTGCGTGCGCAGCAGACCGTGCGGCGCGACACGCTCGGCGTGATCGCTGGACGCGTCCTCGACGCGACGACGTCGGAGCCACGCGCCGGCACGGGTGTGGCGCTCGTGGGCACTGCGCGCGGCGCGATCGCCGACGCGACGGGACGATTCATCATTCCCGGCATCTCACCCGGTACCGCGACCATCCGCGCGCGACTGCTCGGCTTCAAGACGCTCGAGCAAACGCTGAACGTGCGCGCAGGGGACACGACGCGCGTCGAGCTCCGCCTCGAGCCGGAAGCCACCGTGCTCGGTGCCGTTCGGACCGAGGCGAGACTCACGGAGCGCGACATTTACCAATCGCGGCCCAGCGTCGGCACCGTGCAGATCACGGCGCACGCGGCCGAAGGTGTGCCGAGGTTCGGGGAGGCGGACATCGTCCGCGTCGTGCAGCTGTTGCCTGGTGTGGAAGCGCGCAACGATTTCTCGACCGGCTTGAACGTCCGCGGCGGCGAATCCGACCAGAACCTCATCCTCATCGACGGATATCCCATCTACAATCCGTTTCATCTCGGCGGCCTGTTCAGCACGTTCATCGATCCCACGGTGCGCGATGTGACGCTGATGACGGGCGGCTTTCCCGCGCGATACGGCGGTCGCTTGTCGAGCGTGCTCGACGTCCATTCGGCGGAGGACGTGCGAAGCGGCGTGCATGGCACCGCCGAAATATCCGTGCTCGCGTCGACCGGTGAGCTCGGCGGCGCATTCGGGCATGGGAAAGGAACGTGGATGATCGCCGGTCGTCGCACGTACGCCGACAAGTTCGTTGATCTCATCAGCACGCAGGACCTTCCCTACCATTTCCGCGACGAGCAGGCGCATTTCAGTTACGCGTTCACGCCGACGACGACGGTGGCGGTCACCGCGTACAACGGCAGTGACGCGCTCGACGCGAACATCGCCAGCTTTGGCGACTCGACCAACGCGAACGCCAGCGGCGGGACGTTTCAGTTCGGTTGGGGGAACAGTGTGGCCGGCGCGACGCTCACCAAGACGCTCGCGTCGCGACAGCGCGGCGGATTCACGCGCTGGTTTCTCGGCGATAGCACCACGATCGAGCAGCGCGCGTCGCTCTCGGCATTCTCGACCGGGCTCGATCTGGGCGGAGGTTCGCTCTCATTGCATAACACGGTCGCCGATCGCCGCCTCTCGGGCATGCTCACGGCCCGCACGGCGGCGCATGACCGCTCGTTCGGGTACGACGTGGCGTCGTACGAATTTCGTTACAACGTGTCGTCGTCGCAGACCGACGTGCAGCTCTACAATCTTCGACAGGCGCCGACGTCGGGCGCGCTGTTCTTCGACGATCTCTGGCGCGCGTCGCCATCGTGGCTGGTCGAAACGGGGGTACGCGGCGAGAGCATCACCGGGCGCGGTTGGTCGGCCGTGTCACCGCGGCTGTCCGCCAAGTATTTCGTGAATCGTGATTGGGCGCTCACCGCGGCGGTCGGACGCTTCTCGCAATGGACGCACTCGCTCGATCGCGAGGACATTCCGGTTCGTCTGTTCGATTTCTGGGTGGCGAGCGACGCGACGGCGCCGGTGTCGAGCGCCTGGCACTACATCCTGGGTACGGAGCGTTGGATGACGCCCACGCGGTACGTGCGCGTCGAGGGATTCTACAAGCGGTACGGTCGGCTGCTCGAGGCGAACCCGCAGGACGACCCGAGCACGCGCGGCGATGAGTTCTTTCCTGTCGATGGCGATTCCTACGGCGCCGATGTGCTGCTGCGCCAATTCGAGAGTGGTCCGTTCAGCGGATGGGTCTCGTACACATATGCTGTGGCGACGCGCAAGCGCGACGGACTGCATTACTTTCCCGGCCACGACCGGCGGCACGACCTCAACGTCGTCGGGAGTTGGCGGTTGAAGAAGTACTTGCTCGGCGTACGTCTCGGGTACGCGACGGGAACGCCGTACACCGACATCGTCGGCGAGATCGTGCGCCGCGTCTACGATCCGGGCTTCAACGCGTTCGGCACACGCGGCGGCGGGTCGCAAGTCCAGTTCGTCGGTGGGCCGAGAAACGCCGCGCGGTTGCCGGCGACGCAGCGACTCGACATCGACCTGACGCGAAGCTATCACGTGCGCGGGACGACGATCGCACCCTATCTCAGTCTCGTGAACGCGTACAACGCGAAGAACGTGTTTCTGTACGTGTTCGATTACTCGAAGAGTCCGCCGACGCGAGAGGCCATCTCGCAATTCCCTCTGCTTCCGTCGGCCGGTGTCACGATTCGCTTCTAGCCGCTTGATGTGCGGCGCCAGAGCCGGGCTGTTGTTGGTCGCGATCGCGTTCGTGGCGTCGTGCAGTCTCGGCGAGGTCACCGTGTCGAAGACGGTGCCGGTGGTCGTCGTGCATTCGGTGCTCAACCCGAGCGCGACGAATCAAGTGGTGCTGGTCGAGCGGACGTTGTCGGGAGCCGTGACGATTCCCGACACGGCATTCGATCCGATCGATCCGATCGTGTCGGGCGGCGGAATACCGGTGAGCGACGCTTTGGTGGAGATCAGCGACACGATCGGTAACATTTTTCGGGGCGTCGAGGACAGGACGGTAAACAGCGACCATCGTGGAGCGGGCGTCTATCGCCTGCCGCTCGGTTTCGGATCGCTGCGGCTCGGGATGCGCTACCGGCTACACGTGCACACGACGGATGGCGAAGACGTCACCGCCTCGACAAGGATTCCGGCTCCCGAAGTGACTTCGTCGGGTGGCTTCACGCGCTCGTTCAATCGCGACCGCGACACGCTGTTGGTGCAGTGGAAGCGCGCACCGCTCGCTCGAAGCTACGGCGTGCGCGTCGAGACGCCGTTCGGTCCATTCTTTCTGTTCACCGATAGCACGCATTTTCGCATGACCGGCGAGGTGCGCAACTTGTTCGCGGGCGACCTGCAACGTGTTTTCATTCCGGGGTTTCGACAGGACATGCTCGTCGCCGCAGTCGACTCGAACTTCTACGACTACTATCGCACGAACAACGATCCATTCACCGGAACCGGAATCATCAGCCGTGTAGAGGGAGGACTCGGGTTGTTTGGATCGTTGGTGAGCCTGAATAGTGGGACGCTGACGGTGGTGTCGAATCAAACGGAGCCGATCGAGGCGCGGTTTCGACTCAGCTCGTCGGGTGTCGGCGCGGCGGTGGCGAATCAGTTCACGTTGTACGTCGAGTCCAAGGCGGCGCGCGAAGATCTGCCGACGGCGTTGAGCGGACGATACGTCACGCCTGCTCCAAACGCCCGCGGCGATGGCATTCTCGGACAGCAGATTGGCAACTCGGTCACGCTTGCGCTGCTGCTCAATCAGTTGTCGGGCGACACGATCGAGGTGTTCACCGGCCAGCTGCACGGCGACACGCTGACCGGGAGCTACAGGAAGAACGGCGGCACCGCGGTGTTCTTGCGGAGTCCGTAACCGGCGACGATTCGACTAGCTCGCCTTCGCCTCGAGGATGGCGCGCACGTCGTCACCTTCCAGTCGCGTCGCGACGTCGGCGTCACCCGATCGGCGTTGCACACCGCGCACGACGGCGTCGACCGTGATGAGTGGCGCGTCCGCCTCCGCGACGACGCTCGCTTCCCACTTCCCACGATCCGGGCCTTTGAGCGTGAGCCGGTATCGCGCCGTGTACACCACCGGTCGTGCCTCGCGCTCGTCGTCGGCGTCGCGCGGCGTCGCTTCGCTCGTCACTACCGGCCATGCGGCCACCACTGCCACACCGCTTTCGACTCCGCCCTGTCGAATCGGCTGAAAGAAATGGATCTCGGCGATTTGCTCGACGGGCACCTGCGCCGCGATTGCCTGAAGAAAGCGTTCGCGCGTTTCGGTGAGCAACATCATCGGGTCGCCGGTTCGGCGTTGCCGCGCGTCGCGCCGACGCGGGATTCGAGCTCACGCTCGACGTACAGCCGCAAGATGTGCATGAAGTCCTGTGCGTTGGTCACGACGCCGAACGCCTGATGCGTCCCGCGGTCTTTCAGTTTGCTCACGACGAACTCCGATGAATCGACGCAGATCGTGGCGAGCTCGCGCATGTTGCCGTCGGGGAGCTGGACAAACGCCGGAAGCATGTTGCCGGTCGCGATCGCATGCAGGGCCGTCGCGATCAGGATCGCCATCGTCGCCTTGATCGCGTGCACGCGCATGGCGTCCTGCGCCTGACACATGTCGGTGATCACGTCGGGCAGCGGGCCATCGTCGCGGATGGACCCGGTGAGCACGAACGGCACGTTGTGCTTCACGCATGAGTACATGATGCCGTCGGTGATGATGCCGGCCTTCACCGCGTTGGCGATCGATCCGGCCGCGCGCACGCGATTGATCGCGCGCATGTGCAGCCCGTGACCTCCTTCCGTGATCTCGCCCGTGCTCGACATGCCGAGTGTCGTGCCGTAGATCGAGGCCTCGATGTCGTGCACGGCGACGGCGTTACCCGCGAGTAGCGCGCCAACGTATCCGTTGGCGATGAACCAGCTCATGTCGGAGCGCGCGCGCGAGTGCACCAACGCCGGGCCCGTGACCCACACCGGATATCCGCCGCGCTCTTTCTCCTCGATCAGCACCCGCGCCATTTGTGCGTAATCGATTGGCTTCTCACGCGAAACTTCGCTCGACATGAAGGTGAAGGCGTCGGGATCGGCTCCGTGCGGCACGAGATGGGTCTGCACGAAGATGCCCTGGCTGCCGTCTTCCTTGTCGCCCACGGCAACCATGTCGCCCTTTTTGAGGCGCCGGCCCTCGCGCACCCAAAGGACGCTGTCGCGTTCGCGTACGATGCCGCCGTCCATGCGCGGCTCGCGCGGCGCGACCCATTTCCCGTTCACGCGGACGAATGTCGGGAGGTTGGTCGTGGAAAAGAAACCGTCGGGCAGCACGCCGTCCGACGGCGCGGCGGCGAAGCTCGCGTCGGGAAAGTCGGCGAATTGCGGCTGGGAGAAGTCTGGTGGGGGAATCGTCGGCACAGAGCGAAATCTCGCTGGGCCGTCACAGCAACGCCACAGGGTCGCGATCGAATGTGACGCGCAGGTCGGCACCCTTCGGCATGGCGAACCGCTCGAGAAAGTAGCGCCCCAACCGCGTGAGCTCGGCGGGATGGTCGGCTTTGATGAGCACGTGCCAACGCCAACGATTCTTGATCCGCTCGACCGGGCATGGCGCCGGCCCGACAATCGTGATCCCCGGCATCGGTCGCTTTCGCAGCAGCGCATGCAGCCACGTGGTTGCCGACGTCGCGACATTTGCCGTCGCGGCCTCGGTGGTCCCGCTGAACACGACGTTGGCGAGACGGACGTTCGGCGGGTAGGACGGTGTCGCGCGGCCGCCGAGCTCTTCACGCACGAATCCCGCGTAATCATGAGCGACGGCACGAACGACCGCGTGGTGGGTGGGCACTCGCGTCTGAATCAGCACCCGACCTCCCTTCGGTCCGCGCCCCGCTCGGCCCGCTACCTGACTCAAGAGCTGGAAGCAGCGTTCCGACGCGCGAAAATCTGGAAGGTTGATGCCGACGTCGGCGTCGACCACGCCGACGAGCGTGACGTTAGGAAAGTCTAATCCCTTCGCGATCATCTGCGTCCCAAGCAGGATGTCGATCTCGCCGTTGCCGACGCGATCGAGGATCTCGGTATGGGCCCACTTGCCGCTTGTCGTATCGACGTCCATGCGTGCGATGCGCGCCGAGGGGAATCGGTCGGCCAGCAGCCGCTCGACTTGTTGCGTTCCGAGCCCGCGTTGGCGAAGTACCAGGCCGTTGCAGCGCGGACACTGTGTTCGTGGTGGCTCGGCGTGAAGGCAATAGTGGCAGACGAGACGCTCCGGCGTCCGGTGATACGTCAGGCTGATCGAGCAGTTTGGACAGGTCGCGACGTCGCCACACTGAGCGCATTGCACGAACGCCGAGTAGCCGCGACGGTTGAGCAGCAGGATGCTTTGTTCACGATTCTTCAATCGCTCGCTCAGAGCGCGCTCGAGCTCGTCGCTCACCACGAGCTTCAGCCAATCCGTCGCGTCGCGCGACGCACTCGATGCGAGCTTCGCCTTCGCCGTCGATTCCCGACGATCGATGATCTCCACGGCGGGAAGCCGCGCGTCGCCCACGCGTTCGGGCAATGTGAGCAGTGTATACTTGCCGGTCTGCGCGTTCACCCAACTCTCGAGACTAGGCGTCGCGCTTCCGAGGACGACGACGGCGCCTTCTTGCCGCGCGCGAACGACGGCGACCTCGCGCGCATGGTACCGCGGCGTCTCGCCTTGCTTGTAGCTCGACTCATGTTCCTCATCGACGACGATCGCGCCGAGCCCCGAGACCGGCGCGAAGATCGCCGACCTCGCTCCGACGGCGATGCGTTTTCGTCCCTCTTTGAGCGCGAGCCATTCGTCGTACCGCTCGCCGTCGCTCAGCGCGCTGTGGAGCACGGCGATCTGATCGCCAAACACGGCGCGAAAACGATCGACAGTCTGCGGCGTGAGCGCGATCTCGGGTACGAGCACGATCGCCGACTTCCCTTCTGTGAGCACGACGCGGCGCAATAGCTCGATGTAGACGAGCGTCTTTCCGCTGCCCGTCACTCCGTGCAGGAGAAACACGTCACCGGCGCGACCAGCGGCGAGCGTGTCGATCGCAGTGCGCTGCGCCGCCGACGGCACATGCGGCGTGGCCGGTTTTCTGACGCGCGTGCCAAACGGATCGCGTGCCACGATTTCTTCTTCGACCGTCACCAGTCCTCGCGCGACGAGTCCGCGCAAGACCGACGGTGAGCAACTCAGTCGCGCCATCAAGTGGTCGACGGGCACGCGTCCACCCAGCGACTCGATGACTTCGAATAGCGCGCGTTGCTGGGGCGCGCGCACAAAAATGCGCTCGCGATGGATGAGCGACGGTAGGTCCCGTCGTAGCGCCGCAACGCGTCGCTTGCGACGAACCGGCTCCGGCGCGACGTGCGACGTGAGTGCAGCCGGTATCGCGCTGCGAAGGGCGACGCCAAGGGGAACGATGTAGTACTCCGACATCCACGCGCACAACGCCATCATGTCGGCGCTGACGATCGGCTCGGCGTCGGGAAGCTGCATCACGCGCTTCGGGTTGACCCCCTCTTGCGCCTCGGCGCTGCCGACGATGATCCCGATCTCACGTCGATTGCGAAATGGAACCACGGCGCGCATTCCCGGTCGAGCGCGACCGGCCTGCGAGTCGTCTACCTCGTACGTGAAGTTGCGGAAGAGCGGCAGCGGGAGGGCGACGGAGACGAGCACACCGGTAATCTAGGCGACGCCAGTTCTGAGTGGTCAGTTCTGAGTCGTGAGTCTAGCGGCAACCGCAGTCGTGAGTCGTGAGTCGTGAGTCCTGAGTTTTGAGTGCTAACGTCAGATTGCCATAGCGCTCATGCCGCAAGCACTTCCGACGAACGACTGACAACTGACAACTGACAACTCACAACTCACAACTCAGCACTCGCGAAGCTCACTCAAGACTCAGAACTCAGAACTCAGAACTGAACACTATCTACACCGCCCCCGCGTCCGTCACGAAGGAGTGGACCACACGCGGCAATCGCACCGAGAACGTCGTCCCTTCGCCGAATACGCTGTGGACGGTGATCTGACCGCCCAACTGCTGCGTCAATCGACGCGTGATGCTGAGTCCAAGACCCGTTCCGCCATACGAGCGCGTCCGCGATTGATCGAGCTGGCGGAAATCTTCCCAGATCAGGTTGATCTCCTCGGGCTTGATTCCGACGCCCGTGTCGATCACGTCCAGCACGATCGAGTCGCGCGTGCAGTTGACCGTGACACGAACCGATCCGCGGTTGGTGAACTTCGCCGCGTTCGAGAGCAGGTTGAGAAGGATCTGCTTCACCTTGGTCTTGTCGGTGTCGACCGTCGGGCAGGCCGGGCTCACATCGGCGCTGAAGGTGAGGTTCTTCGCCGCCACCATTTGCTCGACTTGCTGCGCGACTTCGTTGATCAACTCGGGAATCGACACTCGCTCGACATATACCGGCATCTTGCCGGCTTCGATCTTCGACAGGTCGAGGATGTCGTTGATCAATGACAGCAGGTGCTGCGCAGCCGCACGACTCCGTGTGACGTAATCGAGCTGACCCTCGGTCAGGTCGCCCTTGATGCCGTCGATCAACAACGCCGAGTGGCCGATGACGGCGTTGAGCGGCGTCCGCAGCTCGTGCGACATGCTCGCCAGGAAATCGGACTTGAGCTTGTTGACCTTCACCAACTCCTCCGATTGCCAGAGGAGTCGCTGGTTCTGCTGCGCCAAGTCCGCCGTCGCTTCGGCGATGCGCCCTTCGAGCTCGCTGTTGAGCTGCTTGAGCGCCTCATATAATCGCTCGTTCTCCGCGTGCTGCGTGAGATCGTGCAGCACCGACACGATGGCGATCGGCTCGCCGCGATCGTTGCGAATCTTTCCAGACACCACTTCGACCGGCAGCTCGATGCTCGACGTGGGATGCGTGAGCGACATGCGCTCGCGGCGCGCGCGCTCGTTCGTCAACGCGAAGTCCGACACGAACGACGCGAACTTGGTGTCATTCTGGCGAACGGCCTGCGACACGCGGTAGCTCTGCGTCGGACCCTGCGGCCCGTGAAAGAGCCGCTCGGCCGCGTCATTCATCAAGATGATGTTGGCCAAGCTGTCGGTGACGAGAATCGGATCGGCGACGTTCTCGAGGATGAGGTTCAACCGATCGCGCTCGTCGGTCGCCTCGACCTCGGCTTGACGGACGCGCTGGACTTGATGCTCGAGCTCACGCGACGCACGTCGCAGATCGGTCACGTCGCGCAGCACCGAGAGCACGGCGTCCTCGGGCCCGACGCGTTCGCCCATCGGATGCGTCAGCACCTCGAACAGCAAATCGTGGCCTTCGTCCGGATCGACGAGGTTCAGCTCGCGCGCGCCACCTGTCGGCGTGCCGGCGATGAGCGCCCGCGACAGAAAGGAGCTGAACAACAAGTTGTTCAACTCGACCGCGCGGCGACGTCCGGCCGAATCGTCCTCGTTGACCGACAGCAAATGCTCGGCGCGTTTGTTCTGCACCACGATGTCGTTCGACGCGTCGGTGATCACGACCGGGTCCGGCAGCGAGTCGACCATGTGCCGATACTGGCTGCGCTCCTGGCTCGCGTGATCGAGTCCGCGCTCGGCATCGAGATGCGCGGCGACGCGAAACAGCACCGGCCCGGCATACATCACGAGCGACGCGACCTCCTGGAGCGCAGCGGGATCAGCGACCGAGTCGAGAATCACGACGCCGCCCGGTGCGTTCGAGAACCGTCGGTTCTCGAGTGGAACGAGCCGCGCTCCCGTCGGAGCGAGTACCTGTATCGCATACGAGTCGGGCCAGATTGCCGGCGCGCCGCGGTAATGCGGGCGCGGCATGGGCAAGGCGGTCCACTGCTCGAACGAAATCCTGCCACCGGGCCTGACCGATGTGTGGCTTACGACCGGCGAGAGCGCGAGTGTGGAGACCATCCACGGGTGACTTCGTTCTCCGATGGCGAGCTCGGTCGGCGGATACTCACCGAATCCGGCGTGCGCGGCGAGCAACAGTTGCTCTTCGACCGTGTCGAAGCGCAGAAGGCAAGCGCGTCGCGCGCCAACCGACGTCAGGAGATCGGTGAGAAGGAACGTGGCGGCGGCGGCCAGGTCCGGCGCTTCGGCGAGCGCCGACAACAACGCGAGAGGCCCCCGTTCGTTCACGGAAGCCTCGACACGCGCAATACCGGCCGTCGGCGTGGCCATCGTCATCTGAAAAGCTCCCGCCTAGTCCGCCTTTTCCAACTTCAGCTTGATGTTCACGAAGTTGTATGGTGGCCACGGACCGGAGTACTTGAACGACAAAACGTCTTCGTACTTCCGGCTCGTGTCCTTGACGCGCTCGTCGAACGCCTGTTCCTGCGCCCGATCGACGAGGAACGCGGCATTGACGATCATTCGATCGCCGATCGGCTTGTTGGAGCGACTCGCGACGGCCGCGGGTTTGAGCGCGTCGTGAATGTCCGACACGTAGCGGGAGCTCATCTCTTCGAGCGCCGAGTCGACGAGCCGGCCCAACTGCATCCGTGCGAAATACGTCGACGTCGTCGTGTGGCGGCTGATCTCGTCTTTCAGTCGACGAATCTCGTCGTTCTCGCGCTCGAGATTGGCGATCACCCGCTCCCGATCCCACAGCACTTTGAGGCCGAACTCGATCTTGTCCTGCATCTTGTCCAGCACGTCGCTAAATGCTTGGTACGTCGACCGAAGCAGCTCGGTGACGTCGTCCTCGGAGCGAAACACGGTGCCGAACGACATGGGGATCACGGTGAACTCTTTCATCACCGTTTCGTTCACGAACTCGTGCGCCAGGACGTTCTCCCGCGTCGGATCGTAAATGACGATGGGCGTGTCGCTGACCACCGCCGCGAGATCGTCGAACGCCACGGTAAAGACGCGCTGTCCGCCGCCGATTCCGATCGCTCCGAAATCACGCTGACGATCGCTGCGCACGATGCAGTAGACGTACTTTCCGCCTTCGACTCCGAAAGGGGGCGCTGGTTCGACTGGAGGGATGTCGAGCACGCTGCCTCGTGAGGACTTTGGGGATCGACTTGCTGCAGGGGATCGGAAAAGCATCGCCACCGGACCAGCCAAGCGCTAGACTCTGCTACGGATTTTTCTCGCTCGGCCGAGCCTGCTGCGTCAACCTTTTGTCCCACAATGATTCACATCGCAAACGAAAGTATCAAGTCACTGCTCGGCGCCGTCGCCTCGGTGCTTGTGATCGGTCAGGTAGTCGGCGCTCAGGCACCGGCGTCGACCGCATTGCGCGCCGACGTTCGGAGCTACGCCCGCGCGCACGACATCGAGATTGTCCGAGAGCTGACCGATTTCCTCGCGATCCGCAACCTCGCCAGCGATGTGCCGAACATCAGGCGAAACGCCGACCTTCTCATCACGATGATGACGGCCCGCGGAATCAGGACCCGTTTGCTGGAGTCGCCGAGCGGTGGTCCGCCTGCGGTGTATGGCGAGCTGCGCTCGCCCGGTGCGACGAAGACCGTTGTGTTCTATGCGCACTACGATGGCCAGCCCGTCGACTCGACCCAGTGGGCATCGGCGCCGTGGCGGCCGGTGCTGCGCAACAAGCCGCTGGAGGCGTCCGGTCAAGTCATCACGGTCCCGCCGACCGCGGGCTCGATCAACGGGGAATGGCGACTCTACGCCCGATCCGCCAGCGATGATAAGGCGCCGATCATCGCCATGCTCGCCGCACTCGATGCGTTGCGGGCCTCGCACGTGTCGCCCTCGGTGAACCTCAAGTTCTTTTTCGAAGGCGAGGAAGAGGCGGGCTCGGGTCATCTCAAGGAGCTGCTGGAACGAAACGCGTCGGATCTACAGGCCGATGCATGGTTGTTCTGCGACGGTCCGGTGCACCAATCGCGGCGACAACAGATCGTCTTCGGCGTGCGCGGCGTGACGGGCGCTGAGCTCACCGTGTACGGCCCATCGCATGGCCTGCATAGCGGGCACTACGGAAACTGGGCGCCTAACCCGGTGACGCTGCTCGCCAATCTCGTCGCAAGCATGCGCAACGACGATGGTCGCATTCTGATCAAGAACTTCTACGACGACGTCGCGCCGATAACGCCGGCCGAGCGTCGCGCATTGGCGGCCATCCCGTCGATCGATTCGGCGATGAGAGTCGAGGTGCAGCTGGGCGCGACCGAGGCGAAGAACGCACCGCTCGTCGAGCGGATCATGCTGCCGGCTCTCAACCTGCGCGGCATCCGTGGTGGCGCGGTCGGCGCGACGGCGTCGAACACGATCCCGACCGAGGCGACCGCTTCGATCGATTTTCGCATGGTCCCGCGGCAGACGCCGGAGCACGTCAGGCAACTCGTCGAAGCCCATGCCAAGGCGCACGGGTACTTCGTCGTCGACCATACGCCGACTCCTGCCGAGCGAATGGCTCACGAACGCATTCTCAAGATGACGTGGGAGGCGGGCTATCCGGCAACACGCGTGTCGATGGATTCGCCGCTCTCGCGCGCGGTGATTCGCGCGACCGAGGAAGCGCTCGCCGCACCGATCGTCGCGCTACCGACGCTCGGCGGGAGTTTGCCGATGTACACGTTCGAAAGTGTGTTGCACACGCCGCTCATCGTGCTTCCAATCGTGAATCACGACAACAACCAGCACGCGGCGAACGAGAACTTACGGCTGCAGAACCTATTCGACGGAATCGACGTCTTCGCGGGCGTCATGGCGCGGATCGGCACATATTGGCGGTAATTCCGCCGGTTGGCGAGGCGAGCACTGATGAGCACTGATGACTGACCTCGGCGAACAACTGCAGGCATCACTCGGCGACGCATACGCCATCGAGCGCGAGCTCGGCGGCGGTGGAATGTCGCGCGTGTTTGTCGCTGAAGAGAGATCGCTCGGCCGTCGCGTCGTTGTGAAGGTTTTGCCGTCTGATCTATCAGGGAGCGTCTCGATCGCACGCTTCCGGCGTGAGATCTCCCTTGCTGCCCGCCTTCAGCATCCTCATATCGTTCCGTTGCTGTCCGCCGGGGAGATCGATGGCCTGCCGTATTTCACGATGCCGTTCGTCGATGGAGAGTCGTTGCGGGCAAGGCTCTCGCACGGCGAGCTGCCGATCGCCGATATCATCTCGATCTTGCGAGACGTCGGCAGGGCGCTCGAGTACGCGCACGGCAAAGGCGTAGCGCATCGCGACATCAAGCCGGACAACGTGCTGCTCGCTGGAACGTCCGCCGTCATCGCCGACTTTGGAGTGGCCAAGGCGATCTCCGAAGCCACGGTGACCGGCACGCTCACGTCCGTCGGCATCGCGCTCGGCACACCGGCGTACATGGCTCCGGAGCAAGGCGCGGGCGATCCCGCGACCGATGTTCGAGCGGACTATTATGCCTTCGGGGCGATGGCGTATGAGATGCTTGCCGGACACGCTCCGTTTGCCGGACGCAGTCCGCATGCGATGCTGGCGGCGAACGCGACGGAGACCCCGCAATCGATCGCCGCGCTGCGTCCCGCGACACCTCCAGTGCTCGCGAACCTCGTGATGCGCTGTCTAGAGAAACGACCAGGGGATCGTCCGCAGAGCGCAACGGAGATCGTGCGCGCGCTCGACACGATCACGACGTCGAGTGGTGGTCAGATCTCGAATGGCGCGGTCAGCGCGCCACCTTCGAAGGCGCACGAGCGCGGACGCTGGTTGCTCGTGGCGGGCGTGACCGCGGCCATCGTTGGTGTCGCCGCTCTCGTGCTGTGGTTGCGGGCCCGCGACAGCGCGTCGTCTCCGGGCGCGATTCGCTCGATCGCCGTACTCCCGTTCGAGAACAAGAGCGGCGACACGACGGCGGACTATCTCGAGGACGGCGTCACCGATTACGTGCGCGACGCCCTCAACGCGATGTCGCAACTCACGGTGAAAGCTCGGAGCTCGTCGCGGCAAATGATGGGGCGAAACACGCGCGACGTCGGCGCAACGCTCCATGTCGACGCGGTCCTGCAGGGCACGGTGAGCCGATCGAGCTCGCGCCTTCACGTCTCGGCCGAGTTCGTTCGCGTGTCCGACGACATCGCGCTCTGGAGCGGCACGTTCGACGGACAGCCGAAAGAGCTCGCCGGCATGCAAGACACGATTGTACGAGCCATCACGGCAAAGCTGCGCCTTACACGCGCGATCGGCAGCGGCGATCGCACGGCAGCGGCGGTGGTGCGCGGCACGAACAACATCGACGCCTACGACCTCTATCTCCAAGGGCGGCGCGCAACGGATGGATTGAAGTGGGACAAGGCGAGCAGTCTGTACCGGCAAGCGATCGCGCTCGACCCGCGCTTCGCGCGCGCGCTCGGCGCGCTCGCGATCTCGTACTCCAACGAGCCGACGCTCGGTCTCGTCTCGGTCGACTCGATGAATCGCCTGGCGCGTGCGACGGCCAAGCAAGCGTTGATGCTCGACTCCACCACGGCCGATGCATACGTCGCCGAGGGCAATGCATTGTACGGCGACATGCGACTCGCCGATGCAGTCCGAGCGTTCGAGAAAGCGTACGCCGTCGACTCGACCAATGTCGACGTCCTCTGGGCGTACGGCGCAATGCTGATTGCGGTCGGTCGTGTCCAGGACGGTATTGCCCAGCTCCGGCGTGCTCGGGTGCTCGATCCGCTCACGCCGAGTGTCGTGGGACTCCTCGCCTATGGGCTGCAGATGGATCACAAGTACGATGCCGCGATCGCCGCGACGAAAATCGCGATTGACCTTGACCCCAAGAGCTTGCTCCCGCATCAGGGGCGCGCGTTCATGTTCGCCTTCAACCACATGCCCGATAGCGCGGTGCGCGAGTTCGAGACCGCCTTCTCACTGGACTCCACCGAGTTCGGTGGCCGCAGCAATTTGGTGTTCGGCTACGCGGCGGCGGGTCGGTGGAAAGACGCCGACCGTCAGCGCGCGCTGCTCGAACGCGAACCCAGCGGGAATTCACCCAACTGGCATCGGATGATCGTGGATTTGGCTTACGGCGACTACAACGCCGCGATGACGGCACTCGAGCGCGGCGTGGCGGAGCGCGAACCGCTATTCGGCATCCCGAGCATCCCGTGCGATCCGATCTTCGACCCACTCAAGGTCAATCCACGGTTCGAGCAGCTCATGCGGCGCCTCGAGGTGCGCACGTGCCCGGCAGCCACCCCGTGGCCGATTGCACGTCCCCCGCGATAGCGCGGCCGGGCGCCGCCCGGCCTTCAGAGAATTCTAACGTCGCGTGACGCCGAGTCCGGGCGCGTCGGGGATCGCGATCTTGCCCTGCGCGATCGTCGCACCGACGTAGGGATCGTCAGACAGAAGTGCGGCCCCATCGAAGTCGGCGTAGTCGAGCAACGGCGCGAAATGCGCCGCGGCGGTGATTCCCAGGCTCGTCTCGATCATGCAGCCCGCCATGACGAGCATGCCATGCGAGCGAGCCGTCGCGATCATCTTGAGCGCTTCGCGCAGACCACCGCACTTCGAGAGCTTGATGTTGATCCCGTCCACTGCTCCGACGAGCCGTGGAATGTCGCTCGCGACGACGCATGATTCGTCGGCGATCACGGGAAGCGCCGAACGTTCGCGAACGAAGCGCAGACCGTCGATGTCGTGCGCGGGAAGCGGTTGCTCGACATACTCGACGCCGCATTCGACGAGCACGTCGACCATGCGCAGCGCGCGCTTCGCCGTCCACGCGGCGTTGGCGTCGACGCGTAGTACTTTGGTCGGCGCCGCGGCTCGCACGGACCGGATGATCTGCTCGTCGTGATCCGTCCCGAGCTTGACCTTGAGCACTGGATATGCGCTCGCCTGCTCGACGCGCTGACGCAGCTCGTCGTCGTTGGCGGCGATGGCGATCGTGAAGCTCGACAGCGGCGCGTTCGCGGGATTCAAGCCCCACAGTTTGTAGACCGGAACGCCAAGCCGCTTGCCGGCGAGATCGTGTAGCGCCGCGCTGATCGCCGACTTGACGGACCCATTGAATCGGATCGCGCGATTCATCTCGGCCTCGACGTCTTCAATCGCCCACGCGTCGCACTGCTCGACGATCGGCGCGAGACGCGCGAGGGCGCCGAGCGCGGTGTCGGCCGTCTCGCCGTAGAAGCGGTTTGGCGCGGCCTCGCCCCAGCCTTCGACGCCGTCGTCGCCGATGATGCGGACGCGAATCAGCCGGTGCTCGCTCGCGCCGCCGCGGGCGATAACGAACGGATGTGTGGTGTGGACGATCGAGATGTCGTGCTGGAGCTTCATGTCCGCGTGGAAACGCCGGAGCGACGAGCGATCGAGGCGTTGCGGAAGGCCGACGCACCCTCGGGCGCTGTGCGAAGGAACGCGATCAGCGCGTCGGCAACGTCGTGGCCTCGGGCATATCGGG
>DASYSU010000391.1:0-6559 GCA_036002925.1 Gemmatimonadaceae bacterium | reverse complement strand
GAGCGAAGAGGCGACGTTCGATCCGCCGTGGCAGGCAAACTGTGATCGTACGCCGGCAGCGTGCAAGCAAGCGAACTTCTGGATGATCCACGGCATCAGTCACGGTCTGGGACTCGCCGTGCACGATCCAGCGCAGTTTTCGTTCGACGATCATGTCTACAAGCCGGGCGATGCGTTCACGATCGAGCCCGGCATCTACGTCAGCGCGCGGATGCTCGACGCGCTTCCCGACACGCCGAAGAATCGCGCGTTCATTGCCAAGGTGAAACCGATCGTTGCGCGCTATGAGAACACCGGCGTGCGGATCGAGGACGACTACATCGTCACCGAGACGGGTCTCGAGCGAATCAGCTCGGCGCCGCGAGAGATCGCCGAGATCGAGGCGTTGATGAAGCGGCGCACGCGAACGATTCCGTAACCCACGTCGTTAGCGATCGCGCTGCGGGCGCCGCTGCGCGGCCGCCTTCTCGACCAGTCGCCGCAGTTCCTTGATCGGCTCGGGATTGTCGTCGACCTGAAGACGCAGCACAGTGTCATTGTGCAGCCACACGCCGCCGTCCTTCTTCACGATCAGCATCGCGGCGGACTGCATGCCGCGCTTGTCGCCACCGGCGAGCTGGCCACCCTCGAGCGCGGCCAGCAACCGAAACGACAGATGTCCGGGCGTTCGCTCGAAGAACGCGACCATGCTGTCGACCACTCCAGCGCCGGCGAGGATATTCCCCTGCGCGGTGCAATGCATGTTCGGCGCGCTGCATGATTTGTTGCCGGCCCACTCGGTTGCCTTTGGTCCGGTGTAGGCGAAGACGTTCCCCTTCGCGTCGACGACCGCGAACTGTCGGCCTTCCTTCGACCAATCTTGCGGCCGTGGATCCGGATCGCGTTCCCAGATCGTCTTCACGACGCGTTCGGCGCTCATTCCCGTACGCAACAACTCGAGCGCCTGCGGCCCGTAGCTGACGTCGACGATTGCCTGTGTTGCCGCGGCGCCTACCCCCGCCTCTGCCCACAACACCCCGTTGCCGACCGAGAAAACGCGCGACTGTACGGCGCCGCCGATCTCACCGGTTTCGGGATCGTACGCGAGAATAGAGAAAGTGCCGGTCGGCCACGGCCGGTCGCTCGCATCGAGGCGCACCGTGGGACGACTCTGAGCCGTAAGTCGTGTGGCGGCGAGCGTGGCGAATAGTGCGGCTCCAACGAAGCGCATCGAGATCTCCGAGGTCGCTGTTTGACGTACAACAAGCGTAATAGACTACACGCTGTCAAACACGTGGCCGCTCCCTCATGCTCTTCATGGTGATAGAACACTTCAGGAACGGCGATCCGGTTCCGGTCTACACGCGGTTTCGCGATCGCGGCCGGCTTGCGCCGCTGGGACTCGAGTACGTCACGAGTTGGGTGACGTCCGATCATGCCCACTGTTATCAGGTCATGCAAACCGACGATCGCGCGTTGCTCGACGAATGGATCGCAGAGTGGCGCGACATCGTCGACTTCGAGGTGATCCCGGTGGTGACGTCGGCCGAAGCGGCGGCGGCCATCCTTCCGCGGGCGTAGCCGTTGGCCTCGTCCTATCGACGATAGTAGTTGACGTCGAGTGCGTCGAGGCGCGCTAGATGAGCCGGTAATCGCGCGCTGAAGTCGGCGAAATCGCGGCGATCGCGCGATGTCCAGAGAACTTCGGAGAGTGCGCTCATCCGCGGGAACGCCATGTATTCGACGTTCTTCGGTCCTTCCATGTACTCCGTCCACAACTGCCCTTGAGCGCCCAGTATATGCGACGCGAACTGCGGCTCGAGCCCGGCCGGCACCGGTTCGTAGGAGTACACGGTGTCGATCGGCAGAAATCCACCAATGGCGAGCGGCACCGAATCTTTGTTCGCCGTTTGGTAATAGTCGAAATACGTGTGGCTGCTTGGCGTCATGACGACGTCGTGGCCGGCACGCGACGCGGCGATGCCGCCCTCGATCCCGCGCCACGACATCACCACCGCATTGGGTGCGACGCCGCCCTCGAGAATCTCATCCCAGCCGACGAGCCGGCGTCCATGCTTCGTCAGGAACGCATCCATCTGCTTGATGAACCAGCTCTGGAGCTCATTCTCGTCCTTGAGTCCGAGCTCTTTGATGCGAGCCTGCGCGCGCGGACTTGCCTTCCACTGTGGCTTGATGGCTTCATCGCCGCCGACGTGGATGTAGGGACTCGGAAAGAGTGCCATCACCTCGGTGAGCACATCCTGGATGAACGCGATCGTCGTATCCGACGGATTGAGGATGTACGGACTCACGCCCCACATGGTCCAAGGCTTGACCGTGTCGCCGAGATTTCCAAGGCTCGGATAGGCCGCGATCGCCGCCTGGGAATGGCCGGGCATCTCGATCTCGGGCACGACGTTGACGAAGCGCTCGCCCGCGTACGAGACAACCTCGCGAATGTCGTCCTGCGTGTAGAAGCCGCCGTGACGCTTCGAGTCGAAGACGTTCGCGGTCGAGTCGCGCTGCGGCCGACCGACGATCGTCTTTTCACGCCAGGCGCCAACCTCCGTCAGCCGTGGATATTTCTTGATCTCGATCCGCCAGCCTTGATCTTCGGTCAGATGCCAGTGGAACGAGTTCATCTTATGTAACGCCAGGAGATCGATGTACTTCTTCACGAACTCCTTCGGCATGAAATGGCGACCGACATCGAGATGGGCGCCGCGCCAGCGAAAGCGCGGACGATCCTCGATCGTGACGACAGGGATATTCCACTCCGTGCCCGCAACGGTCGCCGAACGGAAGATTGCCGGCGGCAACAGCTGTCGAATCGTTTGCGTGGCATAGAACGCACCGGCGGGCGTGGACGCGGTGACGGTGACTACGCTCGGGTTCACGTCCAGTCGATAGCCCTCGGTCCCGAGCGAAGTGTCGCGTGCGGCGGCGCGGCGGAACACGATGCGCTTGCCCGATCCGGAGCCAACTCGAACTGGAAGATCAAATCCAGTCGCGACGGAAAGACTTCGCGCGAATCGGCGAGCCACAGCCGAGTCGGCCTTGTCGGCCCAGATCGTTGTCCGGGCAGTGAGCGCAAACGATCCACGGCCTCGAGTCACTGACTGGGGCCGTGGAACGACGGCGATACCATCATTGGTCTGCGCGGTCAGGCCCGCATGCATCGGAAGCACCATGAGCGCCGCAACAACGATCTGATGGACGAATCGCATGAGCCGGGTGAGTGGGAAGTTGAGAACATACGGCTGCGCCCGTGAATTGCCCAGGCGGGCCAGTGGTACCATGTTCCGACCATGCGACTACTCATCATCCGTCACGGGATCGCCGAAGACAAAGAAGAGTGGGCGAAAACCGGCCACAGCGACGACGAGCGCCCACTCACCGACGAGGGTCGTCGGAAGATGGCGCAGAACGCGAAGGGAATTCAGCGCGCGATCGATTCGGTCGATCTTCTCGCCACGAGTCCGCTGGTGCGCGCGCGCCAGACGGCGCAGATCGTCGCCGACGCACTCAAGGCCACGCGCATCGAAACAACGAAGGCGCTCGTCCCGGACGCGCCGATGAAGGAATTCGTCGAATGGCTCGGCCGCCACGCCGAGCTGAAGGTCGTTGCGGCGGTCGGACACGAGCCGCACCTCGGGACGCTGGCGACGTGGTTGATGACGGACATCGAGGACTCGCGCGTCGAGCTCAAGAAAGGCGCGGCGTGTCTGCTCGAGTTCGACGGCAAGCCGGAGTCGGGCAGCGGCCGGCTGTGTTGGTCGATCGCGCCGGCGCAGCTGAGGGATCTCGCCGGGCACTGATCGCGCGCGGATAAGGAGTCCGTTTGGTCGTCCTCGCTCTCTCCTCTTGACAACCAACCCGAGCGAGCGCATCATACGGTCGTTCCACTTGGCAACCAACTGGAACGAGGAATGGTCACGTGAGCGACGAATCAACTGACGTCATTCAGGGCACGCTCGACATGCTCATACTCAAGAGTCTGAGCCTCGAGCCCATGCATGGCTTTGGAATCGGGCGGCGGATCGAGCAGATCAGCAAGGGCGTGTTCAAGGTGAACCCGGGCTCCCTGATGCTCGCATTCAAGCGCATGGAGCGCGCGGGCCTCATCGGCTCCGATTGGCGCACGACCGAGAACAATCGACGCGGCAAGTTCTATCGACTGACCGAGAAGGGACGGAAGCAGCTAAAAGCCGAGACGCAAGAGTGGACGCGGCGCACCGCCGCGATCGCGAGGCTCCTCGAGGCGTAAACGCCTCTCAAACGGGAGGGACGCATGTCCCTGCTGCGCACGATCGTGAGCGGTCTTCGCACGCTCCTTCGGAAAGAAGACGTCGAGCGTGATCTCGACGATGAGGTGCAACAGTACCTCGAGCTGGCGTCGCAAGAGCACATTCGGTCAGGCATGTCGCGCGAGGCGGCCGAACGCTTGGCTCGCATCGAGCTGGGCGGCGTAGAGGCGACGAAGGAGCGTGTTCGCTCCACCGGATGGGATGCCGCCGTCGAAACACTGTTCCGGGACGTGCGCTACGCAGGGCGAAGTCTGCGTCGGAATCCGGGCTTTACGATCGTGGTTCTCCTGACGCTCACGCTTGGCATCGGCGTCAACACGGCAATGTTCAGCGTCGTAAACGCCGTGATGTTCCGGCCACTTCCATACCGCGACGCGGGACGACTCGCGCTCATCTGGACGGATGACATCCGCCGCGGACTTCACCGCGAAGGCACGGCATTCCGCACGGTTGTCGATTGGCATCGCGACAATCGAGCGTTCGCGGACATCGCCTACTTCACCGTCGGCAGAACAACACTCGACGGAAATGGTACGCGTGAGCGGAGCCGCAACGCGCTCGTGTCGGCAAACCTTTTTTCCGTCCTTGGTGTCGCTCCGATGCGCGGACGCGCGATCTCCGAGAGCGATGTAGCAGACGCGGATCGCGTCGCGGTGATCAGCTACTCGCTCTGGCAACGGCGGTTCGCGGGCGATCCCAACGCGATCGGGCGACCGATCTTGATGGAGGAGGACGGAAGCAAGGATGGCAGCGTCGCAGTGACCGTCATCGGCGTCATGCCGCCCGACTTCTTCTTCCCGGACACGCAGACCGAGCTTTGGACCCCGGCAACAACCTATTGGCGCTTCCGTCGAGAAAGCGTCGAGCGCTTTTCTGCTTGGTCGCGACGGTGGACCGCTGTTGGACGGATGAAACCCAACGTCTCAACACGGGACGCAAATGCCGACCTCGCGCGCCTCGGCGAGCGGCTCTCGAGCATTTATCCCAGCGACGTTCCCGATTTTCCGGGCTTCGCCGCGAACGTCGTTCCGATGCTCGACTACATCGCCGGAAAGAATGTTCAGAACGCGTTGTGGATCCTGTTGGGTTCCGTTGTTCTGGTTCTCCTCGTCGCGTGCGCGAACGTGGCCAACCTTCTGCTGGCGCGCGGTGCGGCGCGCCAGCAGGAGTTCGCGATCAGGCGCGCGCTCGGCGCGTCGGGGGGCCGACTCGTGCGACAACTCGTTGCCGAGAGCATGCTGCTCGCGATCGGAGGCGGAGTAGCCGGCGTGCTTCTCGCGATCGCCGGCACGCGTGCGTTGGCCATCATTGCCGTCGATCGCATTCCTCGCATTGATGGAATCGCCATCGACACGCGCGTGCTCGCCTTCGCAGCCATTGCATCGCTCTTGGCAGGCGTGGTCTTCGGAATCGCGCCGGCATTTCGCCTATCACGCACCGACGCGAGCGAGGCGTTGAAGGGAGCGCGTCAAGCTGGCGTGAACCTTCAAACGCGCCGCGCGAGAGGACTGCTCATCGCCGCGGAGTGTGCGCTGGCAATCGTGCTTCTCGCTGGCGCGGGACTATTGCTGCGGAGCCTCGAGCGTCTGAGGGCGACGGAGCCTGGATTCGATCCCAGCCACGTTCTCATGGTGCGAATGGAGTTTCCCCCCGAGGCTGCGCCGACTGCCGAAGAGCGGACGCAAACATCGCAGATCGAGCCGGCGCGCGCACAGACTCGGGAGCAACTGCTGCGCGATCTCACGGCTCGTCTGGCGTCCATTCCTGGCGTCGAGACCGTCGGTTTCGTGGACGACATGTTCATCACGGGACCAGGAAACACGTCGATCACCATCCCCGGGCGTGCAACCGATTCCATCGCAGCGGGCGAGCTGAATGACGGCGCCGTGAGCCCGGGATTCTTCGCGGCGATGCGCGTTCCATTGCGGCGCGGACGATTGCTCACGAACGATGACGCAATCACGAAGATCCGGGCGCTCTGGTCTCCAGTCATCACGGACATGTCGTTGGCGGACAAAGAGCAGCGGGCTACGCCCGAGCCCGTCGTCGTGAACGAGGCGTTCGCGCGCCGCTTCTTCGCCACTGAAGATCCCATTGGAAAGCGCTTCTGCATCGACCCGACGAACAAGACCTATTGGTACGTGATCGTGGGCGTCGTCGGCGACATGCACCGCCAAGGGCTTGGGAAGAATGCGATCCCCGAGTACTTCGGACCGTACATCCCGAGTCCGAATGGCCGGGTCGATGTCCTGGTGCGCACGCGTCGCGGTCCT
>DASYSU010000390.1:0-3991 GCA_036002925.1 Gemmatimonadaceae bacterium | reverse complement strand
GGCTGCGCAACCGATTCGACATCGAACGTCGGCAGCTATCGCTGAATCGTTCGCCGCACCCGCGTTAGAACGGCAACGGCGAGAATATCGCGGGATTCAACAATCGCCCGCCTCCCGCGAGGCCGAGCGCGAGACGTGCGGTGTAGACGGCGCCGGGAGTGGCACCAGCACGCCGTCGTGGATTCCCGATTCTGAACACCGCGATCGCTGGCCGACCGTTTCCAGCCGCCGCCGGCGCCGTGAACGTCGTATCGATGCCCGCGCCGGTGATCGTCATTTCCACCGTCGACACCGTTGGACCCGAGTACGCAGTCCCGATCAAATAGGTGAGACCAATGACCACCGAGTCCGCGGCGCTGTACGGCTCGATCGGTGCGCCCGTTGCCGGATCGTCGAATCTCGTGAAGATCGGGAACACAGTGGTATCCCCGGCGACGGCCCACAGAACGCCGTAACCGAACGCACTCGAGTCCCCGAGCGGAACCGCGAGAACATTGCCCGTACCGAGTCCGCGAACGACTGCACGCCCCGTCGAGTCGACGTCGAGCACTTCACTCGGCCGAGCTGACCAACTCACGCCCGGTTTTACGGTCCCGATGCTGTGCAGCGTGGCCGTATAGCGAAGCGTATCGCCGGGACGCGCGATGACGGTTCCCGGCTCTACTTGGACGGTCTCGACGCAGTTCGTGACGCAGCGAAGAATGGGGCCGACGGAATCAGAACACGCGGCGACGGCGAGGGCTGCGAGAACACGCGGTCTGACCCACTTCATCCGACGGATCATTCAGTGAAGATACCAGACCACTCCATAAAGCGGTCACGTGGTACGACGGATTTCGCTGACTCGGTGGCCGATCGCGCGATCCTCGGCTTGAGCGTCGCGAACGATCGGGTATTCGTCCGTGTACACCAGTCTCGCATTTGCGAGCCACGAGCGAAGGTCGGACGCGCGCGCTTCGAGGGCGAGGAGCACTTGCGTTGTCGCTTCTCGATCTGCGGTGACGCCGCCTGGTGACGAACGTAAGCGGCCATGGAGCGTCGCGATCTGCGAGTCCAGGCGCCGCCGCGAGGCCGAGTCCGTCGTCGATGAGACTCGTTGCAGTTCTAGTTCAACCAACTGCGCGGCAGTCGAGTCGAGCGCGGAATGCAAAACGTTGCTGCTCCCGGTGCCCGGGCGCTCCGTGACGCTGAACACCAAGACGCCCTTCCCGTCGATGATTTCGCAGGTGGCGGTGGCGTTCCGCTCGAGGTTGTTGTTGGCGTAGAGTTTCCTGAGCGCCTGCGTCACTGCCGTGCCGCTGATCGGCGTTTTTGGCGCGATGCCGAGGGCCGATCGAACGTCTGCGTCACGAAGCCGCGACAATCCTCTGATCGCGATGCTGTCGGGCATCGCACAGGGACCGGTCGGTGCCGCCGCGCGTCGTTCATTCAGAACAACGGCGGCAGTCTCTGCATCTATCTGAACGTTCGACATCGCACTCCTCGACGGCTTGCCCAAGGCTTGCGGTCTCGATGGCGGCACGTGACTCCACGCCTCGATGGCGATGCCAACCGAGTCTCGGCGAAGAGCCAGATACGCCCCTTCGCCGCTCGCAATCACGCGGCCGTTCTGCGCAGCTTGAACGTGTATCTGGCTGGTGCTATCCCGCGACGTGATTTCCATCGTGTAGGAAGAGGCGTCCGCAGCACTGGCCGGCGCCCCCCAGTTGATTGCCGCGCGACCGCGAAGGAGCAGTGATCGCGTCGTCGAGTCGTGGGGTGCCTCGAGCCTGTATTGCGTGTGATTCGGGGCCTCGATCGTCACGCGGATGGAGGACGTCTGGGCCAGTACGGCCCCAGAGGATGCGGCTTCGGGGAGGCCCGAGATCGGATCTATTCGCAATGCGGGACCCTGTTGCACCTCGCGCAGTTGGATGGCGATCAGTTGAGCGACGACGAACTTTGGAACCGCCGGCCGCTTTCCCGGAACCTGGAACGATAAGACGTCGCCGATCTTCGCGGCCCCCAGCGCCTTCTCGTACGCCAGTGGAAGACTGTCGAGCGGCAAGGGGCCGATCATGCCCGTCACCTCCCCCCCGGCGAAGTCGTGATACTTGGCTGCGAGCGAATCGAAGGCGACGCCGTTCCGCAAGAGATCCCCGACGCTGTCGGCGCGGCGCGCTGCGCGAGCGGCGTCATTCGAGTCGCCCGCTGCAATGACGATCTGCTTGAAGGTCACCGTCCGTGACTCCGCCGCCCGCAGTTCGGAAGGACCTTTCACCTGTGGTTCCTCACCCGCAGCGCCCCGCTTCGCCAGGCCTTCCGCGGACGCCTCCGCGGTGAAAGGCACCGGCACCGGCGTTTTCCCGGGGACGGCCGCGGACCGCGGCAACGGCACGGTGCGAGTGGGTGTAGACGTCTTCCATGCGGCGGTCGCGAACACAATTGCCGCGATCGCCGCCGCGCCAACGGCGGTCGAGAACAACCGCGGGCGTGACGTGATACGACGAATGCGACGCTGGAGGTTCGAGGGGCGCTCCGCGAACGCGACGTGCGGCGACAGTCCGCTGGTCCGCTCATACATCGCGACGAGCAGTTGCCCGTATGCGCGCGCGTCACCGGATTTGCTGAGTACACGCGCGTCGCAGTCGGCCTCGATCGCGAGGCGCAGCCGCGCGAGGAGCAGCCACAAAACGGCGTTCCACGGCTGAAGCGCGACGATGGACACGCTCGCGCACACCAGAGCCGGGTCCAACGCGGCGGCGTGCTCGTGTTCGTGTGCGAGGATGATCTCCTGCTCTACCGACGGCAGCTGGAGGACCCAGCGCGGCAGGACGATGCGGGGTCGCAGCATGCCGAGGAGCGCCGGTCCCACACGGTCCGAGATGAGCACGGCGTGGCCGGCAACGGTAGATGGAACGAGGCGGCTCGCCAACCGTCGCAATCGCACGAGGGAAACCAGCAACCAAGACAGCACGAGACCCGACGCGACCGCCCAACCAACCGTCAGCACCCTGTTCCATCGGTCGAGCGCGCTCACGTCGATGCGCGAGACCGAGCTGCCGAGCGAACGCTCGATCACTTTGAATCGAGCAACCGAGGTCTCGACGGCTGCCGACGGCAGAGTCGTTCTGCGTCCGACGATCGGCGCCTCCGTGGCGGAGGGAATCCAAGTTGGGCTGCTCAAAGTGGCAGCTTCCGGGCGTGGTGCATCTCCGCGGCGCAGCAGCGCGCGCCCCGAGAGCGCGACGACGGCCGTCATGGCGACAATCCACGCGAAACGCGTCGGCAGCCGGAGCGCGCGGGCGACGTATTCGGCTCCCATCGCCGCGGCGTACAGCAAGAACCCCACGGCCATCGTGTATGTCATCCACGCGGCGATCATGAGCGCTTTCCCCGCTTGGCCGCGCGGCGCGGCTTCTTTTCCTCGATCCGCTCGTCGAGCACCGCACGGATGCGCGCGAGCTCGCTCGGCGACAATCGCCGGTCCCGCACGAAGTGCGTCACCAGCGACTCGGCCGAGCCGCCGAACAGTGTGTCGGCGATTCGCGAGAGCGCGCTCCGTGCCGCCTCCTCGCGCTCGACGCTCGCCCGATACCGAAACGCGCGCCCCTCTTCCACGTGATCGACGCGACCCTTGTCCTCGAGGATCGTGAGGAGGGTCGCCACGGTGTTGTGGCTCAGCGAGTCTTTGAGTCTTGCCCGGACCTCGGCGACGGTCGAGGGACCGTGCTCCCAGAGCACGGCCATGATGTCGAGCTCGCGTGCAGTGAAGGACGCCATATCATCTCCGAAGAGCTTCGGAGATGATACACGACCCGCTGGCCGGGTGTCAACTAAGACTTTCGGAGTGGCGCCTCTGTCCGCCACGTCGTGGATGGGCGATGCGGGATGGATGAACTGCGGCGTTGACAGCTCCGCCATCTTACCCTATAGTAATGTTTACCGGCTGGTAACGTATTACGGGGACTGTCATGCAACGGGTCACACGGTCGATCGAGATTCGCGTTCC
>DASYSU010000389.1:0-13521 GCA_036002925.1 Gemmatimonadaceae bacterium | reverse complement strand
GACGTCGGCCACGATGTTCATGGGCGGTGTGCTTCGGTGGTTGATCGATCGGCGGCGCCCGATCGAGGAACGCGAAGGGCCCGACGCGGATTCTGGACCGGGCGTGTTGTTCTCCTCGGGGCTTATCGCCGGTGGCGCGATCACGGGCGTGATCCTCGCGGCGCTTCAAGCGAAGGGACTCGATACGGCGATCGATCTGACGAAGTCGTTCGGGTCGACGAATGGCGGCCTGGCGATGCTCGCGTACATCGCGTTCATCGCCGTTCCGGTATATGTCGTCGCGCGACGTGGTCGCGCGTCATAGCGGTCGCGGCGCCTTGGGACGCCGGCAGGAGGTGGACGTCATGAGAGAACGCTCAACGGTCTTCGGCATCACGCGTCTCGCGCTGAACATCGGTGCTGCGTGTCTCGTGACGACGCAACTCGCCGCGCAAAGCCGGCCGGGAGCGATCAGCGGCGTCGTGAAGGATAGCGCCGGCACGCCGATTCCAGACGTCGAAGTCACGGCGATCAAGGCCGCTCGGGTCGTTCGCACGGACACGGCCGGGCGGTTTCTGATCTCGTCGCTGCCCTCCGGGTCGTTGGATTTCAGCTTCCGTCGTCTTTCCTATTCGCCGGTCGTGCTCTCCGTTCTCATTCCAGCGGAGGACACAACCGACGTCACGGTGACGCTTGGCGTGTCGGTGCAGCAGTTGACGGGCGTCGTCGTCCAGGAGCACGCCGCCCAACTCCGGGTACTCGAAGCGTTCGAGACGCGACGCAAGCAGGGCATCGGACATTTCGTCACGCGCGAGCAGATCGAGAAACGGCATCCGTTGCTGCTCAGCGACATGATGCGGATCATTCCTGGGACGACGATACTGACCGGGGAAAACGGGCGCACCGCGCTTCGCTTCGCCCGAGTCGGACGCTCGAATTGCCCGCCACAGTTCTTCGTCGATGGCATGCAGGTCACTGGGTATAGCATCGATGACATGCCGCCCGGCGACGTCGAGGGCGTCGAGCTCTACGCCGGAGCAGCCGGGCTGCCGCCGGAGTTCAATCGCATGCGCGGGACGACGATCTGCGGAACCGTCGCGATTTGGACGCGCATTCCGGGTGGGGGCGATCCCGGGAAACCCTGAGCAAGTCGCTATTGAGGGGCGGGTGCTTGAGCCGAGGGCGGCGCGAGTCTAGCGTTCGACCCAACGCTTCTCCCTCCCTCTTCCTTCCTCAATGCGACTCCCTGTCCTTCGCGTCGCGCTGTGCGCGATGCTCGGCCTCTCCGCCGCGACGCGCGCTCAGCGCGCAACGCCGCCCGCGGCGGATTTGATCGTCACCAATGCCCGCATATACACGGTGGATGACGGACATCCATTCGTGTCAGCGCTCGCGGTGCGTGACGGAAAAGTTCAATTCGTCGGCTCGGTGCGCGAAGCCATGCTGCTGCGAGGACCGTCAACGCACGTCGTCGACGCGACGGGCCGCACCGTCATCCCCGGCATGGTCGACGCGCATGCGCATCTGTTCGGCCTCGGTGATTTCCTCCGCAGCATCGACCTCACCGACACGCGCTCGTTCGAGGAGATCGTCGCGCGCGTCGGTGCGCGGGCCAAAGACGCTCCGGCCGGCCGTTGGCTGATCGGTCGAGGGTGGGATCAGAACAAGTGGGGCAACACCCGCTTCCCCACGCACGAAGCGCTGTCGCGCGTCTCGCCGAACAATCCAGTCGTGCTCACGCGCATCGATGGCCACGCACTGCTCGCCAACACAGCAGCCATGCGTGCCGCCGGAATCACGCCCGCGATCAAGGATCCCGCAGGTGGACGCATCGAGCGCGGAGAGAATGGTGAGCCGACAGGAGTATTCGTCGACAACGCCATGGCAGTGATCGATCGCGTGATTCCACCAATGTCGCACGACGAAATGCGCGCAACGGCGCTCGCCGCGGTCAAGGAATCGAACCGCTGGGGGCTCACCGGTCTCCATGACCCGGGCGAACCGCGAGAAGTGCTCGATGTGTTCGAGGAATTGGCAAAGGCCGGGACGTTCAGTCTTCGCGTGTACGCGATGATCTCTGACGACAGCGCGGCGATCGAGCACTACTTCCAACGCGGCCCGCAAAACGCGCTGTATGACGGACACCTGTGGATCCGCGCCATCAAGCTCTACGCCGACGGCGCGCTCGGCTCGCGCGGGGCCGCGCTGCTCGATCCATACACGGACGATCCAAAGAACAGCGGTTTGCTCAAGACGACGCCCGCACACCTACGCGACGTTTCGACTCGCGCGCTCCAACACGGATTCCAAGTGGCGACACACGCCATCGGTGACCGCGGCAACCGAGTGGCACTCGACGCATACGAGGCGGCGCTTAAGGCAGTCCCGACGGTCGACCATCGTTTCCGCATTGAACACGTTCAGGTGCTGGATCACGCCGACGTGCCGCGCTTCGCCGAGCTCGGAGTGATCCCGTCGATGCAGGCGGTGCATCAGACGAGTGACATGTACTGGGCGCCGACGCGACTCGGTTACGCCCGAACCTTTGGGGCGTATGCCTGGCGGTCGCTCTTGAACACCGGCGTGATCATTCCCAATGGAAGCGACTTCCCGGTCGAGCGGGTCAACCCGCTGTTCTCGTTCCATGCCGCGGTGTCCCGCCAGGACGACAACAGCTGGCCGCCAGGCGGATGGTTCCCGGAGCAAAAGATGACGCGGGAGGAGGCTCTCAAGTCCATGACCATATGGCCGGCATACGCCGCGTTCCAGGAACAGACGATGGGCTCGCTGACGGCGGGCAAGTATGCTGATTTCGTCATCCTCGATCGCGACATCATGACGGTTCCCGACGCGGAAATACTCGGCACGAATGTGCTCGCGACGTATATTGGAGGACGGGCCGTTTTCGAGCGCAACCGCTAGCTGACGACCTCAATCCTTTCGTCTTTCATCCCCATGGTGCCACCTGTCGCGGGGCTCGGCCCCGCCACTGATGCTATTGATCAGCGGCAACGCTGGCTCACGCCGGAGCGCCTCACGCGCCTCCGCGGGATCCTGCTCGCGCTCACGCTATTCTTCGGGCTCGCGGTCTACGTGTTCCATACGCTTGGCGCGTCGCACCTCGCCCAGCCAGTCATGGTGCGTAAGCTTCGAGGCGTGGGCGTGCTGACCTGGCTGTACGCGCTCGTGCAGATGATCGACCTGCGCTTCTACAATAGCCGCTGGGCGCGCCGCCGCCGCGAGACAACCGGCATTCCCGACAGCCTGCACGGCTGGTTGTTCGGCCAGATGCTCGCCTGGTTCGGGATTCTCTATTACGGGTTGACGGAAGATTTGCGCTGGTATGTCGCGGGCCTGGTCATCCTCGGCCTCAGCTTTCTCGCGTTTCCAATTCGGCGTCCGCGCTAGCCCGTTCCGCCCAAAACACGTCTCTTCCATCTGATCCCATCGGGGACTAGGATTTCCTGATTAGGTCCGGATCGAACTACACCCCGCGCGATCAATGTTGAGCCCGTCCTCGCTGGCGTTTCTGAAACGTTTGCTCGATACGCCGGGACCATCCGGCTTCGAGGCGCCAGCCGCCCGCGTTTGGCGCGAAGAAGCGTCGACGTTCGCTGATAAGGTCACCAGCGACGTCGCCGGCAACACCATGGCAGAGGTCAACCCGGGCGGATCGCCGACGATCATGCTCGATGGCCACATCGACGAGATCGGGCTGATCGTGCAGTACATCGACGACGAGGGTTTCGTCTACCCGTCTCCGATCGGCGGCTGGGACCCTCAGGTGCTCGTCGGACAACGCATCCGGTTCATGGGCCGTGACGGCGACGTCGTCGGTGTGATCGGCAAGAAGCCGATTCACCTGATGAAGCCGACCGATCGCGATCAAGCGTCGAAGATCACCGAGCTCTGGGTCGACATTGGCGCATCGAACCGCGCCGAAGCCGAGGGACGACTCAGTGTGGGCGATCCGGGCGTCATCGACTCGAAGACGATCGATTTCCCGAACAATTGCGTCGTCTCGCGTTCGATCGACGACCGAATTGGGGCCTTCGTCGTGCTCGAGGCGTTGCGCCGGTATGCGCAGAATCCCGGCTCGGCGCGCGTCGTCGCCGCCGCGACGACGCAAGAAGAAATCGCCTGGCACGGAGGCGGCGCGCTCATTTGCACGAACTGCATCAATCCGCAAATGGCGCTCGTGATCGACGTAACGTTCGCGACCGACCATCCGAGCGTCGAGAAGAAAGAGCTCGGCGATCATCGCATCGGTGGCGGCCCGGTGTTGACGCGCGGCGCCGTGATCTCGCCGGTCGTGTTCGACTTGTTGCGAAGCACGGCGGACCGCCACGGCATCAAGCACTCGATCCACGCGGCCGGTCGCGACACGTCGACCAATGCCGACACGATCCACATCGCGCGCGAGGGTGTGGCGACCGCACTCGTTTCCATTCCCAACCGGTACATGCATTCTCCGAATGAACTCGTCAGCCTCGACGACGTCGACAAAACCGCGACGCTGCTCGCCGAGGTCTGCCGCGAGGTCAACGGCAAGACCGATTTCACCGCGCGCTGACGCGCCGCTGTTCCAATTCTCTTAATGATCATATCCAGCCGTCGTCGAGGCGCATGGCTCGCGCTCGTCGTCGCGACCTCCGCCTGTCAATCGGCGCACACAGGCCCGCGGGCTGCGCTCGCGCCGGACTCGCTGGCGATTCGCCGCGACATTTTCTATCTCGCGAGCGACGCCCTCGCCGGCCGGCTCACCGGAACACCAGGCAACGACTCGGCTGCCGCGTACATCGCGCGTCGGTATGCCACGCTCGGACTTCGGCCGATGTCCGAGGGCTACCTCCAACGGTTCGTCGCTCGGCCGCCGTCGCACGCCGGGCCCAGTCCTTCGCTTCCGACGCAGAACGTGTTCGCTGTCCTGCCCGGTCGCGATCCGGCGCTGCGCGGTGAGTATATCGTCATCGGCGCGCACTTCGATCATCTCGGAACGTCGACCGACGGCGCGCTCGATCCGGATGTCAAAGGTGCGGTCCGCCGCGGCGCCGACGACAATGCGTCGGGCACCGCCGCCGTGCTCGAACTGGCGCGTTTGCTCGCTGCCGCGCCAACGCGGCGGTCGATCATCTTCGCCAATTTTTCAGGCGAAGAGGAAGGATTGCTCGGCTCAGCGTATTTCGTCGAACACAGCCCGGTCGCGATCGACAGCATCGCGGCCATGCTGAATTTCGACATGGTTGGCCGGTTGAAGAACGACAAGCTCATCGTGTATGGGATCTTGACGGCCAAGGAGCTTCCATCGCTGCTCGACAGCGCGACCGCGAATGCCGGACTGCGCATCACGGCGCAGGGGGACGGATTTGGAGCGTCGGATCAAAGCTCGTTCTACGCCAAGGACATTCCCGTTCTTCATTTTTTCACCGATCTGCACGACGACTATCATCGGGCGACCGATGTGCCGGAACACATCAACGCCGCAGGCGAAGCGCGTGTGGTGGCAGTCGCCGAGCGTGTCGCGCGTGAGATTGGCGATCGAGGTCCGCGTTTGACTTTCGTTCGCGCGGTTGCGGCAGCTCCAGCCAGTTCGACGCGCGAGGGATCAGACGTCTATTTCGGATCGATCCCCGATATGGCAGGCGGCGACGCGCCGGGATTGCGCCTTACCGGCGTTCGTGCGGGAAGCCCGGCTGACATCGCGGGCCTCAAGGCCGGCGACGTCATCGTCGAATTCGGCGGTAAGTCCGTCAAGGATTTATTCGAGTACTCGAACGCGCTGTACTCGCACAAACCCGGAGACGCCGTCAGCGTGGTGGTGCTCAGAGGCACGCAACGATTGACGCTTCAGGTCAAGCTCGGCAAGCGCAGCGGCTGACGCGCCCGACAAATCTCGAGCGGTGCCTCTTCACGTCTGGTCGAGCGCGAAATACACCTTCCCGTTGCCGAACGGGCATCGCTTCCCGATTGCCAAATACGCGCGCCTTCGCGAACGGGTGATCGCGGAAGGCATCGTCCCCACCAATTCGGTGTACGATCCGGCACGCGTCTCGCTCGACGACTTGCTGCTCGTTCACACGGCAGACTATGTCGATCGTTTCACGAGCGGCGCGCTGACTAACGATGAGGAGCGACGCCTAGGATTTCCGTGGTCAGAAGCCTTGGTCGAGCGTGCGTATCGTGCCGCGGGTGGCACGATCGAGGCGGTCCGCGCGGCGCTTGATGAAGGCGTGGCGATGAATCTCGCGGGTGGCACGCATCACGCCTTCCCGTCGCACGGTGAAGGGTTTTGCGTTTTCAATGACGTCGCGATCGCGATTCGTGCGCTGCAGCGCGATCGCTTGATCGATCGAGCCGCCGTGATCGATCTCGATGTACATCAAGGCAACGGCACGAACGCGGTCTTCGCGGACGATGACCGCGTGTTCACGTTCAGCATGCACGGCGGACGCAATTATCCTTTTCGCAAGGTCGCCGGTAGCCTCGACATCGAGCTCGGTGATCGCGCGGGCGACGACCTGTATCTCGCCCTGCTCGCCGACACACTTCCTCGCGTCATCGACGCGGCTCGCCCGGACTTGGTGGTCTACCTGGCCGGCGCTGACCCGCACGAGCACGATCGCCTGGGACGCCTCGCCCTCACGTTTGATGGGCTCGCGCGTCGCGACTCGATGGTGCTCGAGCAATGCCGAGCGGTCGGGATTCCAGTCGCGGTCACGATCGCCGGCGGGTACGGCGACCCGATCGATGACACCGTCCAAGTGCACGTGACGACGGCGTCGATCGCCGCCCGCTATTCGCGTTCTTGAATGCCGCCCATTCCTCCGCCTCGCGCATCGGGCTTCACTGCCAGGACTAAGGTTCCACTGTATTGGGCGGCGTACGGACCAACGGGCGCGCCACGGCTCCTCGTGCTTCACGGTGGTCCCGGGGCACATCACGACTATCTGCTGCCCCAAATGCTGGACCTCGCGACTGATCACGAGCTGCTGTTCTACGACCAACGCGGAGGCGGACGGTCCAAGACTGACGATCGGGATCCGATCACATGGCAAACGCACGTCGAGGACCTTGATCGAGTCGTCGACGAGCTGCGGCTGGAACCGCTCGACCTGATTGGCTACTCGTGGGGCGGACTACTCGCCATGCTCTACGCGATCGAAGCGGCGGCCGGCCGCGCGCGGCACCGGCCTTCACGGCTCGTGCTCATCGATCCGGCGCCGGTCACCCGGGCGTTCCGCGATGAGTTCGAGCGGGAGTTCCTGCGACGCCAGCAAGACTCGTCCGTCGCGCGACTTCGCGCCGAGCTCGCGAGCTCAGGCCTCCGCGAGCGCGATCCCGAGGCCTACCGGCAACGGGCGTTCGAGCTGAGCGTCGCCGGCTACTTCGCCGATCCGTCGGCCACCCACGATCTCACGCCGTTTCGTGTCATCGGGCGAGTTCAGCAGTCTGTGTGGGAGAGCTTGGGCGACTTCAATCTGCTCACTCCAGGACACCTCGATTCCGTCACTGTGCAAACGCTGATCGTTCACGGCCGACAAGACCCGATTCCGCTCGCTTCGTCGGAGGCGGCCGCGAAGGCTATGCGCGCGACATTGGTCGTCATCGAGGGCTCCGGCCACGTTCCCTACGTCGAGCAACCCGCCGCGCTCTTCTCCGCGATTCGCGAATTCCTCGGCCGTCCCGCCTGAGCGGGGCGTTCTCTTGCCACCCGCCGCGCTTCCATATTAGCTGTTGCCTATGTCGCCGACCGACGCTCCACCGCTCATCGCCACAATCGACCATCTTGGTCGACGGTACACCGTCACGTGTCGCGTCGCGTTCGACGGAATCGAATACGTCGGTCGGCTGTGGTTTGCCGAAGAGGGTTGGGATCAGACGGGCGTCCCGGATCGGGGGGCTCTACCGGGCCGAACACGCGAAGACGTCCTCGATCTCGCCCGAAGAATTCCGTCGGAGGAGCTCGGGATGCGTCACCGGCGGGCGCTCGCCGAGAAACGCACATTCTTGCGCCTCCGCCGCGTCACCGAGGAGCTGCTGACCAAGATTCGGTACATGAATCAGATCGCCATCTCTATGCGCGATGGTCTGCTCGACGCCGAAGGGGCGCGCCAAGAGATCGAGCTCACCGAACGGCAACTCCATGAGTGTGTCGACCGAATCCGGCACAACGCTGGCATCGAGGACTGACCGGAGAGACATCGCGTCATCTCCGCGGCTGAGCAATTCAGAAGCCTGGCGATGACCATCGACTCTCGTACCGCCGCCCACGTTCTGTCTCAAATCGCGGCGTTCCTCGAATTGAAGGGCGAGAACTCGTTCAAGTGCCGCGCGTACGCCGGCGCGGCGAAGGGACTACTGGCGCTCGGCGCCGACGACCTCGCGCCACTCTATCATTCGGGCGAGCTCGGTGCGGTTCGCGGGCTTGGGCCCGCTACGCTCGCCGTGGTTCGCGACCTCGTCGAGACCGGTGAATCGCGGTACCTCGAGCAGCTTCGCGAGTCGATGCCCGAAGGGCTGCTCGAGATGCTCGACGTCCCCGGTCTGTCGCCGCTCAAGATACATCAGATCCATGAGGGCCTCGGGATTGAAACGCTGGAGGAGTTGGAGGCGGCGGCGACAACCGGACGCCTCGCAACACTGCCCAAGTTCGGGCCAAAGACCGTCGAGAAGATCCTCAAGGGAATTGCCGCAGCGCGCGAACGCGGGTCGCTTCAGCTCTATCATCATGCATTCGTCGAGGCGCAACACCTGCTCGCGTCGGTCGCGAGCCATCCGGATGTCGAGCGCGCCGAGCTTGCCGGGGCTCTGCGACGGCGTGTCGAGGTCGCGGCGAGCGTCGAGATCGTGGCGGCGTGTACGCGCGATCCAACCAACGTCGCACAATCGTTTACGCGTTTGGCCGGAACCAAGAGCGCGACCGGCGACGGCGCGTCAGTTTGGGTTCGGTTCGTCGATGGCGCGGAACTCAATCTCGACTGCGTCGGCCCGGATCGCTTCGCCTTCGCGCTCTGGCGCGCGACAGGAAATGCCGAGCACGTCGAGGCCGTTTTAGCTGCGTTGTCGACGAGAGGCTTGGCGGTCGATGGCGATAGTCTGCGTGATTCTCGCGGGGCATTCGTCCCGACAACCAACGAAGCGGCGATCTATCAGGCCGCCGGGCTCGCGTTCATTGAGCCTGAGTTGCGCGAGGGACTCGGTGAGGTCGAGGCCGCGCGGCGCGGAACGTTGCCGGAGCTCGTCGTACCCGCCGACATTCGCGGAGTCCTCCACTGCCACACCCACTACTCCGACGGAAAAGCCTCCGTCGGCGAAATGGCGCAGGCGGCCCGGGCCCATGGTTGGGATTACATCGGCATCACCGACCATTCACAGGCCGCGTTCTTTGCGGGCGGCTTGACGCGCGAAGCCGTCCGCGCGCAGCACGACGAGATCGACGAGCTGAATGCCACGCTCGACGGTTTTCGGGTGCTCAAAGGGATCGAGGCGGACATTCTCGCCGATGGCCAGATCGACTACGGCGACGAGTTGCTCGACGAGTTTGATTTCGTGATCGGCTCGATCCACTCGCGGTTTTCAATGGACCGGGCGACGATGACCAACCGCGTGCTTCGCGCCCTCGACGACCCACACCTGACGATCCTCGCACATCCCACCGGACGACTGCTCTTGTCGCGCGAACCGTACGCCATCGATATCGAGGCGGTGCTCGAGAAGGCGGCCGCCCTCGGCGTGGCCGTCGAGCTCAACGCCGATCCGCATCGACTCGACCTCGACTGGCGGCACCTCCAAACCGCAAAACGACTCGGCGTGACGATCGCGATCGGCCCCGACGCGCATTCCACGCGCGGGCTCGATACTATGGAAGTCGGCGTTGCGATCGCACGAAAGGGCTGGCTCGAACGCGGTGACGTGCTCAATGCCCGATCAGTCGATGGCGTTCTCTCTTTCGCTCGGGCACGACGGAAGGCGAGCGCGGAACGTCGCTAACACCAGAGAACACTCATGCCACCAAAGGCAGCCCGTCGCCGCCGGAAGCCAACCCCCGAGTTCGCCGGCGAGATCTACGATCGTCTGGCGAAGCACTACCCCGACGCGCACTGCGCGCTCGATTTCAAGTCACCATTCCAGTTGCTGATCGCGACGATCTTGAGCGCGCAGTGCACCGACAAGCGCGTGAACATGGTCACTCCCGCCCTGTTCAAACGGTATCGCACACCGGCGGCACTTGCCGCGGCCAACCCTGCTGAGCTCGAGGAGATCATCAAGTCCACGGGCTTCTATCGCAACAAGACGAAGAGCCTGATCGGAATGTCGACGGCGGTGGCCGAGCAGCACGGTGGCCGAATCCCAGACGAGCTGGACGCACTCGTGAAATTGCCCGGGGTCGGCCGAAAAACGGCGAACGTTGTGCTGGGCAACGCTTATGGCAAGAACGAAGGTGTCGTCGTGGACACGCATGTGGCTCGTGTGGCCGGCCGACTGGGCCTCACCAAGGAGACGGATCCAATCAAGATCGAACAGGACTTGATTCGACTTTTCCCGAGCGACCGGTGGACGATGCTCGCCCATCTTCTGATCGAACACGGGCGAACGATCTGCGAGGCACGGCGGCCCAAGTGCGAGATCTGTTTTCTCAACGACATTTGCCCATCGTCGCTCGTGTGACGCTCACTTCGCTCGACTCCTACCGTCGCATCGCGGCCCGACCTAGGTTTGTGGCATGTCAAAAACCGCTACGTTCGAAACCAACAAGGGCACAATCGTCGCCGAGCTGTACGACAAGGATGCGCCGAACACGGTCGCAAACTTCGAGAAGCTCGCCAACGACAAATTCTATGATGGCGTGAAGTTCCACCGCGTGATCCCCGATTTCGTCGTGCAGGGCGGCGATCCCCTGTCGCGGGATCTTCCCGCCGGCGATCCGCGGGTCGGCACGGGTGGTCCAGGTTACAAGATCAAGTGCGAGACGGCCGGCAATCCTCGCAAGCACGAAATCGGCGCGCTGTCGATGGCGCATGCCGGCAAAGACACCGGCGGCAGCCAGTTCTTCATGGTGCTGAGCGAGTCCAATACGCGGCATCTGAATGGCGTGCACACGGTCTTCGGCAAGATCACGAAGGGGCTCGACGTGATGAAGAAGATCGAGAAGAACGATGTGATGAACTCGGTGCGCGTCGCTTGACCGGCGGCCGCCTCACCTACCTGACATGACCGCACACGACCACGACCATCACCCACACGGCACCGACGCGAAGGCCGCGTTCATGGGCCTGATTATCGGGGCAATCGTTCTCTTTGCGATCGTCCGCACCATCGTGGCGCTGACGAACGCCAAATACTCGCACGAGCAGCCGGCCGCGGCGGCTACAAAGTAGCACGCGGCGCCTCGCCCGCTCATAAGTACTTCAGGAATCTCTCGCGCGAGTTCAGGAAATCGCGCGTGATCACCACGTGGTCGAGCTCCTCGTAGGGGACGACCTCGATCGGCGCGCGATCGCAACTATAAATCACAGCATCCGGAAAGCCGAGCAGGATCGGCGAGTGCGTCGCGATGATGAACTGCGCGTCCTGCTTGAGCATGTCGCCGATGAGCGCGATCAGTGCCAACTGACTCGTGGGCGACAACGGCGCTTCCGGCTCGTCCAGCAGATAGAGTCCTCCCGGGACGAACCGCGCGCCGAATAGTTTGAGAAAGCTCTGGCCATGCGAGTTCGCATCCAGGTCAATGCCGTAGCGACGCTCCATGTCAGCGAGTGACGCTCTGGCGGGACCCTTCGCGAGCCCTTTCGCCCAATCCGAGCTCGTGACGAACTGTTCGTCGACTTCCCGGAGTCTGGCCTGCAGATCCTCGCGCATCTTCGACAGCGACTTGGTAAAGCCGAAGAAATCCTCGGCGCGAAGAAAGAAGCCGCGCCGGACGCGTCGGTTCCACGTCAACTTGAGCGCGCCGGCGAGCTCGCGTTGCGCTGAGAGCGTACTGTCTCGCTCCAGGCTTTCGCTGCCGACCGTTGGCAGTCCCGCGGCAGCCGCGATGCCCTCGAGCAAGGTCGACTTACCCGATCCGTTCTCGCCGACGAGAAACGTGACGCGAGCGCCGAGGTCGAGCGATTCGAGCCGACGGATGATGGGCACCGTGAACGGAAACCGCTCGGACGCCTCGGGCGGAACCGCGCGCAACGCAATCGATCGCAGATGAGGCATCGGCCCTTATCCTATGGCGTTGGACCGTTGTCTAACAGGGCCGTCAAGCCAAAGCTGACGCTGGAACGCGCTCGTAAGCGGGACGCTGACCAGTCAGTATATTGACGGTCATGACCGGGCAAACTCTTCCGTCGCGAGCCGATGCGCTCGCCCTCATGCATGAATTCACGGCGAGCGAATCGCTCCGCAAGCACATGCTGGGCGTCGAAGCTGCCATGCGCGCCTACGCCGAGCATTTCGGGGAAGACCCCGAGCGCTGGGGGCTCGCCGGCTTGATTCACGATTTCGACTACGAGCGTTATCCGAATGTTGCCCACTCGCCGACCGAAGAACATCCCGCCTGGGGTGTGCGCTTTCTTCGCGAGCGCGGTTGGCCCGAGGACATCCTGCAAGCGATCCTCGGCCACGCCGCGTATTCGGGCGTGTCGCGCGATTCGCTGATGGCCAAGACGTTGTTCGCCGTCGACGAGTTGTCGGGGCTGATCACCGCGACGGCGCTCGTGCGCCCCACGAAGAGCCTTCACGAGGTTGACGCACGATCGGTCCGAAAAAAAATGAAAGACAAGGCGTTCGCGAAAGGCGTGAATCGCGACGACGTGCTGTTGGGTACTCAAGAAATGGGACTCGACCTGGAGCAGCACATTCAGTTCGTGATCAACGCGATGCGGCGCGTGGCAGACGCGATCGGGCTCGCCGGGACTCCCGGCGCCCCGCCGACAACGGCGGTGCCCGCTCCCGAGGAGCAGGCCCGCTGAGGATCAACGTTCCGCGAGGGTCATCCGTTAGTAGAATTGGACACCGGCCACGTCTCGATGACCGCTGCGGGCGCAATCGAAGTATCGTTCGGCATGTCGTCAGTGTCTGACGTCAAACCGGACGAGCGATCACTTGTCATCGCGGCTCAGCGCGGGAACAGCGAAGCGTTCGCGACTCTCGTGCGGAACCATCAGCGTCGGGCGTACGCCGTGTGTCGCGCGATCGTGCTCACGCACGAGGACGCGGAGGATGCGGTTCAGGAGGGTTTCCTCCATGCCTACCGGGCGCTGGACCGTTTCCTTCCCGATCAACCGTTCGGCGCTTGGCTGTACCGCATCATGGCCAATGCGTCGCTGGACCTGGTGCGGCGGCGGAAAGTCCGCGACGCGGACGAACTGCCGGATACGGTTCCCATGCCCTTCCGGGATCCGGGCGAATCGGATGAGCTTCGGCGTCGTCCCTCTCATGCGCTGACGAAGCTGACCGAGCGCCAGCGATCGGTGATCGTGTTGCACGACGTGGAAGGGTTTACGCATGGTGAGATCGGCGGGATGCTGGGAATTCCGGAAGGCACGGCACGTT
>DASYSU010000388.1:0-4542 GCA_036002925.1 Gemmatimonadaceae bacterium | reverse complement strand
GCCGACTTTCACCGGGTCGGTAGGCGCGGTGATCAGCGCGGGCAATGACGTCACCTCGTCACCGCCGACAATCGCGATGTCGCGTCCATCCGTCACGCGCTCTGATCCACGCAATACGTCGATAGCGTCCTTGACGAACGGACCAACGGCCGGAGCCACCGCGACGCCCGGCGCGGCACCAATCCATGTCGCGAAGTAGCGCACGTTGTCGGCGGCCAACTCGTCGGCCTCGATCTCGACCGTGCCCGCGACCCATCCACGTTCCGGCGGCGCCGCGCGCACAATGACCTCCTCATTCGGCGCGGCCGAGCCGCGCGCGAACGTGCGTCCGTTGAGGCTCACGCGATAGGTCGCTGAATCGTGCGATTGAATGCGAGCCGCCACGGTCCCGCGTGGAGTCCAACGGATCGGTCGAGCCTCGGCGAGCGTGACCGCGCGATTCGATGGCGGTGTCGCCGACGGCGCATAGACGAGAAGTTGCGCGTCGCCAATCGACGACAGCTTGTCCCACTCGCTGCGTTGTCCGTCGGTGAGTACCGCAACCTGACGCGCCTCGAGACCGGCGCCTCGGATGACCGTCGCGGCACGGGTCAAGGCCGTGGCTGGTTCGCCCGCACCCGCGATCGGCTCCAGACGATTGATCTCGTCGCGCAACACGCTCGCCGCGCCGCCGCGCACGTGGGCGTCGATCGTGACCAGCCAGAGTCGATCCGCCGTGGTCGCGCCGGAGATGACATCACGCGCCATCGCCTTGAACTGATCGAGCAACGGACGACCGTTGACGACCGCCGAGGAACTGAGCGAATTGTCCAACACGATCGCGACGGCGGTCGGCGCGTGGCCGCCACCGAGCCATCGGGCTACCGGCCGCGCCGCGGCGACGACGATCGCCAACAGCGCGAGAATCCTCAATAACATCAATAAGAGATTTCTGATCTTGAGCGTGCGGCTGTTCTCGCGCTCGGCACGCAAGAGATATCGCGCCGCCGGAAACTCGACCCGCAATCCGATGCGCCGCCGCAGCAGGTGAATCAACAGCGGCACCGCGACGGCACCGCCGAGCAACAGGTAGAGCGGAGCGAGGAACGTCACGGCAATAGTTGTCGCAGCGCGAAGGCTCGTCGCAGCGGCACGCCAAAGGGAGCGTCGGTCGACACGATCTCATAGCCGATGCCCAAGCTGCCGAACATCGATCGCCACTCGCCGATCACTTCGTCGACCGTGGTCTTGTACGCCGCGCGCACGTCGGCCATGCTGGCCGGCACGGCGAGCTCACTCTCGGGATCGACGAACAGCGCTTCGCCGCTGGTGGGCAGCTCACGCTCCGCCGGATCCATAATGTGCAACACCGTGACGTCGTGACCGACCGCGCGAAGCCCCCGCATCGCTCGCTCGACGTCTGGGAGGTCCATGAGCAAATCAGAAACGAGCACGATCAGGCCGCGGCGGCTGATCAACCGGGCGGCTTGGTGCAACGCGTCGGGCGCGCTCGACGCGCGTCCCGCGCCCGGTTCCTCGAGCGCGCCGACGAGACGACGCCACTGCCCGCGCCGCGCACGCGGCGGAATCGACGTGCGAATCCGATCGTCGAAGCGCACGAGGCCAACAGCGTCACGCTGTCGCAACAAAAGCAGCGCGAGTGCTGCGGTGAGTCGCTCGGCGTAGGCCAGCTTCGTCAACCGATCGGGCGCGCCACTTTCGCGCGAAGGACCGCCAGCGGCCGCACCTTGCCACGAGAACGAACGGAGGGCCGCGGCGCTCCACGCCATCGATTTGCTGACGTCGAGGACGATACTCGCGCGAAGATTCGTCTCTTCCTCGTACTGTCGCACGACCCACCGATCGGACCGCGCGGCGATCTTCCAATCGATGTACCGCAGGTCGTCGCCAGGTTGATAGGGACGATACTCGGCGAACTCCACGGAGAACCCTTTGCGGGGTGATCGGTGGAGACCGGTCATAAAACCATCGACGATCCAGCGAGCGACGATCTCGATTCGACCAAGCGCAGCGAGGCTCGCGGGGTCGAAGAGGTCGGCGCGGAGGGCGCGCGTGCTCTCCATTGAGGGGGGAAAGCTAATATGGCGGAACACCGTTCCACCGTTCCACCTTCCCGGAACGCCCCATGCTCCACCATCTTCCAAGCTGGCTATTGCGCTTTTGGCATCATGTATGCTTTATTGTATACATCACTCTTTCGGAGACGCCCATATGCGGCGGAGTCGAATTGTCGGCGCGACCATAAGCGTTCTCGTCGTCGGCGGTGCGTGCGCAACGTCCACCGGGACCACCTCGAGCTCTCGCTTCGGTGTCAGCCCCTCAGTGCAAGCGGCATCGCGCACCCTCGGCCCGGCCGAGCGTGACTCCGTTCTCGCCCAGGCCGTCGCCGATCGAGAGGGACCGCGCGTCAGCATCTATGCCGAGTTCGCGAACGCCGCCGCAAGTCGTCGCGTACGCGCCAACTTTCACGTCGACGATGACGCGTACGTCGTAGTCGGCCACCTCGACGCCGACGGCATTCTCCGCATCGTGTTTCCGACAGAGCCAGGCGACGACGGCTTCGTTCGCGGGCAGCACACCTATCACACGGCGGAGTTCTTCGCCGGCTTCACTGATCAGTACCGGTATCGCGCACGCTCGGGCGGGTTCTTCCGCAACACACAGTCCTCGTACGACTCGTACGATGGCGGGTTGGGCTACGTCTTCATCATCGCGTCGTGGCGGCCAATGCACTCCGAGAAGTTTGCCACTGGCGGATCCTGGGACACGTTCGAGGTCGCGGACATCGACTACATGCGTGACCCGCGTCCGGCCATCTATGAATTGGCCTCGCTGCTCGCCGGGGACAATCGCGAAGCATACACTGTCCAATTCGCTCGCTACACCACCACGCAGTCGCTGTATGCCGGATATGGGAGCAACTCGTCGGCATTCGGCTACGGCTATTGCGCTGGGTACGAGCCGCTCGGTTTCGCCTTCTCGCCATTCAACAACCGTTACAACTTCAACCCACTGTACGGGTTCGGATACGGGTCGTCGTTCACGTACCGTGGCTCGCGCTACTACTATGATGCGGCCGGCGATTGCTATCGCTCGTATTCGCCGGGCTACTACGGTTACCCGTACGGTATTGCCTACGGGTCGCCGATCAACACGCCGCCAAGTCGGCCGCGAAGCTTCAACCTCGAAGGACCGCGCAAGCCGCTATCGCCGCGAGTTCCGCCGGGCCATGTCATGCCGCTCAACTCCGGTCAGAGCGCAGGCGCGACCACCAGCGCCGATCAATCGCTTCCCGCGACGTCGCCGCAGTATCGTCAACGCGGATTGATCACGACCGATGAGCCCTCGACGGGCCCGATTCGCCGGCAACCGCGCGTCGAAACGCGTCCGATCGACGAACGCGCTCGTCCGAGCATCCAAGAGATGGCCGGCCGGCGCACCGAGAACACGCACGAGGGTACGGGCTGGTCGCGGTCCCAGATCAGAGACGAATCGCGCGGGTATTCGCGTCCGACACCGAGCGACAATCCGCGTTCTTCCGCGCCATCGCGTATCGAACCAAGAAGTGAACCGAGGAGCGAGCCGCGCAGCGCACCCGCGCCGCGAATGGAAGCGCCGGCACGCACGTCACCACCGCCGGAGCGCGCCGCACCACGCTCCGAGCCTGCACCCAAGTCCGAGCCCGCATCGTCCGGCTCGAAGCCGCCGGGCAAGAATAGCTGACCGTCACGCGAAGCACGTTAGTATCGTTGGTAAGAGCCGCGCACTCACCTGCGCGGCTCTTTGTTTGTTCGGGTGTCGGCGGTCGCTAGATTCAAGTGTCGCAACCAGTTCCCTGCCGTCCTCGACCCCGCCGAGTCTGCTTTGAAGCTCGATCACATCCGCAATTTCTGTATCGTCGCGCATATCGATCACGGGAAGTCGACTCTGGCCGACCGCATCATCGAGGCGACCGGCACGCTGCAAAAGCGCGAGATGAAGGAGCAAGTGCTCGACACCCTCGATCTCGAGCGAGAGCGCGGAATCACGATCAAGCTGAACGCGGTGCGCATGACGTATACGGCGCTCGACGGCGACCACTACGAGTTCAACCTGATCGATACGCCGGGTCACGTCGACTTCACATACGAGGTCTCGCGCTCGCTCGCGGCGTGTGAGGGCGCCATCCTTGTCGTCGACGCGTCGCAGGGCATTCAGGCGCAGACGCTATCGAATCTGTTTCTCGCTCTCGATGCGGGACTCGAGATCATTCCGATCCTGAACAAGATCGATCTTCCCGGGGCGGAGCCCGATCGTCGCAAGCAGGAAGTTCATGATCTGATCGGCGCCGATCCGGACGACATCCTCCTCGTCAGCGCGAAGGAAGGAATCGGCATTTCGGAGTTGCTCGAGGCGGTGGTGCGCCGAGTGCCGGCGCCGCAAGGTGATGCCGACGCGCCGCTCCGTGCGCTGATTTTCGATTCTTACTACGATCGATATCGCGGCGCGATTCCCAGCGTGCGCGTCGTCGACGGGACGGTCAAGCCGGGCATGCAGATCAAG
>DASYSU010000387.1:0-3466 GCA_036002925.1 Gemmatimonadaceae bacterium | reverse complement strand
GCCTCGGCCGCGCCGATCGCGTTCGCGAGTGTGAGCCTGGAATCGTTGGTCGCGGCATCATAGTACCGCGCGCCTCCCAACAGTCCTTCACGCTGGAGCGCGGGCTCGTGCTCGAGTACGGCTCGCGAGCTCAGTCGGTGGTGACGGCCGACGTTGCGGAACAATGACAGGGCATCATACAGCATCAGCCCCGCGCCGAGCTTCCATCGGCGGATACGAGAGCCGGCATACACGGGCCAGGTGAATTCCAGCGGACGAACCAAGTGCGGCGCGAGTCGCAGCAAGCGTCGGCGCTCGGCGCTCGACTCGAAAACGAGATGGAGCTGGCCGTGCTCCAAATACCGAACGCCACCGTGAATCAAGCGCGACGATCGGCTCGAGGTTCCGCTGGCGAAGTCGTTCTGCTCGACGAGCGCAACGGAGAGCCCACGCAACGCAGCGTCGCGCGCGACGCCGCACCCGGTGATGCCGCCGCCGATGACGAGCACGTCGAACTCATGGCTCGCCAACGTGGTGAGCTGCTCGCCGCGCCTGCGCAACGCGTCATTCATCGAGTGAATAGTAAGGCCATCGGCCCTGCGTTCAGCGCCCCTCGCCCCTAGCCCGTCCGCACCAAACCCTGTCAGTTTCAACCCATGTCTCCACTTGGCGCTCCCGGACGGCGTGTCGCGATCATCGCCGGTGTGCGGACGCCATTCGCGCGCGCCGGCACGGCCTTCAAGGACATGTCGGCGATCGAGCTCGGGAAGCGATGCGTCGCCGAATTGGTTCAGCGGACGAATCTCGACGGCGACTTGGTCGAGGCGATCGTCTACGGTACCGTGGTTCCATCGGTGGTCGCGCCGAACATCGCGCGCGAGGTCTCGCTGCTCCCGATGTTGTCCAAGGGATGCGAGGCATACACCGTCAGCCGGGCGTGCGCGTCGGCCAACCAGGCGATCACCGACGCGGCGGACCAGATCATTTTGGGCCATCACGACGTGATCATCGCCGGCGGCGCCGAGTCGCTGTCCAACGTGCCGATCCTGCACTCGCGCACGATGTCGGAGAAGCTCGTCGCGTTCTCCCGCGCCAAGGGTCCGACGCAACAGCTTCGCATCGCCGGCTCCGTTCGTCCGCGCGATTTCGTTCCGATCACGCCCGCGATCGCTGAGCCATCCACCGGCGAGACGATGGGACAATCGGCCGAGAAAATGGCGAAGATCAATCACATCCCCCGCGAGGAGCAGGATCAGTTCGCGCTACGGTCGCACCGGTTGGCGGCGGTCGGTACCGACGACGGTCGGCTGACGGCGGAGATCATGCCCGTGTACGTGCCGCCTCGGTACGAGACGACGCTGACGAGCGACAACGGCATCCGCACCGACACGTCGATCGAGCAGCTCCGCGGCCTGAAGCCTGTGTTCGATCGCCGCTACGGAACGGTCACGGCCGGCAACTCGTCGCCGCTCACCGACGGCGCGAGCGCCGTGCTGCTCATGAGTGAGGAACGCGCGGCGATGATCGGTTACACGCCGCTGGCGTTCATTCGCTCATACGCGTACGCGGCGCTCGACCCGGGCGAACAGCTCCTCATGGGCCCCGTCCTCGCCGCACCGGTTGCCCTCAAGCGCGCGGGACTCACGCTCGGCGACATTGATCTGATCGAGATGCATGAGGCGTTCGCCGCGCAGGTGCTGTGCAATCTCGCTGGATTCGTGTCTCGCGAGTGGGCGGAGCGCGCCGGGTTCGTGTCACCGGTCGGCGAGGTCGAGCGATCCAAGCTCAACGTGATGGGTGGTTCGATCGCCATCGGCCATCCGTTCGGCGCCACGGGCGCTCGCATTCTGACGACGTTGACCAACGAGCTCGTGCGCCGCGGCGGTCAGTTCGGTCTCATGACGGTCTGCGCCGCCGGCGGAATGGGTCACGCGATGGTTATCGAGCGAGCATGACGGACATCGACACGACGCCGACAACTACCAGCGAGCCGACGCTCAGGTCCGACGTCGTCGACGACATCCTAATCGTTACGATCGATCGGCCCGGTGTCTCACTCAACACGCTCACGCCGGGGCTGATCGGTGAATTCGAAGGCGTCTTGTTGCGCGTCGATGACGATACTCTTATCAAAGGCGTTGTACTGACGTCCGGAAAGCCCGACAGCTTCATCGCCGGCGCCGACATCGAGCAGTTTCTCGAGATCGCGTCCGCCGCGGAAGCCGAACGAACCAGCCGAATGGGTCAGGACTTGCTCGATCGGCTGGAGAAGCTTCGCGTTCCCGTCGTTGCCGCCATCCACGGCGCGTGCCTCGGCGGAGGACTCGAGGTTGCGCTGGCCTGCCGATACCGCATCTGCACCGAACATCCCAAGACGACGCTCGGTCTTCCGGAGGTGCAGCTCGGGCTCATTCCGGGGATCGGCGGGACGCAGCGACTTCCGCGACGCGTTGGGCTGCAGGCGGCGCTCGACATGATTCTCACCGGTCGAAGCATCCGCGCCAAGCGCGCGCAACAAATGGGTCTCGTCGATGAGATGGTGCATCCCGCGATTCTGGCGGACATCGCGATCGCGCGCGCGCGGTCGCTGGCCGCGGGGACGCTCAAGCCGGCGCGTCGCCAAAGTCGTGGCGCAACGAGCTTGCTGCTCGAGCAGAATCCGCTGGGGCGAGGAGTGGTGTTCAAGAAGGCGCGCGAAAGCGTCATGGAGAAGACGCACGGCCATTATCCCGCGCCGCTGGCCGCGCTCACCGCCATTCAGACCGGATACTCTCGCGGGTTCGACGAGGGACTGCGCGCGGAAGCGCGTCTGTTCGGAGAGATGGCGATGACTCCGGTCTCGCGACAACTCGTGTTCATCTTCTTCGCCAGCAACTCGCTCAAGAAGGATCCCGGCGTCGATCCCCCGGCGCCGGCGCCGCGTGAAATCCACAAGCTTGGCGTGTTGGGCGCGGGGTTCATGGGCGCCGGCATCGCGTCGATCGCGGTCCAGCAGGACACGCTCGTTCGGTTCAAGGACACCGACACGGCGCACATTGGCCGAGGGCTCGCGTCGATTCACGGCGTGTTGCAGGAGCGGCTCACGCGTCGACAGATCTCGCGCCAGCAGTTCCAGGATTACATGAGCCTCGTCGGTGGCACGACCGACTATTCGGGTTTCGAGTCGGTCGATCTCGTGATCGAAGCGGTGTTCGAGGACGTGGCGCTGAAACATCGCGTGCTCGAGGAAGTCGAGCCGGTCATCGACACCACCGCCGTCTACGCATCGAACACGAGCACGATTCCAATCGCCCGCATCGCCGAGGTGGCGCAGCATCCCGAGAGGGTGCTCGGCATGCATTTTTTCTCGCCGGTGCATCGAATGCCGCTGCTCGAGGTGATCGTCACGCCGGCGACGTCGCCCGAAGCGACCGTGTCCGCCGTGGCGTATGGCAAGAAGCTCGGCAAGACGGTGATCGTCGTGAACGACGGGCCGGGCTTCTACACC
>DASYSU010000386.1:0-8942 GCA_036002925.1 Gemmatimonadaceae bacterium | reverse complement strand
AAGAGTCAGACGGTCGCGCCTCCGCTGCCGTAGCCGCGTTCCGTCCCGCCTGACAAACGCGCTGTCCCGACGTCGTTGGCGAAGGCGCGACGATGCCCGAAGCTTCCGCATGCGCATCGGTTGGAAGGTCGTCACGGGATTGGCAGTCGCCGGCGCGACTCGAGCTCAAACTCCGGCCGGCATCGCCGCCGTCGATTCGGCCGGCGTTGCCCGCGTCGCTTGGTCTCGCGCCGCCACGGCGCTACGCGACCACAACGCGAATGCCGCGCGCGCCGAGGTTGACCACGCGGCGAACGCGTGGCCGACGCAGGCCGCGTACCTCTGGGCGAGCGCGACACTCGCGGCGCGGGCCGGCGACACAGCTCGGCTACGTGACATGCTCGCTTCGCTCGCGGCGATGGGTCTGGGTCGTGACCTCCATCGCGACACGAGCTTCGCGCGCTACCTGCAACTGCCGACGATCGCTCCGCTCATCGTGACGTTGAGCGCTCAAGCGATGAGCGAAGCGCGCAGCCACGTTCAGGCGACACTCTTGGACTCGACGTTCTGGCCCGAGGGAGTCGATTACGATTCTCGAACGGGCCGGTTCTACGTGGCGAGCATTCGACATCGCACCGTCGCGGAGGTGATTCCCGGCAAGCCGGCGCGCGAGCTCTGGACGCGCGATAAGCCGGACATGGGCGCCGTATACGGCGTTCGGATCGACGCTGCGCGCGGCTTGCTTTGGGCCACCATGTCGGCACCGCGTCGAATCGCCGGCGACGCCGCGGGCGACTCGACTATCGCCGCTCTCATTCGCGTTCGACTACGTGACGGCGCGATCGAGCGTCGCTGGAATGTCGCGTCGCCCGGACCCCACACGCTCGGCGATCTCGCGATCGGTCCGGGCGGCGACGTCTTCGTCACCGACTCCGACCAGCCGGTGTTGTATCGCTTGCGTTCGGGCGGCGACACGCTCGAGCGGATCACGCATCCGCTCTTTCGTTCATTGCAAGGCATGGCTCCATCGCCGGACGGTCGCGTCGTCTACGTCGCCGACTACTCGCACGGCATTTTGCGCGTCGATCTCGCCACGTCCGCCGTAGCGCGACTCGACGACGCACCGCACTCGACGTCGCTTGGCTGCGACGGAATCGTGTGGCACCGCGGCGCGATCATCGCCGTTCAGAACGGCGTCTCGCCCGCGCGGATCATGCGCTTCGTTCTCGACTCGAGCGGACGACGCATCGTCCGCGCCGAGGTCCTCGACCGAAACTCGGCCATCGCGGACGAGCCAACCATCGGGACGGTTGCCGGGGGCGAGTTCGTGTATGTCGCGAACAGTCAGTGGGAGAAATTCGCCGAGAGCGGCAGTCGAAAATCGGACGTGCGACTTACGATGCCTATTCTGCTCGCGGTGCCGTTGCCGCCGTGACCCGCTCGAGTTGCTCGTCAAGCTGCTGGCGCGTCGTCGCCGGTTGTTCGCACGTGTAGTTCCGGCAGACGTACGCCGTGGCGCGTCCGTCTCGCGCCTCGCGCGCCGACAAGAGTGCGATCGCCTCGTCGGTTCGCGGCGCACCGCCCGCGAGAACAAGTGACGGCACATATCGCTCGGCCGCAGTCCGCTCGAGCGCGCGAAAATCGTCGCTTGCCGGATCGCCGACGATCGCTACCTCCACCGCGCCGTTGATCAACATGTCGGCGCACCCGAGCATGTGCCCGAACGCCGACGGGTACCGTCCGATCGCCGGCGCCAGCGACTCGACAACGTATGTCGCACGACGGCGCGCATCGGCGTCCGCGAACAACTCAGCGAGACGAATCAGCAACTCGACGGCGAGCGAAGTCCCCGACGGCATCGCATTGTCGCTGATCTCGCGCGGTCGAATGATGAGCTGCTCGTGATCGGACGACGTGTCATAGAACGCGCCAGTTTCATCATCCCAGAACCAACGCACGACTGCATCGCCCATTTGTCGCGAGCGAGCGAGCCACACTTCGTCGAACGTCAGCTCGTACACGGATATCGCCGCCAAGCCGAGCGACGCGTGGTCCTCGAGGTAGCCGGCGATGCGCGCCCGTCCATCCTTGTACGATCGGAACACGCGCCCGTCTTGAACGAGACGCTCGAATAAGAACGCTGCGCTCTCGATCGCCACCTGTCGGTAACGTGCATTGCCAAACGCCCGCGCCGCCTCCGCGATGCCGCGCACCATGAGACCGTTCCACGACGCAAGAATCTTGTCGTCACGGCCCGGCCACACGCGTCGTTTGCGCGCCTCGTACAGTATCGCCTTCGACCGCTTGACGATGTGCTCGAGCTCGCGCTCGGACACCGAGAACTTGGCCGCGAGCGCTCGTCGATCGCCTTTGACGAACAGAATGTTGTGCCCCTCGAAGTTGCCATCGGCTGTCACTCCCCAATACGCGCGGAGCAACGGAGCGTCGTCGCCGAGAATCTGATCGAGCTCGTCGGCGCTCCAGACGTAGAACTTGCCCTCGTGGCCTTCGCTGTCGGCGTCGTACGACGAGTAGAATCCGCCTTCGGGCGAGCGCATTTCACGAATCGCCCAATCCACCGTCTCTTCGACGACGCTTCTGATCTCGGCGTCCTGCGTTGCTTGCCACAGATGCGCGCCAAGTCGGACGAGTAGCGCGTTGTCGTAGAGCATCTTCTCGAAGTGCGGCACGAGCCACTGCGCGTCCACCGAATAGCGCGCGAATCCACCGCCGACCTGATCGTAGATCCCGCCGTGCGCCATCTGCTTGAATGAATGCGACACGATCGACAGCGCGTTCTCGACACCGCGCCGAGCCCAGTAGCGGAGCAGAAAGTCGAGCGACATCGTCTGCGGAAATTTCGGCGCTCCGTCGAATCCACCATCCAACTCGTCATACCGATCCGACAGCGCGCGATAAGCGTTGTCGAGGACTGTGGCGTCGAGAGGGCCGGCGCTGCGCGTCGGCTCGATCGTCACGCGATACATGTCGCGCACCGATGCCGCCGTGCGTGCGATATCGGCCGGCTTGGCGCGAAACGCATCCGATACGGCGCTGAGAATTCGCGTAAACGACGGCATGCCGTGCCGGTCGTCCTTCGGGTAGTACGTCCCGCCGTAGAACGGCACACCGTCGGGCGTGAGAAAGACGGTCATCGGCCATCCGCCTTGACCCGTCATCGCCTGAACTGCCTGCATGTAGATCGCGTCGAGGTCTGGGCGCTCCTCGCGATCGACCTTGATGTTCACGAATCGTTCGTTCATGAGCGCGGCGGTGGCGCGATCCTCGAACGACTCGTGCTCCATCACGTGACACCAATGACACGCCGCGTAGCCGATGCTCAGGAGAATCGGCCGGTTCTCGCTGCGTGCGCGACCGAGCGCTTCTGGTCCCCACGGATACCAATCCACTGGATTGTTCGCGTGTTGCAGCAAGTACGGACTGGTCTCTTGGGACAAACGGTTGGGCATTGTGAGAAGCGAGTTGGAGCGTCAGTTTGCGGTCAATCGATTGTCGTCGACGCCACGCTCAAACTATACCGCATTGGCACGCCCCACTCCGCGCCCGCATGCCACGCCGCGCGCTCGACCTTCGCCGCGAGCCCTGCTGGCCGCGCTCATCCGGCCAATCATCATCACGATGCTTGTCCTTGCCACGGCGGCCGTGGCGGCCGATCCGATACGCGACGCGGTCACGCTCGACGCGGTTGGCGAAGCACGACTCGATCTCCCCGCCGGCTACCTCTCCATCGCGCCGATCTCGAGTGTGCTGGACACGCTGACGCTGCTCACGGTCGGGCAACACATCGCCATCCTGTTGTGGGTCATCGTCCTGTTCGGCTGCTATCGCGCGCTCCGTGCACGTGGTCGCGATGTGTTCCTGTGGCGGGAATCAGTCGCCGGCGTCGGGTTGCTGGTCAGCATCATCGTGGTATACGCCGCCGCGGCGATCCTCCCGCGTCCGATGGCGCAGCTCGCCGTGTCCGACGCAACCGTCATCGCGGTCGATTTTCACTCGCACACCAAGTTCTCGCACGACGGACGTCCCGGCTGGGACGAGGAGGACGTTCGCGCATGGCACCGCGGCGCCGGATTCGATGCCGCATACATCACCGATCACGCGACGTTCGAGGGCGCGGAGCGGGGCATCGCGGGCAATCCTGCGCAAGCCGGAGAGGGAACGATGCTCCTCCAGGGTATCGAGGCGTTCGATCGCGGCGAGCACGTGAACATCCTCAGCGCCGGTCGCCGCTATCGTGGACTCACGACGCCCAATCTCAAAGACGTCGACGACCAAGCCCTCGCGATGGCCGATCTGATTCCCGGTACGTCGCCGATCGTCGTCGAGACGATCCCCGGAAAGTTGAGCAAGTTCTCATCGACCGCGCCGAACTCGGCGCCCGGCGTCGACGCGATCGAGATCGTCGACGGATCACCACGCGGTCTCTCGCAAGGACGACGCGATCGAGCACGCATCGTACACCTCGCCGATAGCCTCAACCTCGCGCTCGTCACCGGCTCGGATAACCACGGTTGGGGACACACAGCGCCTGGTTGGACGCTCCTTCGCATTCCAGGGTGGCGCGGGATGCCGACCGACTCGTTGTCGCGCCTCATCGAGGTCATTCTCCGGACTGGTCGGCGCGAAGCGACGCGCGTCGTCGAGCGACGAGTCGCCGACGGCACATCACCCATCTCGATTGCGTTCGCGGGACCCATCGTCGTGTGGGAAATGTTTACCACGCTTGGTCCCGACGAACGCGTGATGTGGCTCGTCTGGGCATGGGGGATCGTCGTCGTCGCGCGCAGTGTGCGGGCGTACGTGCGGCGACGTCCGATCACTGCGTGAGGCCGTTCGTATCCGATCGCATGGAAGGTCGTGATGCCCGCTGGGCACGCGCGCTCTTCATCGTCACCGTCGCCGCGTTCATCCGGCTCGCCTTCGCCGCGTTCATTCCGATCTTTCCCGACGAGGCCTACTACTGGGAATGGTCGCGTCGCCTGGCCGCCGGATATTTCGATCATCCGCCCGGCATCGCGCTTCTCATTGCCCTGAGCGGCGACGCGTCCTCACTCGGAGGGCGTTTCGGACCGATCCTGTCCGGGTTCGTCGCCACCGTAACCACCGTTGCCATCGCGCGACGACTCGGCGGCGGACGCGCGGCGTTGCGCGCGGCGACCGTGATCACCGTCATGCCGCTCGCCGCCGCGGGGCTCATCCTCGCCACGCCCGACTCGCCGTTGCTCGCGGCCACCGCGCTCACGTTGTACTGCCTGGTGCGCGCGTTGCACGAACCGCTGCGCTCTCGACGCTCGCTCGCGTGGTGGAGCGCGACAGGTGTCGCACTCGGCGCCGCGTTCATGTCGAAGTACACATCGATTTTCTTGCCGATCGGTGTGCTCATCGCTGTGTTTGTTCGCCCCCAACTGCGCGCGCGCCTGCGCGAGCCGGGTCCATACGTAGCGTGCGTCATCGCGACGCTGATCTTCGCACCAGTGCTCGTCTGGAACTCTCACCACCACTGGATCTCGTTTCTCTACCAAGTCCGACACGGATTGTCAGCGCCGCAAGGCTCGGCACTCATCGCTGCGTGGAAGCACGAAGGCGATTTCTTCGGTGGACAGGCGGGACTCGCGTCGCCGATTCTCTTCGTGCTGCTCGCCATCGCGACCGGCCGATCGCTCAGACGTCGCGCCGGCGACACCCAGTTCGTCTTGGGTGTGGTCGCGCTCTTGTCGTTCGGCTTTTTCATTTACAGCGCCGCGCGTCAGCGCGTCGAACCCAATTGGCCCGCACCCGCCTACATCCCGGCGATCGTTCTTCTCGCCATAACGTCGTCGAAGCGGATCGCCAGAAAGTGGTACGACGCCGGCGTGGTGCTGGCCGCGGCGATGTCGATTCTCATTTACGCGCAGGCAGTCGAGCCGGTGCTTCCGCTTCCGGCGTCCAAAGATCCGATCGCACGCGCATTCGGCTGGAACGACCTCGCTCTTGCGGCCGACAGCACCGCGAAAGCCACGACGCAGCAAACCCGGACGCCCACCTGGCTCGGTGGCGATCGATATCAGGAAGCGGCGGAGCTGGCATTCTACATCGGCGCGCACCCGACGACGTTCGCCACAAATCTTTCCGGACGTCCGAACCAGTACGACCTATGGCGCAAGTTTCCCGCCCTCGCGCGCGCAGGCGACAATCTGGTTCTCGCCCTCGATGAGTCGAATGGCCCGCACTCGGCGGTGATTGCGTTGTTGCCGTATTTCACGGCGGCGAAGCGCGGTGAGCTGGTGGTGCTCCGGCGCGGGACCGGCGCCATCGGGTTGCGCCGGCTTTGGGTGCTACTCGGTTGGCGAACCGGGTGGCCCGCCGTCCGTTAACGAGCTGTCGATCGGCGTGTTGCCGCGCCGTTGACCCGCGCGCACGCCCTCGAGGAGTTTGAGAAGCTGCCGCTGCTCGCTGTCCGTCAGATTTCCCGCCGCGGTCTCGTCCGCCATGCGCATGTCGACATCGAGCTGACGAAGCACCTCGAGACCACCCTCGGTGATGTAGCAGAAGACTTGTCGCCGATCGGGTGAGCAGCGCTCGCGGCGAGCGAGCCCGGCCTTTTCCAACTTGTCGAGGAGGCGCGTGATACCAGGTGCTGCGTGGATCATGCGGTCGCGAATCACAAGCGTCGGTAGACCTTCGGTTCCGGCGCCGCGCAGGATCCGGAGCACGTTGTATTGCTGCACGGTGACGCCGCTCCGCGCCACGACCTGCGCAAAGTGGCGCTCGAGCAGGGCCGCGGTTCTGAGAATGCTGACGGCGACTTCGGCTTTGACCGAATGGAACGGGCGGCGTTGCGCGATCTCCGCCTGAACGCCAGTTCCGTGCTCGTCATCCGAATGATTGTCCATCAAGTCCCCAATTCGACCGGATACTTCTTCCACACCGATTTCCTCCACTGTGCAGCGTGCTTGATGATAGACATTGTACGCAGGTCGCGCGAGACCAATGATAGTAGAAGCCGTCAGGCGTCAGCGTGTTTTTGCTCTAGCTGGAGCCACAGCTATAGCTACCGCTCGAATCGCTGATTGCTGACGCCTTCTGCTTGGCGCTAGGTTTTTCGGATGCCTCTCGCAAAAGATCTCGATTCATTCTTCGCGGCGAATCAGGCACGCGCCCGCGACGAGTTGTTCGACCTGCTCCGCATTCCGAGCGTCAGCGCCCGCTCCGAGCACAACGCCGATACCGCGCGCGCCGCCGACTGGGTCGCCGACGCGCTTCGAAAGATTGGCCTCACCGCCACTGTTCACCCAACCAAAGGTCATCCGATCGTCATCGGCGAGTGGCGCAAGGCACCGCCAGGCGCACAAACCGTGTTGATCTACGGCCACTATGACGTCCAGCCCGCCGAGCCACTCGAGCTGTGGGAAAGCCCACCGTTCGAGCCGACGGTTCGCGACGGGAAGATCTTCGCCCGCGGCTCCGTCGACGACAAAGGACAACTCTACCTGCACATCAAAGCGCTCGAGGCCCACCTCTCGACGCGAGGCAAACTCCCGCTGAACATCATCGTCCTCGCCGAGGGCGAAGAGGAAGTCGGCAGCGATCACCTCGCCGACTTCATCCAAGCGCACGCCGATCAGCTCAAGTGCGACGCCGTCGTCATCTCCGACTCGGCGATGTTCGCTCCGGGCCTTCCGTCAATTCTCTCGTCGCTGCGCGGCCTCGCCTACTTCCAGATCGACGTTCAGGGACCTGCAACCGATCTCCATTCCGGCAGCTACGGCGGCGCCGTGATGAATCCGGCGATGGCGCTCGCCCGCATCCTCGCCACGATGCACGATGCCAACGGTCATATCACAATCCCTGGTTTCTACGATAAGGTCCGCGACTGGGGCGACGCCGCGCGCAAGCAAACGCGGTCGCTCCCGTTCGACGACGAGCCGTTCCGTGCCGAGACGGGGTCGCCCGCGCTCTTCGGCGAAAAGGATTTCTCGACGCTCGAGCGACTCTGGATGCGTCCGACCTGCGAGGTGAACGGGCTCCTCAGCGGCTACACCGGCGAAGGCGCGAAGACCGTTCTCCCCGCCGTCGCCATGGCCAAGGTGAGTTGCCGTCTCGTTCCCGATCAAACTCCGGCGGAGATCGATCGCCTGATGCGCGCCCACATCGCGCGCGTCGCACCGCCGGGCGTCACCGTCACGGTCACGCAGCTTCACGGGGGTAATCCCTGGCGCGCCGATCTCGATGGCCCACTCTTCGACGCCGCCCGCCGCGCACTCGCCACCGCGTTCGATCGCGATCCGGTCATCACGGGAGAGGGCGGCTCGATCCCCGTCGTCGGTGACTTCCAACGCATCCTCGGCGCGCCGGTGCTTCTCGTGGGCTTCGGCCTCCCCGGCGAAAACGCCCACGCGCCCAACGAGTGGCTCAGCGAAGAGAATTATTTCAAGGGCATGCGCGCAATGGCCGCGCTCTGGGAAGAGCTGAAGTGAGGAACGGTGGAACGGTGGAACGGTGGAACGATTATCGACGGACGATCAGCGTTAAGTCATTCCGATGTTTGATTCGCGAACATTCGCGGACATTCGCGTCATTCGCGTTCTAGCAATTTCGAACCAGATTCGGCGGGGACAGATGGAACAATGTGAAACGCGAATTGCCGCGAATTCACGCGAATGTCCGCTAATTGCAAACGCAAATGGGAAGGAATTAATCTGGGGGTTTTCGCGCGTTTTCGCGCGTTCTCGCGCGTTTGACCTTCAAAATGGTTCCCTTTGTCCTCGGCGGGTTGGAACCGTTAGCGCGACATCATGCGAAACCGTGAAGAACCCGCCAATCAAACGGAGCAAATAAACGATCGTCAGCGCCAGTCGCGCACTGCGTTCCTCCGTTCACCCGTTCCACCGTTCCGTTCCACCGTCTAAAACCTCCACTCCCGAATAATGAACCCGCCATATGCGGGCACCGTGCGGATCGGC
>DASYSU010000385.1:0-3750 GCA_036002925.1 Gemmatimonadaceae bacterium | reverse complement strand
GCTCCGTACGTGCCCGACGATTACCTCGAGGACGTCCGCGCGCGCCAAGCGCATGCCGATCAAGGCTACTTCGGCAAACCGCGCGAAGTCGTTCGGCTGTCGAAAGACGGCCGGCGCGTGCCCGTACTCATCGCCACGGCGCCGCTGCTTGGCCGCGACGGTCGGCCCACGGCGCACATCGCCGTCTACACCGATCTCACGGAACGCAAGCTTCTCGAGGAGCAGTTGCGGCAGTCGCAGAAAATGGAAGCCATCGGGACGCTCGCTGGTGGCGTTGCGCACGATTTCAACAACATTCTCACGGTGATCTCGTCGTACGCGAACCTGCTCCTCGCGGCGGGACCCGACGCCAACGACCGCGCGGACCTCGAGGAAATCTCGACCGCCGCGCGTCGGGCAACCGCGCTGACCCGCCAACTGCTCACGTTCACTCGGCGGGACGTCGTTCGTCTCGAATCGGTGAACGTCAACGACGTCGTGGGCGGAATGGAGAGCATGTATCGCCGGCTCTTGGCGACCAATATCGAGCTGGTGGTGAAGCTCGACGACCGCATCGGGTTGGTTCTCGCGGACGTCAGTCAGGTCGAGCAGCTGTTGATGAATCTCGTCGTCAACGCGTCGGATGCGATGCCCGACGGCGGCACGCTGATCATCGAGACGCAGAGCGCCGAGTTGGACGAGGTCTACGCGCAGACCCACGCCGATGTGAAGCCGGGTGCGTACGTCATGCTTGCCGTCTCTGACTCGGGAATCGGCATGGACGCGGCGACGATCAGCAAGATCTTCGAGCCGTTCTTCACGACCAAACCAGTCGGCCGCGGCACCGGGCTCGGACTAGCCACGGTGTATGCGATCGTGAAGCAGCTTGGTGGTCATGTGTGGGTGTACAGCGAGCCGGGTCAAGGCGCGGCCTTCAAGATCTATCTGCCGCGAGAGGCGGCGCGCCAAGCGTCGTCGGCCGTCTCCCGCGCCAAGCCGGCGGCGGCACGGACGGGAACGGTGCTCCTCGTCGAGGATGACGAAGCGGTGCGCAAAGCCGTTCGACGAATGCTCGAAAAGGCAGGCTACGTCGTGCTGGAAGCCGAAGACGCCGAAGTGGGCTTCCGCGTCGCTGCCGAGCGAACGGGATCGATCGACATCGTGGTGACGGACTTGATGATGCCTGGAATGAGCGGCAGCGAATTCGCGAGTCGCCTTGCGGAGGCGCATCCGGGACTGCGTGTCGTGCTGACCTCCGGTTACACCGACGACGCCGTCGTGCGTCGCGGGCTGCTCGGCGCGGCGCATGCATTCTTGCAAAAGCCATTTACCAGTGACCAGCTTACAAACGTGATCAGCGAACTACTCGAGAGTGCGTTGGTTGCTGGACCCGAGTCTTAGCCGCGAAATCCGCGGAGTGAGCGGAATGCCGCGGGACGGCTGGTCCTGGTCGATAAGTTTCATCCGTCCGACGACGGATTCCGACTCGACCCGCGATGCCGAGCGAATTGATGCAGATAAATGATGTCGAGATGTTGCTCGACTATCTCAAGTCGACCCACGGTCGCACGCGGCGGATCATCGAGAGGGTGCCGCCCGAGATGCTCGAGTGGGCGCCGGCCCCTGGCAAATTCTCTTTCGGCGACATCGTCCGGCATCTCGCCGGCATCGAGCGCTTCATGTACGCCGAGAATGCGCACGGGCGACCGAGTCGCTATCCGGGACACGAGCGCGCGCTGGCCGAGGGCTACGACGCGACGCTCGCGTACTACGATCGGTTACACGGCGAGGCGCGCGAGCTGTTTGCGGCGCTGGACCGGGATGCGCTCGAGCGAAAGTGCGCCACACCCGCCGGTACGCCGATCACGACGTGGAAGTGGCTGCGCGCGATGTTCGAGCACGAGGCGCATCACCGCGGCCAGATCTACCTGATGCTCGGATTGCGCGGCGTGACGACGCCTCCGCTCTACGGGCTCACTTCGGAAGAGGTCCGTTCGCGGTCGGCGAGCGCGCCATGAGAGATCGCTAACAGCCGTCTACCGACCGCTGCCCGATCGTCCGCCGCCTGGCCGTCCGCCGCCGGGCTGCTGGCGTCTCGCCTCCTTGGCCCGAGCCCGAGCCCGCTCCTCGCTCCGTTGCGCCCGGAGCTTAGCCAGCCGTTCGGCGACCGGCACCTCGAACCGCGCCGTCGGCTTCGCCGCGTAATCAAAGTCTGGGAGCGTAACACGCGGCAGGGCCTTTCCTACGGCGCGCTCGATCGAGCGGAGATCGCCCTCCTCATCGGGTGAGACGAAGGTGAACGCCTCACCGGTCAACTCGGCGCGCGCGGTGCGGCCGACGCGATGGATGTAGTCTTCGGGCACGAGCGGCACATCGAAGTTGACGACGTGACCGAGCGCTTCGACGTCGATGCCGCGCGACGCGATGTCGGTGGCGACGAGCACCCGGTACGCGCCGCTCTTGAATCCGGCGAGTGCCTCGGTTCGCTGCGGTTGCGAGCGATTGCCGTGAATGCGCGCCGCGTGAATCCCGCGCTTCGTGAGAAACTCCCAGAGCCGATTGGCGCGGTGTTTCGTTCGGGTGAAGACGAGCGCTTCGTTAATCAGTTTTCGCTCGAGCAGCGTCAACAACAGGGACGACTTGAGCTCCTGCGCGACCGGGTACACCGCCTGCGTGATGCCAACTGCCGGCGCCGCTTTCCGCTGCAAGTTGATTGTGGCCGGCTCACGGAGCATCTCGCGCGTGAGCGTGAGAATCGGCGGCGGCATCGTCGCGCTGAAGAAAAGCGTTTGCCGCTTCGTCGGCAGATACTTCAGGACGCGGCGAATGTCGGGCAGGAATCCCATATCGAGCATTCGGTCCGCCTCGTCGAGCACGAGATGCTCGATCCGATCGAGCTTTGCGTACGGCTGGCGTAGGTGATCGAGTAGCCGGCCGGGCGTGGCAACGATGACATCGACGCCGCTGCGAAAAGCATGTTCTTGCGGTCCGGCACCGACGCCACCGAACACCGCGGCTGCGGTAATCGGCGTGTGCAGTGCGAGGCCATTGGGCTCCTCGAGAATCTGCGCCGCGAGCTCGCGGGTCGGCGTCAGGATGAGCGCGCGGGTCGTGCCTCGCGGACGCGAGAGCAAATGATGCAGGATCGGCAGGAGGAATGCCGCCGTCTTCCCGCTGCCGGTCATGGCACACGCAAGTACATCCCGCCCGTCGACGGCAGGCGGGATTGCGTCAGCTTGAATTGGCGTCGGTCGAGCGAAGCCAAGCTCCTTGACGCCCTTGATGAGACTGGGATGCAGCTTGAGAGAACCGAAGGGCACGTGAGCTTGGATTCGAGAGAGGCGATTACGCCGAAGCTGTGGCGGTCGCGCCCGCGCTTTGCGCGCGTCGCTGCCGGACGCGCTCTTCACGCTGGCGCGTCAAATGGGGCACTACTCCGACCAGTCGCTCGCAGAGCATGAGTTGGGCGCGGTGATGCATCTCGTGCTCCTTCGCGCCCAGAAGACTCTCGAGCCGGGTCTTCGGATTTGCACCGGTGGGATCCGTAAACGTCTCAGCGAGGAATTCCGGGGATAGCGACTGCATCCACGTCGCGAACCGTTCGCCCTCTTCTTTCAATAGCGCAATGATCTCGGCTTTGGATCGCGGCTTCTGCTCTTCGGCCTCGGAACGCGCGATGATCGCGCCGAAATCATATCCCTTGAGGGTCGTGACTCTGCGGTCGCGGTGCATGTCGTAGTACATGATCGGGGCGAACGCGATGTGACGCAG
>DASYSU010000384.1:0-7320 GCA_036002925.1 Gemmatimonadaceae bacterium | reverse complement strand
AACGTCGGGGTCGAGGAGCGTGGCGCGTATTACGAGGAAGCGGGCATCGTGCGCGACATGTTTCAAAATCACTTATTGCAGCTCTTGTCGTTGACGGCGATGGAACCCCCGCCACAGATGTCGGCCAATGCAGTGCGCGACGAGAAGGTCAAAGTCCTCAAGTCGATTCGCTGGCTGACGCCGGCGACGATCCCCGACAACGCCGTTCGCGCGCAGTACACGGCGGGCACGATCAAAGGCAAGCCTGTCGCCGGGTACACGCAGGAGGCGAACGTCGCGCCTGATTCAACAGTGCCGACGTTCGCGGCAGTTCGCCTCTTCGTCGACAATTGGCGCTGGAACGGCGTGCCGTTCTATCTGCGTTCCGGCAAACGACTCGCCAAGCGGGAATCGGAGATCGCGGTGCAGTTCCGATCACCGCCGCATCTCATGTTCGGCGACAGCAGTGACGTGATGCGGCCGAACACGCTCGTGATGCGGGTGCAGCCGAACGAGGGTGTCGCGCTCAACTTCGAGGTCAAAGTTCCCGGAGCGGCCGTCGCGCTCACGTCGAACATCGAGATCGCGCCGGTCGACATGGAATTCAATTACGCGGAGGCGTTCGGCGAAGTCGCGGCGCCGGCGTACGAGACGCTGCTGCTCGACGTAATGATCGGCGAGGCGACGCTCTTCACACGCAGCGACGAAGTCGAGGCAGCCTGGCGCGTCGTCGACCCGTTGATTCAGTACTGGGAATCGCACAAGCCCAAGCGGATGCCGACGTATGCGGCGGGCAGTTGGGGTCCGCGCGAGGCGGACGAGTTGATCGAGGAGGACGGCGTCGAGTGGCGCGAAGGATGATCGCTATCGTTCGCCTTTTCCTTCGAAGTCGATGTACCCCTTGTTGGGATCCGCCGAAACGAGCTTGACTCTCACCTTGTCGCCGACGTCGAAGCCCTGGTGATTGCGAACCACCATGCCCTCGGCGGGCGGGTGCATCATGCGCGCGAAGGTGCCCTTCTCGTTCGCGCCGGTGACGATCGCGTCGAACGTTTCGCCGATGTGATCGCTCAGCATGAGTGCCGCGATCGTCTTACGGACTGACCGTTCAACCTTGTTCTCGGCATCTTCGCGCTCGGTGCAACGCGCGGCGATCGCGGTCAGCTCGTCGTTCGAGTAGGGAGCCGGCGTGTTGGCAAGCGTCGCTTTCACCAATCGCTGCGTCACGAGATCGGCATAGCGGCGATTCGGCGCCGTCGCGTGCGAGTAGTCGTGCGTCGCAAGGCCGAAATGGCCGCCGGGATCCTTACCCGGGAGATCGAGTGCGTAGATGCCGGGCCCCATGAGCTTGACGATGGCGACGGAGAGATCTGGGAAGCGATCGGGGTCCGCCTGACGGCGACGCGCCAAGAACTGCGCGAGCGCGAGCGAGTCGGGCTCCGGCGGAAGCGTCTCGCCGTAGCGACCGGCGAGCTCCACGATCCGTCCCCAGCGCTCAGGTTCTCGCACGACACGACGGATTCCGGATCGTCCCCGCGCCTCGAGGAATTTCGCGATCGCCGAGTTGCTCGCGATCATGAAATCCTCGATGAGATCGCGCGCGTGATTCTTCTGGATAACTTTGAGGTCGACGATCTTGCCGTCGCGAGAGATCGGCGTGGCCTCGATCGTCTCGAACTCGAGCGCGCCGTTGCGGATGCGTTCCGCTTTGAGTCGTTGCGATGCCTCGTGCTGCAGCTTGAGTTGCTCCGTCAGCACTTTGTTGCCGGCGACCTTTTTTGGAGGTGCCTCGCCGGCGAGCCACGCGCCGACTTCGTCGTAGGCGAGCTTCGCGGTGTTGCGCACCATTGCCCGGTAGACGTCGAACGAGACGACATCGCCGTTGTCGTTCACCACGGTCTCGATGGCGATCGCCAGACGATCCTCATTCTCGTTCAGTGATGTGAGACCCGTCGAGAGTTTCTCCGGGAGCATCGGATAGATGTCGACGCCGGTGTAGACCGAGGTGCAGTTCGCGTACGCGTGTTCGTCGATGGGCGAGTCTTTCGGCACGAGCGCGTCGACGTCGGCAATTCCGACGATGAGTCGCACGGTGCCGTCCGGCAGCTGTTCGGCAAGCTCGATCTGATCGAGGTCGCGCGATTCGTCGTTGTCGATCGATGACCATGGCCGGTCGCGCATGTCCTTGACGCCGGGCTCCATTGGCGCCGGCGAGGTCAGGCGGTCAAGTTGCTGCCGCACCGCGTCGCTTGTGTCGGCCTCGAAGCCGGCGGCGGTGAGAATTCGCCGGGCGGCGGCGTGAAGGTCGAAGTGATCGCCGTTGCTTCGATGCGAGTTTCCCTGATGCGGCGGCTGCTTGCTCATGTCGGTTCGATGGGTGGACGAAGGCGCAAAGCTCCGCCGTGGATGCTGTCGGTCAAGGGCGGCGATGACGATCTTGTGCATTCACGTCGATGAATTTTGATTCAGGCATGCCGCCGTGTCATGTCCAGCCCTTCATTCAGCCCGGCGTCGTGATTGCGATGCCGCGTGCGCCGGCGGACAGTCCGCCCGAGGAATCGGCGGTCGAGACGTGCGACTATTGTGCCTCGTCGCGTCTCGAGTGGCGCAAATGCAAGTTGGTCTGCGCCAACTGCCATCAGATCAACAAGAGCTGCGCGGATCTCTGATGCAGGGGTACAACTTCACGGAGCGCGTGAGGAAGGTTCTCGCGATGGCCCGCGAAGAATCTGCGCGTCTGAATCACGAATACGTGGGTACGGAGCACATCCTGCTCGGGCTGGTCCGGGAAGGGGAAGGCGTCGCGGCAACGATCCTCCAGAATCTCAGCGTCGACGCGGATGAGGTCGAAAGAGTCATCAACGAGGTGGTGAAGAAAGGAACGCCAACTCATCGAGGACCCGATTTACCCTATACGTCGCGGGCAAAGAAAGTGCTCGAGCTGGCGATGGCCGAGGCGCGAGAGGTGAACCACAGCTACGTCGGGACCGAGCATCTTCTACTCGGCCTCCTGCGCGAAGAGAAAGGGATCGCGGCACAGGTGCTCCACGACGCTGGCCTCACCAAAGAAAATGCTCGCGAAGAGATGCTGCGGATTCTTGGGACGGAAACGCCACACACCGCGACGCGCCCACAACGCGAAGAGTTCGTCACGATCCGAGGGCCCATGCCAGCGCATGCCCTGCCGCGATTCATGGAGCGGCTTCGCAACGTCATCGCGGATGCGCACCGCGTCGCGGCAGAAAGACAGGTGACCGAGGTCACGCCGGTGCATCTCGCGATCGCGCTGCTGCAGCACGGTGAGGGTATGGCGAACGCCGCGCTCGATCGGCTCGAGCTCGATTACGAGGCCGCGCTACTGGCGCTCAACGATCTCGCGCCGATGGGAACGGCCGAGATCACGCCAGAGACGGTGATTGGCCTCGATCCCGCGGGCGTTATCGCGCTTAAAGCGATGGAAGAGGCGCAACGAAAGTGGGGCGCCCAGTTCGCGGGCACACAGCATCTGCTCATCGGCCTGCTCGCCACGTCATCCCAAGTCATCGCGGTGTTGTCGGCTCAAGACATCAAGGTCGAGGAGGTCACCGAGGAGATCCAGGCGATCAGCGGCTGAGCCAGCGATTACTCGAAATCGAGCGCAAGATCCATCGACGGAGCCGAGTGCGTCAGCGCACCGATCGAGATCCAATCGATGCCGGTCTCGGCGACCGCTCGAACGGTAGTCAGCGTCACGCCGCCCGACGCCTCGAGAATCGCCCGGCCGTTCACCACCCGCACACACTCGGCCATCACCGCGAGCGACATGTTGTCGAGAAGAATGATGTCGGCGCCGGCATCAGCCGCGCGGCGAACTTGTTCGACGTCGTCGCACTCGACCTCGATCTTCACGCCCTTGGGCGCGAGCTCGCGCGCACGTGCCACCGCTTTCGACACATCGCCGTCGAGCGCGGCGAGGTGGTTGTCCTTGATCAACACGCCGGTCGAGAGATCCATGCGATGGTTCGTGCCGCCACCCGCGCGCACGGCGTACTTCTCGAGCGCGCGCCAACCGGGCGTCGTCTTGCGCGTGTCGAGAATCTTGGCGTTGGTTCCCTTCACCGCCTCGACATACCGCGCCGTGAGCGTGGCGATGCCCGACAGTCGTTGCATGTAGTTGAGCGCGACGCGTTCGGCCGACAACAATCCGCGCGCGTGGCCAGTGACGAAAAGCACCGGATCGCCGGCGCGTGTATGGGCCCCGTCCTCACGGTCAACGCGAATCGAGACCTTGGGGTCGAGCAGACGAAACGCCTCGAGCGCGAGAGGAATTCCGCAAACGACTCCCTTCTCTCGCGCAACGAGCGTCGCGCGTGAGCGGCGATCGGAGATGACCGTCGCAATCGTCGTGAGATCGTTGAACGCGCCATCCTCCTCGAGCGCCGATCGGACGAGATCGTGGAGCGCCGGTTGGCGCAGCGGAAATCGAAGAATGCCAACCCCATCGACGGCCGGCACGGACAATGGCAAGATTGTGCGCGGCGCGGACCGCCGCTCGCGGTGCTGCTCGGGCATTTCCATGCTGGTCTCTCCCATTCGCTATTCCCCTGGATCTACGCCGTCGGCGACGGGAGACAAGGGTTGCTTTGCTCCGCCGCCGATGGCGACCATCCGCTCGATCGCGCGGCGAGCCCGCCCGGCGACTTCGGCCGGGACGGTAATGCGATGTTGCGTGCGCACGAGCGCCTCGCGCACTTTCGGCAGCGTGGTCACCTTCATATACGCGCATGACGCGCGCTCATTCGCGGCAAAGAAACGCTTGCTCGGATTCTCGCGTCGCAGGCGATGCAGGATTCCGACTTCCGTGGCGACGATAAACTCGTCGGCGTTGGAAAGCGCGGGTCGCTTGATCATTCCTTCGGTCGATAGGATCTGCACGCCCTCCGGCTCGACGTCGCCCGCCGACATCGCCTCGAGCACACTCGTCGAGCAGCCACACTCGGGATGAATCAAGAATTCCGCTTCGGGGTGCAAGCTCCGCTGCAGACGAATGTTCTCCGGATCGATCCCGGCGTGAACGTGACATTCGCCCATCCAGACGTGCATGTTCTTGCGACCCGTCAGCCGTCGCACGTGCGCGCCCAGGAACATGTCCGGGAGAAAAAGTATCTCTTGATCTTCTGGAATCGAGTTCACGACCTCGACGGCGTTGCCTGACGTGCAGCAATAGTCGCTCTCGGCTTTCACTTCGGCCGACGTGTTGACGTACGAGACGACGATCGCGCCCGGATGCTCGGCCTTCCAGCGTCGAAGCGCTTCGGCATCGATCGTCGATGCGAGCGAGCAGCCGGCGGCGAGATCCGGAAGCAGCACGGTCTTTCGTGGCGACAGAATCGCCGCGGTCTCGGCCATGAAATGCACGCCACAGAAAACGATGATGCCCGCGCTGGTTTTCGCCGCCTCGCGTGACAGCCCCAGCGAGTCTCCGACGAAGTCGGCGACATCCTGCACTTCGGCGCGCTCGTAGTTGTGCGCGAGAATGACCGCGTTTCGCGAACGCGCCAGCTTTTTGATCTCGCCTTGCAGCTCAGCGATTGCGTCCGGTTTGGAAGCGATGGTCATTTGGAAAAGCTAACTGTAAACCGGTCCAGCGTCTCAGAGCTCGATATGCCGCCCCGTCCACGTCTTCTTCGCCCGCGGATAATCGGCGCGATAGTGCCCGCCGCGCGATTCTTTCCGCAATAACGCGGCCTCGACCACAAGTTGGGCGGTCTGCAGCATGTTCTGCTCCTCGGTCGCGCCGGGCGGCAGTCGCTTTCCGATCTCGGCCAACCGCTCACGGGCCGTACGCAGCCCTCGTGCGGTGCGCGCGATGCCGGCGAAGTCCCACATCACGGCGCGAATGTCATCGGCCGCCACTTGTGCGGCGCCGCGATCGGTGAGCGGTGGCACTTTCCATTTGGCGATCGCGCCCCGAGCACCGAGCGGCCGAATCGTCGCCAGATCCCGGGCCACACGCTCGGCGAAGACAAGCCCCTCGAGCAACGAGTTCGAGGCAAGTCGGTTCGCGCCATGCACACCGGTGCGCGCAACTTCGCCGACGGCATACAGTCGTGCGGCACTCGAGCGACCGCGGAGATCAGTGACCACGCCGCCCATCATGTAATGCGCCGCCGGCGTAACGGGAATGAGATCCTTTCGTGGATCGATGCCGCGCGCCTGACAGAGGGCGAAGATTCCCGGAAAACGCGCGACGAACTTTCGTCCGATCTTGCGCGCGTCGAGAAAGACCGGACCGCTGCGCTGCTCGCGGAAGATGGCGCGCGCGACAACGTCGCGCGGCGCGAGCTCGGCGAGCTTGTGTCGGCCACGCATGAATCGCACACCGCGGGAGTTGACGAGAATCGCTCCCTCGCCGCGCACCGCCTCGGAGATGAGCGCCAACGGATTCTCCGGGGTGTCGAGCGCCGTCGGATGGAATTGCACGAACTCCATGTCGGCGAGCGTGACACCGGCGCGGTGCGCGATGGCGTAGCCGTCGCCCGTCGCGACGACCGGATTCGTCGTGTAGCGATAGATCTGACCGCAGCCGCCCGCGGCGAGAACCGTCGCGTCGGCGACGATCTCCGTCGCGCGGCCCTTGATACTCGCCCGCACACCGAGGCACACGCCGCGCCGCACGATGAGATCGAGCACCCGCGCTTTCTCCAACACGCGGATTCGCTTCGTCGCACGCACGCGAGCCACGAGTGTCCGCGCGACCTCGGCGCCGGTTTGGTCGCCGTGCGCGTGCACGATTCGATTCTTCGAGTGCGCGGCCTCGCGGCCGAGCATCAATCGGCCCGTCGGATCGAGATCGAAGTGAGCGCCGGCGGTCTGCAGCTCGCGGACGCGAGCCGGTCCTTCCTCAACCAGGACCTGTACCGCCGCGGCGTCGCAGAGCGCGGCGCCGGCGGCGAGCGTGTCCTGGCGATGAAGTGACGGCGAATCGCCGGCGCCGAGCGCCGCGGCGATGCCGCCTTGCGCGTACGCCGTCGCGCTGTCGAACAGGGAACGTTTGGTGAGGAGCAGGACGTCTCCGTGCTCCGAAGCGCGCCATGCGGTATGTAAGCCGGCGATGCCGCTGCCGATGACGAGGAAGCGAGTGCGAATACGATCTGCCATGCTCGTAAGCTACCAGCAACCGATAGCGGAATCGCGACGCAGTGGTTCGCCGTTCGAAATTGACCTTGCCGCGATCTCCGCCAGCGGCGAATGTTTCCCAATGCGGAAGTTGATCATTCTCGTGGCCGTGCTCGTGGCGGTCCACGTTGCATTTCTTTTCGTCCGACCGTCACGCGCCGCGCTGCCTCCGTCGAAAGACGC
>DASYSU010000383.1:0-19951 GCA_036002925.1 Gemmatimonadaceae bacterium | reverse complement strand
GGCTGACCGGTCGCCACTACGCTCGCGTCGAGCCGTACAAGCTCGCCGACGCCGAGTATGTGATTGCGGGCCAAGGCTCAGTGATCAGCAACGCGGAGGCGGTCGCGGATCATCTGCGAGCCACGCGTAATCTGCGCGTCGGTGTCTTGAATCTCACGATGTTCCGTCCGTTTCCGGCGGACCTCGTCACGCAACTGCTCCGCGGCAAGCGCGGCGTCGTCGTGATGGAGCGTGTCGATCAACCGCTCGCCGTCGATCCGCCGCTGTTGCGCGAAATCCGTGCGGCGATGACCAAAGCGCTCGAGAATGGCCGCGAGCCGAAAGGCGCGATGTTGCCGTACGCCGGCGTTACGCCTGTGCAGTCTCACGAGGTGCCGGATTTCTTCTCCGCCTGTTTCGGACTCGGGAGCCGCGACCTTCAGCCGGGCGACATCATCGCCGCGGTGACGAACATGCTGCCGACCTCGGCGCGTCGGCGACAGTTCTACTTGGGGATCGACTTCATTCGCCCCGCGTCGACCCTCCCCAAGCTGCAGATCTGGGAAGAGAAGCTCGAGGAGAGTTATCCGCATCTACGCGAGCTCGCGCTCCCGCGGGCCGTAGGCGACGTGAATTTGTTGCCTGAAGGCGCGGTCGCGGTGCGCATCCACTCCGTCGGTGGATGGGGCGCGATCACGATGGGAAAGAATCTCGCCGGCACCGTGTTCGACCTGATGCATCTGAGTGTGAAGGCGAACCCGAAATACGGATCGGAAAAGAAAGGGCAGCCGACGACCTTCTACGCGACCTTCTCGCACGAGCCGAATCGGCTCAACTGCGAGCTCCGACACATCGATGTCTCGCTGTCGCCCGACCCCAATGTGTTCCGTCACTCGAATCCGCTCGCCGGTCTGGCGGACGGCGGCGCGTTCGTGATTCAGAGCGACAAGACACCGCAAGCCTTCTGGGACACGATTCCGCAATGGGCGCGTCGCGAGCTACGCGAGCGACGAATCCGGACGTATCTGCTCGACGGCTTCGCCATCGCCGGATCTGAGGCGTCGGACATCGAGCTTCGCTACCGCATGCAGGGCGCCGCGTTCATGGGTGCGTTCTTCGCCGTGTCGCCCCTCGCCGAGCGCGAAGGGCTCGACGAAAAGAAACTGTTCGCCGGCATTGAGCATCAACTGGCCAAAAAGTTCGCGAAGCATGGCGCGCACGTCGTCGCCGACAACCTGCGCGTGATCGAGCGCGGCTATCACGAGCTACGACAACTCGATTGCGCCGCGCTTCCGGTCGGTGATCCAGGTGACATCGCCGTTCCGACAATTCCGGAATCGCTCGACGAACACGACGCCGGGGCCGGCGTTGGGAATCCGGGGCGCTTCTGGGAGCAAGTGTGCTTCTTGAACAAGACGGGAAGCGACGGCATTGCGGATCCGTACGCAGCGATCAGCGCGATTCCCGCGGCGACGGGTGTCGTCCGCGACATGACCGACGTGCGCCTCGAAGTTCCAGAGTTCATCCCGAGCGCATGCACGGGCTGCAGCCAGTGCTGGGTCCAATGCCCCGATTCGGCGATCCCCGGTCTCGTGACTGAGATCGATCAGTTGATCGAGGTTGGAATCGGCGTCGCGGGAAGCAAGGGTCACACGCTCGACCGACTGCCGCAGGTCTCGAAGCACCTGTCGAAAGAAGTTCGTCGACTGATGAAGGCCGAGCCGTTCGTTTCGTTCGCGACGACGCTGGACGCCGCGTACTCGAACGTGGCGACGAAGCTCAATTGGGACGCTGAGAAGCGCGCATCGCTCGACGCCGATTACGGAGCGCTGCGGACCGTTGTCGCCGAGTTTCCGGTGGCCAAGACGGCGGCGTACTTCGACAATCCGGAGGCGAAGCAGGCGGGCAGCGGCGGACTCCTCGCGATCACGATCAACCCGGAGGCATGCAAGGGCTGCAACCTCTGCGTCGATGTGTGTCCTGACGGCGCACTGATCACCACGAAGCAGGAGCCCACGGTCGTCGATCGCTTGCGTCGCAATTGGGCGCTCTGGCAAAAGCTGCCCGACACGCCCGATCGATTCCTCAACGTTCGCGACATCGACGAAGGGATTGGTGTTCTGTCATCGCTGCTGCTCAAAAAGGATTCGTATCGCTCGATGGTCGGTGGCGATGGCGCCTGCATGGGATGCGGCGAAAAAACGTCGGTGCACCTGATCATCTCGACGATTCACGCGCTCATGGGGCCGCGCGTCGCGCGCTTTGTCACGCGGCTGGATGAGCTCATCGCGTCGCTCGACGCCCAGGCTCGCACGCTCGTTGCCTCCGACGCCGATCTCGACGCCGCGGCGTCGGCGAAAGGAAGCGTTCCGGTCCCAATCGATGCTGCGAAACACATCGAGCTCGAGCGACTGACCAAGAGTCTCCACGCGCTGCGCGACTTGCGCTGGCGCTACGTCGAAGGTCCGAGCGGGAAGGGACGAGCCAGGATGGGCATGGCGAACAGCACAGGCTGTTCGTCGGTCTGGGCGAGCACCTACCCGTACAACCCGTACCCGTTCCCCTGGGCAAATCATCTCTTCCAGGATTCGCCGTCGCTCGCGATCGGACTCTTCGAAGGCCACATGCGCAAGATGGCCGACGCGTTCAGGGAAGTGCGACGTGCATCGCTGCTCGCGTCGAGCCAATACGACGCATCGCGCGACGAGCCGGAGCTGTCGTTGCTCGACTGGCAGCAGTTCACCGACGACGAGTTCGATCTCTGTCCGCCGATCGTGGCGATGGGCGGCGACGGCGCGATGCTCGACATCGGGTTCCAGAACCTTTCGCGGCTCATGGCGTCGGGCAAACCGATTCGCGTCATCGTGCTCGACACCCAGGTCTACTCGAACACCGGCGGACAGGCGTGCACCAGTGGGTTCACGGGGCAGGTCTCGGACATGGCGGCGTACGGACGCGCCCAGCACGGGAAGACCGAAGCGCGGAAAGAGCTCGCCCTCATCGCGATCGCGCATCGCGGCGCGTACGTCCACCAGTCGTCGCAGGCGTCGGCATCGCATTTGATCAGTGGCGTCCTCCGCGGATTGCAGAAGCGCCGGCCGGCGATCTTCAACATCTACACACCGTGTCCAGTCGAGCACGGGCTTGCCGACGACTCGGCGATGCGTGCCGCACGACTGGCGCTCGAGTCGCGCGCGTTCCCGTACCTCAACTTCGACCCGGACGCCGGTCCGCTTCTCTCCGACGCGTTGAGTCTCGACGGCAATCCGTCGCTCGATCAGCGTTGGCCGGAGTACAACCTCGAGTTCGTCGACGACGCAGGCCAACCGCAGCGTCTGACTCTTCCGCTCACGATCGCCGATTGGGCCGCGACCGAAGGCCGCTTCAAGAAGCACTTCACTCCGGCGCCATCGGAGAAGTGGAATGATGACATGGTCGCATTCCACGTGTATCTCGATCTCGACGCCGAGGGTCGCGACGGCAAGACGCCGTACATTCTCACCATCGACGCGGACAAGAAGGTCGCCCGACTCGGCGTGTCGCCGGAGATCGTAAAGCTCGCTGAAGAACGCCTCCAATTCTTCGCGCAGCTCAAGGAGCTTGCGGGTCTCGAGCCATCGCAGACTGTTCGGGATCGAATCGTCGGCGACATCGAGGCGACGCATGAGCGACAGATCGCCGACCTCCGCGCGGAATACGAAGCCAAGCTCACCGATCTCCGCACGAACTATCCGCGCGCGATCGCCAAGCGGATGGCTGACGCGTTGCTCAATAACGGCGCCGGAAAATCGATCGCGGAGCTCCTAGCAACGACGGCGCTCGAGGTCGCGCGGGCACCGAACGGCAACGGCAATGGGAAGGCGAAGCCTGTCACAACGAATGCGGCTCCGATCGTCGAGGTTGCGCCTCCGGTTCAGGTGCTCGCCGCTGCCGCCCCGGCGACGGTGATAGAGGCGAGCGCCGCACCCGTTGCACCGTTGCACCCTCCCACCGTTCCAGCGTCAGAAGATCTCGCGATCGATCCGTACATCGACTCCGCGCGCTGCACGTCCTGCAACGAGTGCACGAACCTGAACGCCAAGATGTTCGGCTACAACGCGAACAAGCAGGCAACGGTCAAGGACCCCGACGCCGGAACGTTCCAACAACTCGTCATCGCCGCCGAGCGGTGTCCCGTCGGCATCATTCACCCAGGCACGCCACGCAACGCCAAAGAGAAGGATCTCGCCAAATGGCTGAAGCGCGCCGAGCCCTTCAACTGAGCCGACGATGAGTCTCTTCGGCTTCGCCTCGCGCGGATTCAGTCACGGAGTTCATCCGCCGGAATACAAGGAGCTCACGGCGAGCATGCCGATCCGGCGCATGCCGTATCCGCGCGAAGTCATCATTCCGCTGCGACAGCACGCGGGAAAGCCGGCGAGGCTCGTCGTCGCCGTGGGCGATCATGTTATTCGCGGTGACGTGCTCGGTGAAGCCGATGGCTTTGTGTCCGCGCCGGTGCACGCTTCCGCGAGCGGTCGCGTGACCAAGATCGGACTCTATCCGCATCCCGACGGCAGCATGGACACGGCCGTCTGCATCGCCGTCGAACCGTTCTCGCCGCAAGTGAGCCGCGAACGCGTCGTCCCGAAGTGGGAACACCTTTCGACCGACGAGATCGTCCGCGCCGTGCAGCAGGGCGGTGTCGTTGGACTCGGCGGTGCCGCATTCCCGACGCATGTCAAGCTCGCGCCGCCGCGCGACATCGTCGTCGAGACGATCATTCTCAACGGTGCCGAGTGCGAGCCGTACTTGACCACCGATCACCGGATCATGGTCGAGTATCCAGAGCGAGTTCATCTCGGCGCTCGCATCATGATGCGCGCGTTGGGTGCCAAGCGTGTCGTGATCGGCGTCGAGAAGAACAAGCCGGATGCAATCGCGGCCCTCGAGCGCACGCGTCCGACCGACGTCGACATCACGATTCTCCCGCTCACGGTGAAGTATCCGCAGGGCGCTGAGAAAATGCTCATCAAGACGGTAACCGGGCGTGAAGTGCCGTCGGGCAAGCTCCCGGTGGCACTGGGCGTTGTGGTGCAGAACGTCGGATCCGCCGCATCGATCGCCGAGATCTTCGACACCGGACTTCCGCTCCTCGAGCGCATCGTGACGGTGACCGGCCCGGGCATCCGGCACCCATCCAATCTCATCGTCCCCGTTGGTACGAAGCTACGCGACTTGATCGATAGCTGCGGCGGCCTCACCGAGGATGCCGGCGAAATCGTCTTTGGCGGGCCGATGATGGGTAATGCCATCGCTAGCCTCGACACACCGATCGTGAAGGGAACGACAGGCGTCGTGGTTCTCGCCAAGGTCCAGACCCGAGAAGCGGCAACGTACCCCTGCATTCACTGCGGCCGCTGCCTCGATGCTTGCCCCGTGTTCCTGAACCCGTCGCTCCTCGGTGATTACGCTCGTATGCAACGCTACGAAGAGATGGAGGCACTGCATCTCTCCGATTGCATGCTATGCGGATCTTGCTCGTACGTGTGTCCCTCGAACCTGCCACTCGCGCAGATGTTCCAGGCGAGTAAGGCGGCGGTGCGTCGCATCAAAACGACAAAGGCGGTGACGTCATGACCGCCAGTCGACTTCTCATCACAGCGTCGCCACATCTGCACGCGAAAGACGACACACCGACCATCATGTGGAACGTGGTTGGGAGTCTCGTTCCGCTGATTGCGGTGGCGACGTACTTCTTCGGGCCGAGTGCACTGCTCGTGATCGGCGCATCAACGGTGGGTGCGGTGTTGACCGAGCGCTTGCTTGGTAAGGGAACATCCATCGGCGACGGCTCAGCGGCGATTACCGGGATCCTACTCGGCCTGACTCTTCCCGCCGGAATGCCAATGTGGATGGCATTCATCGGCGGCGCGTTCGGCATCGCGCTCGGCAAGATGCTGTTCGGCGGTCTCGGGTACAACATCTTCAACCCAGCGTTGTTCGGCCGCGCGTTTCTCCAAGCGGCGTTCCCCGTGGCGATCACGACATGGCCCGCCGCGGGCAAGGCTGTGACATGGTGGTCGCTCCGCGGCGACAATTTCGCCTTGCCGTTCATGAGCGCGCATTCAGATGCGATCACTGCAGCCACGCCGCTCGGCCTCATGAAGTTCGAGGCGAAGGGCACGGATCTCTTCAACTTGTTCATCGGCAATACAGGGGGTTCGCTGGGCGAGACGTCGGCGCTGCTCATTCTTCTCTGCGGCGGCTACCTCGCCTGGCGGCAGTATCTGAACTGGCGGACCCCGGTCAGCATTCTCGCGACCGTCACATTGTTTTCCGGCATCCTGCACGCGGCGAATCCGAATTATCCGACGCCGCTCTTCATGCTCTTCTCGGGCGGGTTGATGCTCGGCGCCGTCTTCATGGCGACCGACATGGTCACGAGTCCGGTCACGAATGCAGGCAAGTGGCTGTTCGGAGTCGGCATCGGCGTGTTGGTCGTCACGATTCGCGTCTGGGGCGGACTCCCCGAAGGCGTGATGTACGCGATCCTGCTCATGAACGCGTTGGTGCCGTTCATCAACAAGGCAACGCAGCCGCGGGTGTTTGGAACGCGCGTTTCGAAAGAGGTGACCGCATGAGCATGGGTATGAGCGGTGCGGCCCCCGTCGTGGCGAAGGACGTTCGGTCGTGGAAGCTGCTTGCGATGATGACGGGCGCGGGCGCAATCGCTGGCGCATTGATCGTCACCTCGTATCAACTGACGCTGCCGCGGATCGAGCAGCATCAGGGCGAGGTGATGCAGGCCGCCATCAACGAAGTGCTGAAGGCACCGCCATCGTATGACACGCTCTACCTCGTCGGCGGCGCGTTAGTGAAGACGCTGCCGCGCGGCACCAGCCCAAAAGGTCTCGCTCAGGTTTATCTGGGTCACGATCGCTCGGGGAAGCGCGTCGGCTTCGCGATCAGCGCCGCGGAGAACGGCTTTCAAGATCTCGTAACGCTGATGTTCGGCTACGATGCATCGGCGCACAAGCTGATTGCGATGAAAGTGGTCGGTAACAAAGAGACCCCGGGGCTTGGCAACAAGATCGAGTCCGACAGCGCGTTCGTGAACGGATTCGTGAACGCCGTTGCGCCGTTGAATGGAGTGAAGAAAGACAGAGGCAAGAGCGGACCGAACGACGTCGTGATGATCACCGGGGCGACGATCTCGTCGCGCGCGGTCATTCGCATCATCGACAACGCGATCGCCCACTGGCAGCCGCTGTTGGACGCATATCATGAGGAGACGAAGCCATGACGGTGATCGTGGGCGTGATTGGCGCGGCGGTCTTGTTCGGGTTGTTCACCGTACTGCGTCCCAGTGACAACGGCTGCACCGGCCAATGCGTCGGTTGCACACGCGACGGGAAATGCGAGACCAACGGAGCGAATCGATGAGCAGCACACGAGATGACACCCGAGGCGAGCTCGGACGTCGCGAGTTTGTCGGCCTTGGGCTCGGCGCCTTCGTCGTCGCGGCGATTCCACTCGCCAAGCGACGGCCGGTCGGGGTGGTGCGACGCACGATGCCTGTCATGGGCACGATCGCGCAGTTCGCGGTGGTGCATCGCGACCCGCAACACGCGCACGCGGCGATTGATGCCGCGATGGACGAGTTGCTCTGGGTCGAGCGCACGATGACACGCTTCACCGACACGTCGGACATCGGTCGAGCGAATGTGTCTGCTGCGAGCGAAGGCGTCATCGTCACGCCGGAGACGGCGCACGTGACGAGTGAAGCGCTGCGCTGGGCAGAGCTCATGGATGGTCGGTACGACCCGGCCGCCGGTGCGGTGTGCAAGCTCTGGGACGTGAAACACCGACACGAACCGCCGCCCGCTGATCGCATTGCCGAGCTAGCGGACCGGCGCTTCCACCACGCGGTCGAAGTAGGCACCTATCACGGCGGTTCAGCGCTCCGCTACCATGATGACGGCGCGAGCCTTGATCTCGGAAGCATTGCCAAAGGGTACGGCGTCGATCGCGCGGTGACGGCCCTTCGTCGTCACGGAATCGAGAAAGGGTTGGTTGTCGCGGGCGGCGATCTCTACGCGCTCGGCACATCACCGGACGGTGAGCCGTGGTCGATCGGTATCCAATCGCCGACCGATGAGCGCGCGATTGTCGGAACGCTACAGCTCGCGAACCGTGCGGTCGCGACGTCTGGGACATACCGGCAGTTCTTCCGTTATCGCGGACACAAATACCATCACATCATGGATCCGGCCACCGCGCAGCCGCGCGCGACCGAGATGCAGAGCCTCACGATCGTCGCTAATGCGGTGATGCACGCCGACGCGGCAACGACGGCCCTCTTTGGAATGACCGAGTCAGAGATCACGCACGCGCTTGCGAGGAACCTCCTCGGTGCGCAACTCGCCCGGATACTCTGAGTGATGAGGATTCGCCCATGAGCATGATCAAAAAGGAAACCTCATCGCCAAAGAGCGCGGGAGCGGTGCTCACCCGCGGTCTGTGGCACGAGAATCCGGTGCTCGTGCAGACGCTGGGGCTGTGTTCCGCACTCGCCGTCACGAACGCCGTGGCCAACAGCCTTGCGATGGGGCTGGCGACCACGTTCGTGCTCGTGGGTTCCAGCATCATCGTCTCGACGCTCCGCAAGTTCATTCCGCATCAGATTCGCATCACGACCTACATCTTGATCATCGCCACGTTTCTCGCGATCGCCGACATGCTGCTCGAGGCGATCGTACCGGACGTGCACAAGGCGATGGGACCGTACATCGCGCTCATCGTCACGAACTGTATCGTGCTCGGCCGGCAGGAGGCGTTCGCGTCGCGGCAGCCCGTGGGCCTCTCGATTCTCGACGCACTCGGAAACGGCACCGGGTTCACCATCGCGCTGCTGATGATGGGCATTCCTCGCGAGGTGCTCGGCAACGGAACGTTCCTTGGCCTTCACGTCATGCCGAAGTCATTCGAGCCCTGGGTGGTGATGATGCTGCCGCCGGGCGGCTTCTTCATGATCGGTGTCCTGCTGCTCGCGGCCAACTGGCGTGACCTCCGGAGGCGGACGCGCGAACGGATCGCGCGCGCCCTTGAGGCCGACGTCAAGACAACGGCGCGCGAAACACCGGAACCAGAGGTCGCACTCGTATGAGCAATCTCTTTTGGATCTTCGTCTCGGCGGCGATCGTCACGAACTTCGTCCTCGTCTACTTCCTCGGACTCTGCCCAGTCATCGGCGTGACGAACAAGAGCGATACCGGGCTGCGACTCGGGCTCGCGACCACATTCGTGATGGTGTTGGCGAGCCTCGCGGCGTGGGTGCTCAACACGTTCGTGCTCGCCACCGCGCCATTTCTGCGCGTGATTGCCTTCGTTGTGGCGATCGCGTCGATCGTGCAAATCGTCGAGCTGTTCGTGAAGAAGACGAGCCCCTCGCTCTACCGCGAGCTGGGCATTTTCCTGCCGTTGATCGCGAGCAACAGCCAGGTGCTCGGCATGACGATCTTCCAAACGAATCGCGGCTACACGTTACCTCAAGGACTCATGTTCGCGGCTGGCGGGGGGTTGGGAATCACTGCCGTGTTGTCGCTCGTTGGTGGCATTCGCGAACGAACGGACCTCGCGCCGATTCCCGCAGTCGCTCGCGGACCGGCGTTGGTCTTCATGATTGCCGCTGCACTCTCGCTCGCGTTCATGGGGTTCGCGGGCATGGGCGCCGCGTGATCCTGGCCATGACTCGCATCCCTTCCACTCTCACGCTCTAGACTGACACGCATCACGCGGAGGACAATCATGCAGCCCCAACTCGCCTACTGCTCCGCCTGCGACAAGGACGTTCAAATCATCGTGACCGACCAGCCGTCGCAGGATGGGCACGCCAACCTGCACGACTCCGAGATCGTCTGTCTCGAGATCGGCGAGGCATGCACCGGCCATCTCTGTCCCATCGGTGCGACGTCGCCAACCGTGATGGCCGCGCGTCTGGTGCGCAACGGACTGCAGACGGTCGTCCAGCCGAAGATCACCGCGCGGTGCCCGGACTGCGGGCGCATCACGTCGCATGTGATCATCGAGCCGACGCGTGCGACGTGTCTCGAGTGCGGCGGTGTTGCCGCGCGATCGGAGCTCGCGGTGCTCTCGTAGGAGAGGGTGGAACGGTCGAACGGTGGAACGGTGGAACGAAACCGCCTTAGCGTTCCACCGTTCAAGCGAGCGACAGCGAGCGTCCGTTCGACCGTTCCACCGTCTTACGCGCCGACCTGACTCGAGACCGGCTCGCGCTCGCGCTCCTCGCGGATCGCGGCGTCGGCCAGACCGGCCAACCCCGGCGGCGACGGCTCCGGTTGGACTTCGTCGCCCAGCTCGTCGGACACGGCGGGCAGCAGCGCGAGGCGAAGCACTTCGTCCATCCGCTCGACGAACCGAAACATCATGTGCGCTTTGACTTCGTCAGGAATGTCGCGGAGATCCTTCTCGTTCGCCTTGGGCATGATCACCTCGCGCAATCCCGAGCGATACGCGGCCAACACCTTCTCCTTCACGCCGCCGATCTCCAGCACCTTTCCGCGCAACGTGACTTCACCCGTCATCGCGAGATCGCGCCGCACCGGGCGGCCGCTCAATGCGCTGGCGATCGCCAAGGTGAGTGTAATGCCAGCGCTCGGACCGTCCTTCGGAATCGCGCCGGCGGGCAAGTGGATGTGTAGATCGCTCTCGCGAAACACGCTGTCGTCGATCTCGAGCTGCTTTGCCCGCGAGCGAACGTACGAGTACGCCGCGTCGACCGACTCGCGCATCACGTCGCCGAGTTGACCGGTGACGGTGAGGCGGCCCTGGCCTGACATACGGAGTGCCTCGATCAGCATGATGTCGCCGCCCGTCGATGTCCACGCGAGACCGGTCACGACACCCACCTCGGGAATCTTTTCCGCCTCCTCGACCGCGTAGCGCGGAATGCCGAGCACTTCCTCCACCTTCTCGACGTCGACGATCCACGCGCCTTCCTCACCCTCCGCCTTCGCACGCGCGCGCTTGCGCATGATCGCGGCGAGATTGCGCTCGAAGTTTCTCAAGCCGGCTTCGCGCGAGTACCGGTTGGAGATGAACGACAGTGATTCGTCGGTGAACTGAAGGTCCTTGTCCGAAATCCCGTGCTCCTCGAGAAGCCGTGGCAGCAAATAGCGCCACGCGATCTCGACTTTCTCCTCGATCGTGTAGCCAGCGATCTTGATGATCTCCATACGATCGCGGAGCGGCGCCGGGATGTCGTACAGATTGTTCGCCGTGCAGATGAACAAACACTGGGAGAGATCGAACGGCAGATTCAGGTAGTGGTCGACGAACGAATTGTTTTGCGACGGATCGAGCACCTCGAGCATCGCCGCCGTCGGATCGCCGCTTGGTCCGCCGCCCGACATCTTGTCGATCTCGTCGATCATCAACACGGGATCTTTCACCGCGACGCGCCGAAGCGCCTGGATGATCAACCCCGGCATCGCGCCGACGTAGGTGCGTCGATGGCCACGAATCTCCGCCTCGTCGCGCACGCCGCCGACCGAGATGCGATAGAACTCACGCCCGATCGCTTTCCCGATCGCTTCGCCGAGCGACGTCTTGCCGGTTCCCGGCGGTCCGACGAAGCAGAGGATCGGACCGTGCGGATCGCCGCCGCGAAGCTTGCGCACCGCGAGATACTCGATGATGCGTTCCTTCGCCTCGTCCAGGCCGTAGTGCCGGTCGTCGAGCGAGGCCCCGACCTTCTTGAGATCGATCTCCTCTTCGCCCGAGCGCTTGTTCCACGGAAGCGAGAGCACCCAATCGAGATAGGTTCGCACGACCTGATACTCACTCGACGCGGGCGACAACATCCGCATGCGTTCCGTCTCGCGGCGCGCCTCCTGCGCCACTTTATCGGGAAGCTTGGCCTCTTCGATCTTTTTGAGAAGATCGATCGCTTCCTTCTCGCCCGGATCAGCCTCGCCCAACTCGGCTTGAATCGCGCGGAGCTGTTGACGCAAATAGAACTCGCGCTGGTGCTGCTCGATCTTGATCTCCGTCTGGCGCTTGACGTCTTCCATGACTCGTGCGCGCCCGACTTCCCGCTCGAGTCGTGTGAGGATGAAGCGAAGACGCTGGCCGACGTCGAGTCGCTGAAGCACTTCGTCTTTGTCGGCAATCCGCAGGTTCATGTTCGTCGCCGCGAGATCGGCGAAGCGGCCGGGATCGGAGACGTTCATCTTGAGGATCGCCGGCACCTCGTCCGGAATACGATCGATCAACTCGGCGAGCGTTTCGGCCGCCGACACCACGCGCGCGACGAGATCGTCGATCTCGTTCGGGTCGGGCGGTGTCTCTCGCGCCGCTCGGATCGTGGCGATCGGATACGGCTCGATTTGCTCCATATCCTCGATGACGATGCGTCGTAGACCTTGGAGCGTGATCTGCACCGTATCGCCAGGCAGATTGATTCGCTCGTGGACTCGCGCCGCGACGCCGACGCGTCCGCGAAAGCGCGCGTTGTCGATGGGCTCATCGTGATCGCCGCTCGCGACTACCAAGGCTACGATCAAGCCGGATTCTTCGTGCGCGCGGAGCAGCGAAAGATTCTCCGGTGCGCCCATCTGCACTGCGATGGTACCGAGCGGATACACGATTGTCGATCGCAGCGCCATCAGGGGAAGAGAAGGCGGCAGTTCCGACTTGAGGATATCGTCCTTGCGCTGAGCCTTGGCCATGTTTTGCGGCGGGATGCTGGCTATGGATTGGTGGGTTGGAACGCGGTCACATTCCAACCCGTAAGTATAACAGCGAGAAGCCAATAGCGAGTGGTGCGCGGCTTGAATCAGGCCGCCGCCGCGGGTATCTTTCCCAGTCTATGTTCGACGAGCTGTCAGAAAAACTTGAAGCGACCTTCGCGCGTCTTCGTGGTCGCGGCGTCCTGTCCGAAGCCGACATTAAAGAAGGCCTTCGTGAGGTACGTCGCGTCCTGCTCGAGGCCGACGTCAATTTCCAGCTCACCCGAGAGTTTCTCGAGCGCGTAGAGAAGAAGGCGGTCGGCGTCACCCAGCTTCGCACCGTCTCGCCTGGCCAACAACTCGTCAAAATCGTCTATGACGAGCTCACCGCGATGCTCGGGGAGCGTCGCGAGGGACTCAAGCTCAGCGCGGTGCCGCCGACCGTCATCATGATGGTCGGGCTGCAAGGCTCCGGCAAGACGACCACCGCGGCAAAGCTCGCCCGACGGCTCAAAGGCGAAAACCGTCCAGCCCGACTGGTCGCGTGCGATGTGTATCGCCCGGCGGCGATCGACCAGCTCGAGACGCTCGGGCAGCAACTCGACGTTCCCGTGTACGCCGAGCGCGGAACGCAAGATGTCGTGCGGATCGCCAGAGCGGGGATCGAGCAGGCCAGACGCGCACGCGACCGTGTGGTGATCATCGACACCGCCGGCCGCCTGCAGATCGACGACGAGATGATGCAGGAGCTCGAGCGTCTCAAGGCCGCCATCCATCCCGACGAAATTCTGCTCGTCGCCGACGGCATGACCGGACAGGACGCCGTGAAGATCGCTCAGGGCTTCGACCAGCGGCTGCACGTCACCGGTGTGATCCTCACCAAGATGGATGGCGACGCTCGGGGCGGCGCTGCGCTCTCGATCTATGGTGTCACGAAGAAGCCGATCAAGTACGTCGGCGTGGGCGAAAAGTCCGACGCACTCGAGGAGTTCCATCCCGACCGAATGGCGGGCCGCATTCTTCAGCAGGGTGACATCGTCAGCCTGGTTGAAAAGGCTCAGACCGCGTTCGACGAGGACGAGGCCAAGCGTCTCGAGAAGAAGGTCCGCAAGGAGGGAATGGACCTGACGGACTTCCTTGGCGCGATGAAGCAGATCGAGCGGCTCGGTCCGCTGGAAGGCTTGCTCAAGATGTTGCCGGGCGTGAATTCGAAAATGCTCAAGCAAGTGAAGTCGGCCGACCCCAAGCGGCTCAAGCACGTCGAAGCCATCGTGTTGTCGATGACGCTCGACGAGCGAAAGAAGCCCGAGCTCATGAACGGCTCACGTCGAGCGCGCGTCGCGAAGGGATCGGGTCGTCCGATCAGCGAAGTGAACCGTCTGCTCGAGCAGTTCCGTGAGATGCAGAAGATGATGAAAAAGGCGTCGAACCTTCCGGGCGGCGGCGGAAAGTTCAAGCCGAACATGTTCATGCGTTAGCACCGTTCCACCGTTTGGATCCCGGGTGCGTCCGGAAAATGTCCGGATCGCGAGGAGCCCGGCGCAGTACCAGAACCCCAATGAGGAGTTACTGATGGTCAAGATTCGCCTGCGTCGCACCGGCCGCAAGAAGCAGCCGACGTACCGCATCGTCGTCGCCGATTCGCGCAGCCCGCGCGACGGCAAGTTCATCGAAGTGATCGGCCAGTACGCTCCTCGTCAGGGCGAGCAGGCGCTCAACCTCAAGAACGACCGCGTGAACTACTGGCTCGACAACGGCGCGCAGCCGACCGACACGGTTCGCTCACTCCTTCGCAAGGCGGGCGTGCTCAAGACACGCCATGAGAGCCGCGTCGGTCAGAAGCTGACGGCGACAGCGGTGCCGGTGGGGGACAGCGAGGCTGTTCAGTCCTGAGTCTTCAGTAATCAGTCGTGAGCTGACCTGCTCAGTGCTCAGTTCTCAGTTGCAGTTGTCAACTGTCGACTAACGACTGACGGCTGAAAACTGAGCAGGTCAGCTCACGACTGATCACTGATTACTGATCACTGATATGCTGATCATCGTGGGTCGTGTCCGGAAGGCTCATGGAGTCAACGGCGCCGTGGTCGTGGAAGCGTTGAGTGACGACGGAGCCGCCGTCTTCTCAGCCGGGCGCCGAGTCATTGCCGGCACGACCACGGGTGATCCGACGAAGGACCGTCGCGAATTGCACATCACGTCGTCGACGCCGTTCAAGGGCGGCTACATCGTGCGCTTCGACGAGATCGCCGACCGTGACACGGCCGACCTGTGGCGCGACCGCTTTCTCCTTGCGCCGGCCGACGAGCTCGTGCCGCCGGCGGAGAACGAGATCTACATCCACGAGATCCCCGGAATGCGCGTCGAGCTCGAGTCGGGTGGCCTCGTTGGAGTGGTTACTGACGTATTCGAGCTCCCGCAGGGGCTCACGCTCGACGTGGCGCGCGAGCGCGGCTCGATCATGATTCCATATGATCGCGTCGTCACGAGCGTCGACCGCCACGCGCGCGTCATCCGCATCGATCCACCACTCGGCTTGCTCGAGTGATGCTTCGCATCAACGTCGTCACCATTTTCCCCGAATTCTTTTCGGGACCGCTCGGCCTGAGCATCCCGGCCCGCGCGAGGGAAGCGGGGGGCGTCGAGTATCGCGTAATCGATCTGCGCGACTACACACACGATCGGCATCGCACGGTCGACGACTATCCCTATGGAGGCGGCGCGGGAATGGTCATGAAGCCCGAGCCGTTCTTCGAAGCTGTCGAAGCGCTTGGGGCGTCGGCGCCCATCGTGTTGATGTCGGCGCGCGGCAGAACCTTCACGCAGGCGGACGCGATCCGCTTCGCCGGCGGCACCGAATTGACGATCCTCTGCGGTCACTACAAGGACGTCGACCAGCGCGTCGCGGATTTTCTAGGCACCGAGGAGATCTCGCTCGGGGATTTCGTCCTGAGCGGCGGCGAACCGGCGGCACTCGCCGTGATCGACGCGACGGTTCGCCTGCTGCCGGGAGCCATGTCCGACCTGGACAGCGCTCGCGGCGATTCCTTCTTCGAGCGCGATCTCAGCGCTCCCAGCTATACGCGGCCCCCCGTCTACCGCGGGCACGCGGTGCCCGAGGTGCTGTTGTCGGGCGACCACAAGCGAATCGCTGAATGGCGCCGGGAAGAGGGGAATCGTCTCACGTCCCGGCGTAACGACGGCGGGAAGCCGGGATCGGACGCCTAAACCACGTCCCGTACTAGACTTCGCCCGACTCATCGCTTAATATCACAGGTCTCCACCTGAACGGTTTTTCACCGGGCCTCCCTGGCCCCGAGCGTCATATGCATCCCTTCATTGAAACCCAAAAAGAGTGGCTTCGTAACGTCCCGCCGTTTCGCGCGGGCGACACGTTGCGCGTGAACGTGCGCGTCAAGGAAGGCGAGAAGGAGCGCATTCAGGCGTTCGAGGGCGTGTGCATCGCGCGCCGTGGCAGCGGCGTCAGCGAGACGTTTACGGTCCGCAAGATCTCGAACGGCGTCGGCGTCGAGCGCATTTTCCCGGTGCACAGCCCAATGCTCGCCGAGATCAGCGTTGTGCGTCGTGGACGTGTGCGTCGCGCCAAGCTGTACTACCTCCGCAACCTCACCGGCAAAGCGACCCGCATTCGCGAAAAGAAGGTGCGCGTGTCCGTGCCAGAGACGGGCGTCGCCGAGTAATCGCCGGCGCGACGCATGGCGCGCGATCGGTGGAAGCCCGTTGAGCGGGAGCTCCGGAGAACCGTCGGGCCGTTGATCGCCGGAGTTGATGAGGTTGGACGGGGCCCGCTTGCCGGCCCCGTTGTCGCATGCGCCGTCATCATGCCGCCCGACGTTCGCGCCATTGCCGGTGTCGACGACTCGAAGCGCTTGTCGCCGGATCAACGGCGGCGCTTGGCGGTGAAGATTCGCGCGCGCGCGATCACCATTGGCATCGGCGCCGCGTCGGTCCGTGAGATCGATCGCGTAAACATTTATCAAGCGACGGTCGTTGCCATGCGGCGCGCGCTATCGCGCTTGAGCGTGGTGCCCAACCACGTGCTCGTCGATGGGAAACCATTTCGCACGCTCGACACGCCGCATACGGCGATCGTCGGCGGTGATGACGTGTGCTACACGATCGCGTGCGCGTCGATCATCGCGAAGGTGACGCGCGATCGTATCATGCAAGCGCTGGCCGGCCGGTATCCGAATTATTTGTGGGAGCGGAATGTGGGCTACTGCACGATGGCTCATCTCAAGGGTCTGGCTGCGCACGGCGTCACCCCGCACCATCGCCGATCGTTCATTCCAGTCCGGCAGTTGTCGCTCGACTTTGGTGGTGGTGACATGCCGGAGCTCGACGCTGCCGCGCTCACGACGTTGATCGACATGAGCGTCGTCGGTGCCGACGAGGATCCGCACTTCGCCGGTGATTGACGGTCCGGCGGCAGGTTCATTCTGAGCCGTTTTGGCGACGGACCACGGCAACGCCGTGCCCTTGCGGTCTGGCCGGATACCGGATACAATCGCCCCTACGCACGTCCAGCCAACTCTACCAAGCACCATCGCGGTTCGCCGCTTTCGTCGACCGGCCTTGTGTCCGAGATCGGGAACTGGGAAGGAGCTCGCCGAGTTTACCAGGGTTCAAACTCGCTGAGTGAATACCTCGAATGCTCCCGGCGCACGTTTCGATGCGACAGTGAGTTAGGCCAGTTGCAGGCGTTGGCTGTCGTGGAAGGACGCGATGTGACCAGACGGAAGGCTCACGGGGTTACTCGACCGAAAGTCACTTGAGCCATGAAGGATCTCGGACGGTCGTGGCGTTTTATTGCGACCCACCCCTTTGGTCCGAGAGCGCGCGATTAGTAGCGAGATGGTCCGGTGCAGCTGCTTCAACCTTTCACCATCGGGCAAAGGAAGTCGAACATGCGACGCGTAGCGATTCCACGTTCGTGTCTCACCGTGATCTTGCCGGTCATGCTCGGAGCGGCATCCGCCGCTGCCCAGCAGGCCACAGTCACTGGCCGCATCACCGATCAAGCGTCTGGGCAACCGATCCAGGAAGCGCGAATAATCGTGCTTGGGACGTCACAGTTCACCTCCTCCGCGGCTGACGGCAAGTACACGGTCCGCAATGTCCCGGTGGGGAATGTGGACATTCGAGTCATTCGCGTCGGCTACACCGAGCAGAAGAAGTCGGTGCGCACCACAGCCGGTGAATCGGTGACCCTCGATTTCACGATGACGCAAACGGTCGTTCGACTCGAGGAAGTCGTCACCACCGCGACCGGCGAGCAGCGCCGCACCGAGCTCGGAAACGCGGTCTCGAGCCTCGACGTTTCCAAGATCGTGGCCAATGCGCCCATCCATCAGATGGGTGATCTGCTTGTCGCCAAGGCGCCGGGTGTGCAAGTGCTTCCGAGCAACATGACGGGTGCCGGCAGCCGCGTCCGCGTGCGCGGAACCGCGTCGCTCTCGTTGTCGAACGATCCGATCTACGTCATCGACGGAATTCGACTGACGAGCAACGACCCGACGGCAAACAACAACAGCATTGGCGTCGGTGGCACGCAGCCAAGTCGGGTGAACGACCTCAATCCCGACGACATCGAGAACATCGAAATCGTGAAGGGACCGTCGGCAGCAACGCTGTATGGAACAGCGGCGGCCAACGGCGTCATCGTCATCACGACCAAGAAGGGCAAAGCCGGTGCTCAGCGATGGAATGTCTATAGCGAGCAAGGCAAGGTTCAGGACAAGAACAGTTATCCCGGCATGTACGCCATTCTCGGCAAGAGTCCGGGAGCTACCGCGCAGCGCAAATGCTTACTCAAGGAACTTTCCGTTAGCGCGAGTGCGACCGGTGCGACCTGCATCATGGACAGCGTCTCGAGCGTCAACGTGTTCAATGATCCCGATCTTTCGCCGATCAAAGACGGGTGGCGTAACGAGTACGGCGCTCAGTTGAGCGGAGGTTCGGAGGCGGTCCGCTTCTTCAGCAGTGGATCGTTCGAGAACGAGAACGGCCCACTCGCATTGCCGCCGTTCTCGAAGCGCGAGCTCGATTCGTTCAAGACGCCGATCCTGGGCGAATGGAATCGCCCCGAGGTGCTACAGAAGTCATCGTTCCGGCTCAACCTCAACTCGGCCGTTTCGCCAACCCTCGATCTGTCGCTGCAAACCGGCTACATCAAAACCGACAGCAGGTTGCCGCAGGTCGACAACAACGTCAACAGCTTTTGGTACAATGGTGAGACGGGCCCCGGCTACAAGTCGGCCGGCCCGGGCTACACCGGAATCGGATCGCTCGGTCAACCGCTGATGGGGTATGCCAGCTTCACACCGGCCGAAATCTTCCAGTACACGACCACGCAGGGCGTCCAGCGGTTCATCGGCAGTGCGAATGCGAATTGGCGTCCGTTCAGTTGGCTCGCAAATCGTGGTGACGTCGGTTTGGACCTCGCGGATAGACAGGAGGCGCAGCTCTGCCGAGTTGCGCAATGCCCCGATTTTGCGACGAATCGATTGGGTTTCGCGACCGATCAACGCGCAAACGTACGAAATTTTTCCGCCAACGTGAGCAGCACCGCGACATGGCAGGCCACGTCAGCCATCGGCCTCAAGAACACCGTGGGCGCGCAGTACGGGAATTATGATCTGGATCGAGTGAACGCCAACGGATCGATTCTTCCGCCAGGCGCGCAGACGCCATCGCAAGGCACCACGCCCAACATCACGAACGCGGTCTCGCTCTCGAAGACGCTGGGTCTCTTCGTGGAAGAGCAGCTCGCCATACGCGATCGGCTGTTCCTGACCGGCGCCGTCCGCACCGATCAGAACAGCGCGTTCGGCACGAACTTCCAGCGCGTGTACTACCCCAAGGCGTCAGCGTCGTGGGTCGCGTCGGACGAGAGCTTCTTCCCGTCGATCAAGGGCCTCAACAACTTGCGACTTCGCGCTTCCTGGGGCTCGTCCGGTGTGCAGCCAGGCCAGACCGATGCGCTGCGAACCATTCAGACGGTGCTCACGAGCATCGCCGGCGCCGACATCAGCGGCGAGCGCACGAATCTGCTCGGCAATCCCGATCTCCGGCCGGAGAAATCGACGGAGTTCGAGACAGGGTTCGACTCGCGGCTGCTTGGAAACCGCGTCACGTTCGAGGTGACGTACTACAACAAGCTGAGTAAGGACGCGTTGATCGATCGCGTGTTGGCGCCCAGCACCGGCGCCGCGGTGAACACC
>DASYSU010000382.1:0-10976 GCA_036002925.1 Gemmatimonadaceae bacterium | reverse complement strand
GTGCAGTTAACGACCGATGGCTTGCGCTGGTATATGACGGCGGTCGAGAAGGCGTTTGGTTGGGGCGGCACCGACTACGCGCAATTGGTGAAGACCTACGGTCAGCCGATTGATGAGACGGACAATCAGCGCCGGTATAGTCCGATGGTTTGCACGGGTGCCGTCAAAGCGCCGATCATGGGCAAGCCGGATATGTCGAAGGTGAGTACGTCGTATGTCGAGCGCGCCAATTTGACTATTCGCATGGGCATTCGTCGCATGACCAGACTGACGAATGGCTTTTCCAAGAAGGCTGAGAACCACGCGCACGCCTTCGCGATTCACATGATGCACTATAACTTTTGTAGAGCGCACCAGACGCTGACCAAAGCAGCGAACGGAATTAAGACGACACCCGCGATGGCGTGCGGTCTCACCGATCACGTTTGGTCCGTCGAAGAAATGCTGGGCCTCATGGACCCCACAAGACTGTTACAGTGAAACGAGCCCACTACCCTGGTGCGCGGCTAAGTTGACACCCGCTGGCGACTTATCTACCTTTCCCAGTCTCCCCCGGCCACTTTCGGTCGAGGGAAGTGCAGCCACGGGGCTATCCCGTTCAGGACCTCTTCCGTCTTACATGCCAACGATCAATCAGCTCGTTCGTCGCAGCCGACGCGACGTCCTCAAAAAGGAAAAGTCGCCGGCGCTCAAGTCGAATCCGTTCCGCCGCGGAGTGTGCACCCGCGTCTACACCACGACTCCCAAGAAGCCCAACTCGGCGCTGCGCAAGGTCGCCAAGGTTCGTCTGACGAACGGCTTCGAGATCATTGCCTACATTCCCGGCGAAGGACACAACCTGCAGGAGCACTCGATCGTGCTCGTGCGCGGCGGTCGCGTGAAGGATCTGCCGGGCGTTCGCTATCACATCGTTCGCGGCTCGCTCGACGCGTCCGGCGTCAACGGCCGCAACCAGAGCCGGTCCAAGTACGGCACCAAGAAGCCCAAGGGCGGTGCGGGAGGTAAGAAGTGAGCCGCCGTAAGAGTTCCGTAAAGCGCCCCGTTCTCGCCGACGCGCGCTACGACAGCCAGACCGTCTCGAAGTTCATCAACGCGATGATGCTCCAGGGAAAGAAGTCAACGGCCGAGCGCATCTTCTACGGCGCGATGGACCTCGTGGAGTCGCGAACGAGTCAGCCGGGCGTCAACATCTTCAAGCAGGCGCTGGCCAATCTCAAGCCGGTCGTCGAGGTCAAGAGCCGTCGCGTGGGCGGTGCCACCTATCAGGTGCCGGTCGAAGTCCGCCCCGAGCGGCGGACCGCTTTGGCGATGCGTTGGCTCATCTCGTACTCGCGCGATCGCAACGAGAAGTCGATGCCCGAGAAGCTCGCCGCCGAGATCATCGCGGCGTCAAAGGGCGAAGGCAACGCGGTGAAGAAGAAGGAAGACACGCACCGCATGGCTGACGCCAACAAAGCGTTCGCGCACTACCGCTGGTAGGCTTCGATTCAAACGAAAACATCCCGCCGAGTCAGACTCGGCGGGATGTTTTGCTTTTGCCTATACCGCCGCTGGCTGCTCGCAACTGGCCAGGAACGACGCGAGCTCCTCACGCGTCGCGAGCACAGTCTCATTCACTGTGAGATTGGGATGAACGTCGCCATCCGCGTAGCCCGTCGGCCGGCCGGTGGTCTTGGAAACGATCCATGAATTGTCCTGTGCGCGCGGACGCCCGTGCATCAGGAGCCGCGGCGTTTGCCCGAGCAGGGCGGCGACCGCGCCGTACGTCGCGCGTTGCTGATGGTGATTCAGTGCGGCGAGAACGCCGTCGAGATCATGAGTCGTCATGCAGGGCCTCTACAGTGATGAAAGAGTGGTGCCCTACAATGCGTCACGCCGACTCAGCGCGCGCAATCAAAGTGCGGCTCACCGGATCGAATGAGCGCGGCGTTCCCCGCGGCTCGAGCTCAAGCCACCGATTGCCTGATATCCGGCACGCGCTCGGCAATCGCTGCGCATTCCACGGCAATCGTCGACACCGCGAAGTTGCGCGCTCCCATGCCCTCGCCCGTGATTGGATTGAAGTACTCTCGAAATCCCGATTGTCTGATCAGTGCGATCGTCCGGTCGGCCAAGTGCCTGCTCTCGGCCGCGTAGCCGAGTCGCTGCAAACCGCGCAGGATGAACCATGTCGAGAAAAGCCACGTTGGACCGCGCCAATAACGCTCGATCCATAAGTACCGGTTGCTGCCCGGAACGAAGCTCAACTCGGTCGCCGCGGTACTCGGGACGGGATAGCGGAGCCAAAAGGATTTTGGATTGAGAAGATGCTCGTTGACGATCCGGTGGCCGATGTCGGCCGGCAACCGATCGATCGCGAGCGGCGCCAGCCCGGCCCACGTGCTCACACGCAGCATCTCGCCGGCCGGACCCTCGGCGAAAAAAATTCCCGCGTCGCGATCATACAACCGCTGCACGAACGCCGAGGTAAGCTGTTCGGCGCGGCCCGCGGCGCGTGCCTGCCCCAGTCGAGCGAGTCCCTCCCAGCCGAGGATCCACGCGGTATTCACGAGGACGTCGGTGGCGTGGAACCCGCCGTCGGCAACGACGCGACGATAGTCGAAGCCGCGCCGTCGGTTGAACGCCTGGAGCGCGAGGAAGCCGACTCTGGGATGACTGCGCCAGCCGAGTGGCTGGTCGTACGCGGGCGTGGCGTCCAGGCCCGTTTCGTCGGGCTGCAGAATACCAATCAACCCGTCGTTGTCGGCGCGCTCTCGTTCGAGGAACTCGTGAAACCGCTGCACGATCGCACGGCCTTCATCCGCGAAGCGCGCGTCGCCCGACCGCTCGGCGACCTCCGCCCAGACCCAACCAAGGAGTGGCGGCTGAATCGTAGCGGTTTGAAATGCGCGCCGGTGCAGCACGTTGTACGTGAAGGCGCGAGATGGTCGAACGGGTCGTTGCCAGAACGTCGTGTGTCCGATCACGCCCGACGGCTGCTGGGCCGCGCCGAGCGAGCGAAGCTCGCGCATCGCACGCCGCGGATCGACATGATTCCATGCCAGCGCATGAAAACACGAATCCCAGAAAAACTGATCTGGGTACTTCACCGCGTCCGGGCACGTGTAGCCGAAGACGAGTCCGCTAGGTGTGCGGCCTTCTCGCCAGTTAGCGTCGAGGACCCGCCTCGCGCCAGCCAATACGTCGGAGTATGCGCTCACGGAATTGAGAAACACCCGTTCGATCTTGCTTCGCTCTACCCATTGCAAGGCACAACGTGCGCCGCGGCGACGGGTTTTCGCGATCATCGTGAAGCATAGACATCGGCCAAGCTAAGCGCCGACTACTCTCTCACAATTTTTACGGCCGCGCCCTGACGCACGATCTCGCGATACCTTGACAGTCTAAGTATCGGCCCGTATCGTAGCCAAGACTGTCTAGGCAACGAGACCAATGCCCGCCACTGAGACGAAGGACCGCCTGCACGGCACGCTCGACGCGCTCGTGCTCAAAACCCTGAGCTGGGGCCCGAGACACGGATATGCCATCGCGCGTTGGCTCGAGGACACCACAAAGAACGCCATCCAGGTGGAGGAGGGCTCGCTCTATCCCGCACTCTACCGGATGGAGCGCAAAGGGTGGATCGAAGCCGAATGGGGCATGTCGGAGCTCGGACGCAAAGCGAAGTTCTACACGCTGACCGCTCGCGGGCGGAAGCAACTCAAGGCGGAGAGCGCGGAGTGGGCGGAATTCGCTCGCGCGGTGTCCACTGTGCTCGCGCCGTCGAGCTGATCGAATGCCTCGCCTAGGACGTGGGGGACGCCAGCTGGGGTCCCCGCTCTGGAAAGCGAGCGTCGAGAACGAAGTCGACGCCGAGTTCGAGTTCCACGTCGAGATGCGCACGCGCGAGTACATCGCGCGAGGGATGGACCCGGCCGCAGCGCGAGCGGCGGCGATCGCGAAGTTCGGCGACATCGCCGGCGTCAACGCCGAGTGTCGCAACATCGGCAACCAACGGGAGCGCAAGATGGTGACGACTGAATATTTGGGTGAGTTGGCGCACGATGTTCGCTTCACCTTGCGCCAGCTGCTCAAGGCGCCGGGCTTCACGATCGTCGCCGTGATTACGCTCGCGCTGGGAGTAGGCGCCACGACCGCGATCTTCAGCGCCGTCGAGTCTGTGGTGCTCCGACCGTTTCCATATCCCCGGCCCAACGAGCTCGTATTCGCGTTTACACACTGGAAGTTCGGCGACGGCGGCGTCGCGGTGGGCGACTATGCCGAATGGCAACGTCGATCGAGGAGTCTCGCGCAGCTCGGCGCGTTTCAGTTCAAGGGCGTGACGATCGCCGCGGACGGTTCTCCGGACCGAGTCACGGCCGCGTACGCGACGGCCAACGTTTTCTCGTTGTATGGCGTCAATCCGCAACTCGGGCGCGTGTTCACTAGCGACGAGGATCAACCGGGGCACGACGGCGTCGTTGTGCTGAGCGATGGATTCTGGCGACGCAACTTCGCCGCGTCGGCACACATCGTTGGCCGCACGATGACGATGAACGGCCGACCAGTGACGATTGTCGGTGTGATGCCCGCGTCGTTCGACCCAACTGATTCGCATGAAGACCTTTGGGCGCCGATCGCTTTCACCCCGGCCCAGCTCGTGTTTCACGACGAGCATTATCTCACCGTTGTCGGCCGGCTCAAGCCGGGCGTCGCCATCGGGTCGGCGCAGCGCGAGATGGACGTCGTGGCGAAACAGCTGAGCGCCGAGTTTCCCGCGACGAACAAAGTGTCGGGGATCCACCTTCAAGATTTCTCCCAGGCTGTGATCGGCGACTATCGCGCGCGCCTGCTCGTGTTGCTCGGCGCGGTGATGTGCGTGTTGTTGATCGCCTGCGGCAACGTGGCGAACCTGTTGCTCGCCCGGGGCGCGGCGCGCTCCAAGGAGTTGGCGATCCGCACGGCGATCGGTGCCGGCCGCGGTCGAATCGTTCGACAGCTGCTCACCGAGAGTTTGGTATTGGCGCTCTTGGCCACGATCGTCGGGCTCGCACTCGCCTGGCTCGGCATTCACGTCCTCATTGGTGCGGCGCCGGCCTCGATCCCACGTCTGGCCGCGACGCGACTCGACGGCGTTGCGCTGCTGTTCGCGCTCGCGCTTGCGGTATTCAGCGCGATCGTGTTCGGGTTGGTGCCTGCGGTTCGCGCGGCGCGCGGTGATTTGCAGGGTGCGTTGCGCGAGGGCGGACGCTCGGCGGTCGCCAGTGCGCGCGACCGGGTGCGGGCCGTGCTCGTGATCGCGGAAGTGAGCATTGCCCTCACGTTGCTCGTTGGCGCGGGGCTGTTGATTCGGAGCGCGATCTTCTTGAATCACGTCAATCCGGGCTTCGACGTGCGCGGCCTCCTGTCGACACGCGTCGCGCTCCGGCCAGCGTCGGACTCGGCCAGCGCCGCTACGGAAGCCGAACAAGTCTTCATGCGGCTCGCGACGGAGCTCCGAGCGCGACCGGGCGTCGAAGCGGCGGCAATCACCTCGTCGGCCCCCCTCGGCGGCGGTGGGGGATCGAACGGAATCGTACCGGAAGGGAAGGAGCAAAGCATCGCGAACGCGATCGATGCGCGGCTTCGCATGGTCTCCCCGGGCTACATCTCGATGATGCGGATTCCGATTCTGCGCGGGCGTGACATTAACGACCAAGACGCGCGCGGCAACGTTCGAGTGATGGTGGTGAGCGAGGCGCTGGCCAAAGCCGCCTGGCCCAATCAGGACCCGATCGGCAAGCGCGTCAGCTGCTGCGAGGGCTCCCCAGACGATCCTCGCTGGAAGACGATCGTCGGTGTCGCCGCGGACGTGCACACTGGAGGTCCGACGCAGGAGATTCGGCCCGAGTTCTATATCCCGATCGCGCAAGCGCCGCCCGACGCGTGGCGATGGATCAACCGAACGATGACGGTAGTCGTTCGCGCGACGTCGGGCGACGCGGTTTCGCTGACGCCGACGGTGCGCGCCGCCGTCAAGTCGATCGATCCGAGTCTACCCGTGTACAGCATCGCGACGATGAGCGACCGCCTCGCGCAGTCGCTTGCCGAATCGCGATTCCACCTCGAGCTGCTCGTCGCGCTGGGCGGAGTGGGGTTATTGCTCGCCGCGGCCGGGATCTACAGCGTCATCGCGTATTTCGTGACGCTGCGTCGCCACGAGATCGGTGTGCGCATGGCGCTCGGCGCGACTACTGGCGATGTCGTCCGTCTGATGACCTGGCAAGGACTGCGGCCCGTGTTTGTCGGCGCGGTGCTTGGTGTGATCGCGGCCACGTGGGCGACGCGTCTACTTCGCGGATCGCTCTATGGCGTCACCGCAAACGACCCGGTGACGTTCGCGGCGGTGACGCTCGTGTTGGTGATTGTGTCGTTCGCGGCGATTCTCGTTCCGGCGCGCCGCGTGGCTTCCGTCGAACCGACGACCGCGCTTCACGGGTAGACGGCGCGCACGGCACGGCGTATTCTGTGCGACGGTCGCGATCTGACCGCCGATCGCAGGAGCGTCATGCCAAAGCTCGCCACCCTGGCCCCCCCGGTGTCACCCCCGCCGTCGCCGCTCGAAACGGCCGATGGACGAGCGGTGCGCGTCGTTCATCTCGCGGCCGAGCTTGCGCCGTTCGCGCGGAGTGGCGGGTTGGGGGAGGCGGTGAACAGTCTCGCCAGATATCAGGCCGCGTCGGGACTGTGGACGGCGATCGTGATGCCGCTCTACGACGCGGTACGTGCGACCGGCGCGGACCTCGAGCCCGTCGGAGCGCCGTTCAACATCAGAGTCGGTCCGAGAGCGGAGGAGGTTCGACTCTGGCGACACAACGCCGATCCGGATCACCCACTCGCGGGAGTCCGCGTCTACTTCATTGAATGTGATCAGTACTTTGCGCGCCCGTACATCTACGGCCCGCCAGGATCTGATTTTCTCGACAACGCTCGTCGTTATGCGTGTTTTACAATGGCGGCGCTCGCCGCGCTGCCGACCATCGCGGGACCGGAGCCCGTGTTGCTCCACGCGCACGACTGGCAAGCGGCGCTCGCGCCCGTGTACCTCCGCACGCGCTTCGCGTCCGACGAAACCTACCGTCGCGTAAAGACGGTGCTCACTGTCCACAACGCGGGGTTTCAAGGCCACTTCCCACCATCGACGATGGCGGATCTTGGGTTGCCGGCGTCGATCTACAACTGGCGCCAGCTCGAGTGGTATGGTCGCGTCAACTTCCTCAAGGGCGGTCTCGTCTTCTCCGACGCGGTGACGACCGTGAGCCCGACGCACGCGCACGAGCTTCGCACGGCGGCAGGCGGATTCGGACTCGACGGCGTGTTCGTCTCGTTGCGCGATCGGTTCGTCGGCATCGCGAACGGGATCGACCAAATCCAGTGGGATCCGGCGACTGACCCGCTGCTCGCCGCGAACTATTCCGCGGGCGCGCTGGCCGGAAAGGTCGAGTGCCGCGAAGCGTTGCAGCGTGAGATCGGTCTCCGGCCAACCGACGAGATGCCGATCGTGGCGATGAGCGCGCGATTGGTTGCTCAAAAGGGTCTCGATCTCATCCTCGGCAACCCGAATTATTTCGCTTTCGACGCCCAGTTCATTTTTCTTGGGAGCGGAGAACCGCGATACGAGGAGGCACTCGCCGCGATGGCGGATCGCGCACCGACTCGCATCGTCGTCGAGCTTCGATTCAGCGATGAGCTCGAGCATCGTTTGCTCGCGGGTGCCGACATGTGCCTCATGCCGTCACTCTATGAGCCGTGTGGACTCACGCAAATGCGTGCCCAGCGATACGGGACGATTCCGATCGCACGACGCGTGGGCGGATTGGCCGATACGATCGAAGATGGCGTGACTGGGTTTCTGTTCGACGACTACACGCCCGAGGATTTCACGCGCGCCGTGATGCGCGCGATCGATCAGTTCGATGAGCCGGATGGTTGGCTCGAGATGATTCGCGCCGGGATGTCGCGCGACTTCGGCTGGGAGCAGTCGGCGACAAAGTATCTGCACGTCTACCATCGAGTCATGGGAACCGTCGCCGCGCACTGAGCGCGTGTGCGCGCCGTCACGATTCTCGTGATCGCGCATGAGTCGGTCACATTTTTCTCACGAAAACGCGACGTTCGCGCTGCGCTGGCACGATCTTCGTTTATGCGGTCGCGTACCGGGTCGGCGTGTGGGGTGGGACCGGGCCACGTGTCAAACGTGTCGACGTGGTGCGTCGGTCAATGCAGCACGATGGATTGCAGGTCGCAATTCAGGGTGGGCCCGGAGAAACTGTCCGAGGGGTGCATCATGGGCTTGCAATTCATCTTGCGCGCATGGAGGCCCGCGCGCGCTCTCCTGCTCGTCGGCCTCGTGCAATCGGTTGCCAGCGCCCAAGTCGTCGTGAGAGGCGTACTATATGACGATGCTAATGGGGCGCGGCTGCGCGGTACCGTCATGCTCGTCGACCCAGTGACCGACGCGGCCATCGTTCACACAACAACCGATTCACTCGGCCAATTCAGCCTCGAGACGCGCGCCGGCGCGTTCCAGATCGCGGCCGTGCGGCCCGGATACCAGTCGGTCTTGTCGACGCCCGTCACCGCGCAGCGGGGCGAGCGGTTTACGGTGAAGATCCCGATCTCCGCCGTCGGCGACCCGCTGCACCAGATCGCTGTCGTCGAACACGTCAAACCGGACCGAGTTGCGCCGAAGTCGGCGATCGCCGACATGCGGGCCTCCGACGCCGAGAGCTTCGAGACGCGGCGGGCGTTGGGGACGGGTCTTCACTACACCGCAAAGGATTTCGAGAGGGCCAACGCGGCAACGCTCGGCGAGTTCCTTCAGGGCATTCCGGGCCTGTCGGTCCGGAACCCGTCATCGACCGCGAGCATGCAGACGACTCGAAGTGCCGGGATGAACACGGCGACGTCGCGGAGTGCGGTGAACGCCCCATGTCACATGGGATGGTTCATGGATGGGCATCGGTTGGATCTTCCCGGGCGCACCGACCCGATAACGGACGGGCTCGGTTCGATGCGACTCGACGATATTTCAGCGCTCGAGGTGTTTCGGGGGCTGTCGGAGATGCCGCCGGAGTTCGCCGAACCGGATCTCCGTTGCGGAGCGGTGGCCATCTGGACGAAGCATGGGTGAAGCCCGTTGACACGGCTCTGATTGTCAATAAATTCAAGGGGCTACGGCATTTTGGCCTTCGCATCATTTGGGCCTGGTAGCACCCGCACTACCGATATCGGCGAACTGCGCGCCGACACTTATGGGCCTGCATGACGCAGGGGTCTGCTCCGGCTGACGTACTCGAGCGAGTACTCCGGCTCCCGAAAAGCAACGCAGGACAATTAGACGGCCTATCCTGAGCGGAAACGACAACGTTCGTCGGCTCAGCAGATGGATCAGGTCGCGCCTTGGGTCCCCGCTCGCGCAGCAGTGACGAGCACACCCGGCGATGGCGGATGGATACCGGTCCCAGTTGGGGCGTCAGGTCCACCCGCGTTTTGCTTGGCGGTGTTCTGGTTTCTGGTTGCTGGTTTCTGGTTGCTGGCAACTGCGCCGAACGGCCGAGGGAAGAACGAATGAGCAACCAGCAGCCAGTAACTAGCAACCGATCTCCAATGCCCCGCACAACCCCGCTCGATCACTATCGGAATATCGGCATCATGGCGCACATCGATGCCGGTAAGACGACGACGACCGAGCGCATTCTCTACTATACAGGTAAGGCGCACAAAATCGGCGAGGTGCACGAAGGCACCGCGACGATGGACTGGATGGAGCAGGAGCAGGAGCGCGGCATCACGATCACGTCCGCCGCGACGACTGCCTTCTGGACCAGAAAGGGCGTCGAATACCGCATCAACATCATCGACACACCCGGACACGTCGACTTCACGGTCGAGGTCGAGCGTTCGCTTCGCGTGCTCGACGGTGCCGTCACGCTCCTCGATTCGGTCGCCGGCGTCGAGCCGCAGACCGAGACGGTGTGGCGTCAGGCCGATCGCTATGGCGTACCGCGCATCATCTTCGCCAACAAGATGGATCGCGTTGGCGCCGACTTCACGCGCTGCATGACGATGATCCGCGACCGGCTGTCGAAGGACGCGTATCCGTTGCAGCTGCCCGTCGGGTCTGGTGAGCTGTTCACCGGCCACATCGACGTCATCGAGCGGAAGCAGTACATCTTCGACGAGCAGACGCTCGGCAAGACGTTCGAGATTGTCGACGTTCCGGCGGAGTATCATGATGCGGTGGAGCAGGCGCGCCACGACTTGATCGACCACGCCGTGGCGAACGACGACAGCGTGATGGAGAAGTATCTGAACGGCGAAGAGCTGACGTGCGACGAGATCCGAAGCGCGATTCGCAAGGCGACCGTGGCCGGCAAGATGGTCCCGGTGCTCTGCGGCGCGTCGTTCAAGAACAAGGGCGTGCAGGCGTTGCTCGACGCGGTCATCGATTTCCTGCCGGCGCCGGTCGACGTGCCGGCGATCAAGGGACATCTGCCGCATCACGACGAGACGATCGCCGAGCGACCAGTGTCGGACGACGCGCCGTTCGCGGCGCTGGCGTTCAAGATCGCGACGGATCCGTTCGTCGGTAAGCTGACGTTCTTCCGCGTCTATTCAGGAACGCTCAAGTCGGGCTCGTACGTCTACAACTCGACGAAGGACAAGCGCGAGCGCGTCAGCCGTCTGTTGCAGATGCACGCCAACAAGCGCGAGGAGATCGAAGAGGTTCGCTGTGGCGACATCGCCGCGGCGATCGGGCTTCGCGACACGCGCACCGGCGACACGATGTGCGACGATGATCATCCGATCATCCTCGAGGCGATGAAGTTTCCGAACCCGGTCATCGACGTCGCGATCGAGCCGAAGACCAAGGCGGATCAGGACAAGCTCGGCATCGCGCTGGCGAAGTTGTCGGAGGAAGATCCGACGTTCCGCGTCCACACGGACGAGGAGAC
>DASYSU010000381.1:0-16634 GCA_036002925.1 Gemmatimonadaceae bacterium | reverse complement strand
GGGAAGCAGCGCCGCGCAAGCGGCGGCCGCCTCACGATCGGACTCGATCGCCACGACGCGCGCGCCGGAGTTCGCCAGCGGAACGGCCGTGGAACCCGATCCGGCGTACGCGTCGATCACCCGCTCGGGACGATAGGCGTTCGCGCGATCGAGGACGTAGTCGTGCAATGCGCGAGCAACCTCTGTATTCACCTGCGCGAACGAGGCGCCGGCCAAGTTTTTCGAGACCCCGCGTTCCGCGACGAGCGCGCGGGCACGGTGCAGCGGTTTCCACCAGAGCGCCGTCGCGGCGGGAACAGCATTGAAGAACGCCGCTCGATCCGGCCACGCGTTGGCGCCTTCCATCACGATCGACGCGCCCTCGTCTCCCACGCGGACCGAGGCGCGAAGCTCGTCGGCGGGCGGAAAGAACGGACGCGCCTCCATGACCTGTCGCCAGACCTGCATGACCGCATCGTCGGTGATCGGACAATCCGTCAGCTGAAAGACGCCGACTGGATCATCGTACGGATGTAGGCCGATCACCCAGTCGTCGTCACCATGTCGGCGAAGAGCGAGCGTGAGCTTGCTGCGATAACGCCACTGCTTCTCACCCCCGACGATGTGAGGAAGCTCGACGGCGCGTTTGCCGATGCGCGTGAGCGCGTCACGAATGATCGCACGCTTCGCCTCGAGCTGCGCCTCGTAGTTGATGTGCTGAAGTTGGCAGCCGCCGCACTTGTCGACCCGATAATGATGACAGAGCGGTTGCACGCGTTCTTTGGATGGCGAGAGAATCTCTTCGACGGCGCCCCGCGCGAACCGCTTGCGCGTGTCGAGGGTCGCGCGCACGCGATCGCCCGGCGCGGTCCGCGGAATGAACACGACAACACCGTCGGTCCGCGCGATACCGTCGCCGCCGGCGGCGATGCTCTCGATCGTCACCTCGACGGAGCTCATCGCAAGCCCTCGAGTCGCGCGATTCGAGTCCACGCATCCTGCGTCGGCGCACCGATCGACGGCGTTGTCGGTGACGGACGACTCGCGGCATGTCGATCCCGGTCCGCGATGAGCGCGGCCGCGATCGCCGCCTGCCGCGTCACCTCGGCTGGTGGCGCGACGCGCGTGAGCGACTCGAGCCTTCGTTCCAGCCACTGAATTTCAATTGCCCCGCTTCGGAATTCCGCGTCCTCCATTACGCGCAGCTGAAAGTCGCGCGATGAGTCCACGCCTTCGATCGTCAGCTCGAGCAGGGCGCGATGCATCCGCTCGACGGCCGCCGCGCGATCCGGCGCGTGCACGATGAGCTTGGCGAGCAATGGATCGTAATAGAGCCCGACCTCGCTGCCGACTTCGATGCCGCCATCCCAGCGCACGCCCGGTCCAGCCGGAACGTGTAGATACGAGATTGTGCCGGTCGACGGAAGGAATCCGTTTGCCGGATCTTCACTCGTGATCCGGCACTCGATCGCCCATCCGCGCGGAACGATGTCTTCTTGTTTGAACGGCAACCGCTCGCCCGACGCGATTCGCATTTGCCACTGCACGAGATCGATGCCGGTCACCAGCTCGGTGACCGGATGCTCGACCTGAAGCCGCGTGTTCATTTCCAGGAAATAGAAGTTCCCGCCGCGGTCGAGCAGAAACTCGCACGTTCCCGCGTTGATGTAGCCAGCGGCGCTGGCCGCGCGCACGGCGGTCTCGCCCATCGCGCGACGAATCTCCGGCGTCACGGCGACGCTCGGAGCTTCTTCGATCATCTTCTGGTGGCGGCGCTGCACCGAGCATTCCCGCTCGTTGAGCGACAGCATGGTGCCGAATTGATCGCCCAACACTTGGATCTCGACGTGTCGCGGGCCAACGATGTACTTCTCGACGTAGACCGCGTCGTCACCGAATGCATTCTTCGACTCGCGGCGCGCCGCCTCGAGCGACGACTCCATCTCGCTCGATTCGCGAACGAGGCGCATGCCTTTCCCGCCGCCGCCTGCCGCGGCTTTGAGTAAGACCGGATAACCGAATTGATCGGCGACGGCGCGCGCCTCCGCTGCGTCCTTGAGTGGTTCGATCGTTCCCGGCACGACCGGGACGTTCGCCGCTACCGCGAGCGTGCGTGCCGCGGTCTTACTTCCCATTGCGGCGATCGCCTCAGCGGGCGGGCCGACGAAGACGAGGCCCGCATCGCGCACCGCGCGCGCGAACCACTCGCGCTCGGACAGAAATCCGTAGCCCGGATGAATCGCTTCGGCGCCGAGTCGCTGGGCCGCCTCGATGATTCGCTCGCCCTTGAGATAGCTCTCAGCCGACGGCGGCGCGCCGATGTGAATCGCTTCGTCGGCCTCGCGAACATGGGGCGCGCGCGCGTCGGCATCGCTGTACACCGCGACCGACGCGACTCCCAGCTCTCGACACGCCCGAATGATGCGCAGCGCGATCTCGCCGCGGTTGGCGATGAGCACCTTCTTGAACATCAGGGCGCGCCCATCAGAGTGGAATGTTGCCGTGCTTCTTGGGCGGGTTGCGGTCCCGCTTCGTGCGGAGCGTCTCGAGCGCGTCGATCAGGCGCGGTCGAGTGTCGCGCGGGTCGATGATGTCGTCGACGTAGCCACGTCCGGCGGCGACGTATGGATGCGCGAATTTCTGGCGATACTCTTCGATCTTCGCGTCGGTCGCCTTCTGCGGGTCGTCGCTATCGTTGATGTCCTTGCGAAACAGAATTTCGACCGCACCCTTAGGACCCATGACCGCAATCTCCGCGGTCGGCCACGCGACGTTATAGTCCCCGCGAATGTGTTTCGACGACATCACGTCGTACGCGCCGCCGTACGCTTTGCGCGTGATGACGGTGAGCTTGGGCACGGTGGCCTCGCAATAGGCGTAGAGCAGCTTGGCGCCGTGTTTGATGATGCCGCCATGCTCCTGCGTCAACCCGGGGAGAAATCCGGGGACGTCCTCGAAGGTCACGATCGGAATGTTGAACGCGTCGCAGAACCGAATGAAGCGCGCCGCTTTGAGCGACGCACTGATGTCGAGCACACCGGCCAGCACGGCCGGTTGATTGGCGACGATACCGACGCTGAACGCACCGAGATGCGCGAAACCACAAATAATGTTCTGCGCGTACTCGGCCTGCACCTCGTAGAACACCGTGTCGTCGACCACGCGACAGATGACATCGCGCATGTCGTACGGCTTGTTCGCGTTGTCGGGCACAACGTCGAGCAACGCTTCGTCGCGGCGGTCGCGCGAGTCGGTGCCGCGCCCACGCGGCGGCTCCTCGATGTTGTTCTGCGGGATGTAGCGGAACAGGGCGCGAATCGCCGCGATGCACGCAGGCTCCGAGTCATGAACGAAGTGCGCAACGCCCGATGTACCGGCGTGGGCGTCGGCGCCTCCAAGCTGCTCCATCGTGACGTCTTCGTGCGTCACGGTCTTCACGACGTTCGGACCCGTGACGAACATGTACGACGTGCCGCGCGTCATGTAGATGAAATCGGTGATCGCGGGCGAGTAGACCGCGCCACCGGCACACGGCCCGAGCACGGCCGAGATCTGCGGGATGACGCCCGACGCCAACGTGTTGCGGAGAAAAATCTCGGCGTATCCGCCGAGCGAGACGACCCCTTCCTGAATCCGCGCGCCACCCGAGTCGTTGAGACCGATCACGGGCGCGCCGTTTCGCATGGCGAGGTCCATGACCTTGCAGATCTTTTCGGCGAATGATTCCGACAGCGAGCCGCCGAAGACGGTGAAGTCCTGTGAGAAGACGTAGACGAGACGGCCGTCGATGCGGCCGTACCCAGTCACGACGCCGTCGCCGTAGTATGTCTCGTCCTCGAGACCGAAGTCGTGGGACCGATGCACGACGAACCGGTCGAACTCGACGAACGAACCTTCGTCGAGCAAAAGATCGAGCCGCTCGCGCGCGGACAACTTCCCTTTTGCGTGCTGCGCCTTGACTCTCTTCGCGCCGCCGCCCTGCTCTGATTCGGCGATCCGCCGCTCGAGGAGGTCGAGCTTCTCTCGCATGGTCATAGGCGTGGAAGGTATTCCCGCCAACTAGCGGATTCTAGGGTCGTCCAGGCGTTCCGCGCCGATCGTCGGGGTGCCGAGGCGAGATGGAACCAATTTCATCACGAAAGAGACGAATGAAACACTGCCGTTGCTTTTCATCCGTCAAATCCGTTTCAACCGTCCAATCGTTTCACAAGTCGTTATGGCCTGAGGCGGCACGATAGCGCCTCATTGCGTGAGAGTCTCTCGCGGACTACCGCTCGGGCAAGCCATAACGATTTGGAAATCGATTGAACGGGTCAAACGGATTTGAACGGATTAGAGACGCAATCCGAGGCCCGTGATGAAATTCGGAGCGGCCTACGCCGATAGCAAAAGCGCCCTGGCAATGGTCGCCAGAGCGCTTGTGTGCGGATTCGGTATTGTCTTACTCGCCGGCGTCGATCACCGACATGTCGACCGGTGGATATCCCATGTCGTGTTCCGACTCCATCGGGATGATCTTCGGCGGCTCTTCCGGACGCGGCGGCTGATCTTCTGGGATGTTCGTGACGCCCAAGACGATGCGACGATGAATCGGATCGACTTCGAGCACGCGCATCTCGAGACGCATCGTCTCGTACACCACTTCCGCCGGGCTTTCGACCGTCTTGCCGCTCGCGTTGAGCTGTGAGAGCGGAACGAAGCCTTCGATGTCGTTGCCGATGTCGACGACGACGCCCTTGTCCATCAAGCGCACGACACTGCCCGTGAGCTCCGTGCCGACCGGATAGGTCTCACCGATGCGAAGCCACGGATCTTCCTCTGCCTGCTTGAGGCCGAGTGAGATGCGCTTGTTTTCGCTGTCGATGTTCAAGATCACGACGTCAACCGTATCGCCCTTCTTCACCACTTCCGACGGATGCTGAACGCGCTTGGTCCAGCTCATGTCGGAGATGTGAATGAGACCATCGATGCCCGGCTCGATCTCGACGAATGCGCCGAAGCTCGTGAGGTTGCGAACCTTGCCAGAGATGCGCGTGCCGACAGGATACTTGAGCGGCAACACCATCCATGGATCTTGCTCCGTCTGCTTCATGCCGAGCGAAATCTTTTCTTCGTTCGGATCGACCTTGAGCACGACCGCTTCGATCGTCTCGCCGATGGACACGAGCTTTGACGGATGACGGACGTTGCGCGTCCAGCTCATCTCGCTGATGTGGACCAAACCTTCGATGCCCGGCTCGAGCTCGATGAAGGCGCCGTAGTTCGTGATCGACACTACCTTGCCCGTAACGCGCGTGCCGACCGGATACTTGTCGGCGACGTCCTTCCACGGATAGCTCTGAAGCTGCTTGAGACCGAGACTGATACGCTCACGCGTCCAGTCGATGTCGAGCACCTTGACCTCGAGCTCCGCGCCGATTTGTACGAGCTCGGACGGATGCGAGATGCGGCCCCACGACATGTCGGTGATGTGGAGCAAGCCGTCGACGCCGCCGAGATCGATGAACGCACCGAAATCGGTGATGTTCTTGACGATGCCCTTCCGCACCTGATCCTTCTCGAGCTCCTTCATCAACTTCTCGCGCTTGCCGGCCCGCTCGTTCTCGAGAATGACTCGACGCGAGACGACGATGTTGCGGCGGCGCTTGTTCAGCTTGATGATCTTGAACTCGAACTTCTGCCCGAGCAGCTCGTCGATGTTCGGTACACGACGCAGCGCGATCTGTGAACCGGGCAAGAACGCGTCGACGCCCATGAGGTCGACGACGACACCGCCCTTGATCTTCTTGACGAGCGTGCCTTCGACCGGCTGATCGGTCTCATACGCGACGCGGATCTTCTCCCATACGCGCATGAAGTCGGCTTTCTTTTTCGAAAGCACGACCGAGCCTTCCTGGTCCTCGAGGTGCTCGAGTAGGACTTCGACTTCGTCACCCGGCTTCAGGTCGGGATGATCCTTGAACTCCTCGAGCGGAACGCTGCCCTCGGATTTGAAGCCGATGTCGAGGACGACCATGTTGTCGCGAATGGCCAGCACGGTGCTCTTCACGATCTCGCCCTCGTCGATCGACGCGAGCGTCCCGTTGTAGAGCTCCATCATGGTTTCGTATTCGGCGGACGAGTACTCGTCTTCGTCGTACAGTTCGGGTCGGCGGTTGGCAAGCGGGCGAAGCTGGGCGCGCTGCGCGTCGCGCTTTTCACGCTCAGTGACCGTGCCGGTTGCGGTTGGAGTTTCGAGCTCTGGCATACGAGAAGTGTGATCTCCTGAACCAACGCGGGGGTTTAGGCTCGCCGCGAACGAGGTATGGGTGTGATTGGAAAGTGCCGGCGCCATTCGGCATCCAAGTGACGCCGGTGCGAACCTAAAAAGTTAAGTGTTCTCGCGATCGGCGTCAACTGCCGAAGTGTCGCTGGGACGCTGAGTTACGGCCCGCGCCAGGGCGACGATCCGCTCGACCTGATCCTCCTGCGTCAGCGAGGTCGTATCGATCAGCACGGCGTCGGTGGCCTGGACCGTTTGGGTCGCGTCCCGCGCATCTCGGTGCACGATCGCGTCCGTCTCCTCGGCGATTTCGTGATCGTTGGGGTACCGTCCGAGTCGCTGGATCAGCCGTCGCCTCGCCCGCTCCCACGGGTCGGCCACCAAGAACACCTTGAGATCCGCCTCGGGAAAGACGACGGTGCCGATGTCCCGTCCGTCGACCACCACGTCGTGCGACTCAGCCGCCCGCCTGACTCCAGCGTTCACCCAATCGCGAACGCGCGGCATCTTGGCCACCCGCGAGACCGCGCGCGTGACGTCCGGGCTCCGAAGCTGGTCGTCGCACGGCGCTCCGTCGATGAGGGGGGCGAACTCGCCGCCAGACACGGCGAACGTGATGCGATTCGTTGCGGCGAGCACGTCGTCCTCGGTCCAGCCCTCGGGCTCGCGACCGGATCCGAGTTGAGCCGCCGTGGCCGCGCGGTAAAGCGACCCCGAGTCGACGTGGAAGTAGCTCAGGCGCCGAGCGACCCATTGTGCCGTCGACGACTTACCCGACGCGGCCGGGCCGTCGATCGCGATGACGATGTGGCGGCGGCTCATTGCGACGAAACGTTCGCGAGATCGCGCCAGAACGTCGGGTACGACACGGCGACGCACTCCCGATCGTCGACCTCGATCGAATTCCCCGACACCGCGCCGAGAATTCCAAACGCCATCGCCAAGCGGTGATCTCCGTGCGTGATGACCTGTCCACGCAGCGGACCGGCCGAACCCTGAATCCGCATGCCGTCGGGCAACTCGTCGGCCGTGGCGCCGATCGCTCGAAGGTTTGCGACCGTCGCCGCGATTCTGTCGCTCTCTTTGACGCGAAGCTCGCCGGCGCCGGTGATCGCGGTCTCGCCGGTTGCGCGCGTGGCCAGACACGCCAGGAGCGGCAGCTCGTCGACCATCGCCGGGACGTCGCGCTCGGTCACCGAGCCGCCACGTAATGCGCCGGGCGTGACGACGAGGTCCGCGACCCACTCGCCGCCCTCGAGACGTCGCTCTTGCTCGAGAATCGTGGCGCCCATGCGCCGAAGCTGCTCAATGAAGCCGATCCGGGTCGCGTTCACGCACACCCGCTCGAGACGAAGCTCGCCTTTATCCGCCATCGCGCCGAGTGCTGCGAAGAATGCGGCAGAGGAGGGATCGCCGGGCACCGCGGTGTCGAGCGCCGAAATGACGGAGTGCGCTTCGATCATTACGCTGCCGTCGTCGACGTGGACGTTCGCGCCACGCGCTTCGAGCATTCGCTCCGTGTGGTCGCGCGTCTTGTTCGCCTCGACGACGCGCGCCCGCACACCGGACACGAGGCCGGCGAGCAGAATCGCGCTCTTCACCTGCGCACTCGCGACCTCGCTCTTCCAATCGATGTCGTGCAGGGTTCCGCCGCGAATCCTCATCGGCAATCCGCCGTGGGCCGGCAACGTGAATCGCGCGCCCATCGCCTCGAGCGGACGAGCAACGCGACCCATCGGCCGACGGCTCAGGCTTGCGTCCCCGACAAACGTCGCCTCGATCGGCGACGCGGCGACGACGCCGGCCATGAGTCGCGTCGTCGTTCCACTGTTCCCGCAATCGAGGTTCCGCGTCGGCTGCGTCAGTCCTCGTCCTCGCCCACGAATCACGAAGTCGCCCGACAACTCGGGAATCTCGGCGCCGAGCGATCGCAAGACGCCCGCGGTCGAGTGGACGTCGGCCGATTGCAGGATGTCTGTCACGCGAGACTCGCCGCTGGATAAAGCGCCAAAGATCAATGCCCGGTGCGAGATCGACTTGTCGCCGGGGACACGCAGCGTTCCAAAAACCTTCATCGCAACCAGGATTCGAGTGTCGTGGCCAGATCCGTTTTTTCATCACGGTACTTCACGATCACCGGCGCTTGGAGGCCGAGCTGCTGTTCGGCGCCCCACCCACTCTTGATCGCTCGGCTTCCCGGAACGACGACGGCGGCTTCAGGGATCTCTAATGGGGCGTCGCCGCCGGCCTTGTACACCGTCTCCCGAACGAGATCGAAGACCGGCGTGCCGCGGGTGAGAATGACACCGGCCGCCAGCACGGCGCGCGCACGAACGATCGTTCCTTCGTACACACCACAGTTACCGCCGACGAGCACGTCGTCCTCGATGACCACCGGGGCGGCATTGACCGGCTCGAGCACGCCGCCGATCTGCGCCGCCGCGCTGATGTGGACGCGCTTCCCAATCTGCGCGCACGATCCAATGAGAGCGTGCGAGTCGACCATGGTGCCGCGATCGATGTAGGCGCCGACGTTCACGTACATCGGCGGCATGCAGACCACTCCGGGTGCCACGTACGCGCCGCGTCGAATCGACGATCCACCCGGGACGACGCGCACGTTGTCGTCGACACGCATGTGTCGCGTCGGGTACGTGTGCTTATCCACGAACGACAACGTTCCCGGCATCTCGACGAGATGTCCAACACGGAAGCCGAGCAGAATACCGCGCTTGACCCACGGCACGGCGCGCCAACGGCCATCCACGCATTCGGCCGCGCGAACCTCGCCACGTTCCAACGCCTCGAGCAGCTCGCCAACGATCACCTCGCCGTCGTCCGGCGTCGGCTGATCGGCCGGCGTGGACGCGCACCGCTCGATTCGCGCCGCGAGATCCGCTGACGTCACGAGAGCGCGCCCGCGATCTCGAGCGCCGACCGCACGGCGGCCTCGTGCGCATTGCTCATCGGGACGAGTGGCAATCGCAGGACATTCTTGAGCCGACCCATCATCGCAAGTGCCGCCTTGACCGGCAGCGGGTTCGATTCGATGAACGCGGCGCGCATCCACGGCAGGAGCTGGAAGTGGAGCTGGCAGGCGCCGGCCAGATCGCCGGCACGCATCCGCTCACAGAGCTGGGACATCAATTTCGGTGTCGCGTTGGAGATGACCGAGACGATGCCGTCGCCGCCAAGGGCCATCACCGGGAGCGTCATCTCGTCGTCGCCGGACAAGACGGAGAATTGCGCGTCGCGCCCGCGCAGAATGTCAGCGATCTGCGACAGTTGGCCCGACGCTTCCTTCACCGCGGCGATGCGCGGAATACGCGACATCTCGAGCGTCGTCTTCGCCTCGATGTTGCTTGCTGTTCGGCCGGGGACATTGTAGACGACGATCGGCAAATCGACGGCCTCGCTGATCGCCCGATAATGCGCAACGATGCCGCGTTGCGGCGGCTTGTTGTACATCGGCGATGTGTGAAGCAGATGCGTCGCGCCCGCGGCGCGCATCTCCTTCGACAACGCGATCGCCTTGGCCGTGTCGTTGCTTCCCGCACCGGCGACGATTGGCACGCGGCCGCGCGCTTGCGCCACGACCACTTCGACGACGTGACGATGTTCTTCGATCGTCATCGTCGCGGCTTCGCCCGTGCTGCCGCATGGCACGAGGAAATGAATGCCTTCTTCGATCTGCCAATCGACGAGCGCGCGCAAGGCGCCGTCATCGACCGATGAATCGGTATTGAATGGCGTGACGAGAGCTGTTCCGCAGCCTGTGAGTCGTTGCGCTGTCATTGGTCGTTCCCGGCTGGAGTCGCGAGCACGTCCCGCATCGTGAACACCCCACGGCGGCCAATCAGCCACGCCGCCGCCGCGAGCGCACCCTCGGCGAAGACCCTGCGGTCGCGCGCGATGTGCTCGAGGTGAATCGTCTCGAACGGCGCGTCGAATACCAACTCGTGCGTGCCGGGGAATGAGCCCACGCGCACGCTCGTGACGGGAATCTCTTCTCCCCACGCGGCGCTTGCCGTGTTCGCCAGCGTACGCGCCGTCCCCGATGGAGCGTCTTTCTTCGCCGAATGATGCGTCTCGGTAATGTGGGCCTCGAAGCCGCCCGCGTGGCCAAGCAATCGCGCCGCGAGCTCCGCGACGCGCTCGAAGATGTTCACGCCGATCGAGAAGTTCGCCGCGGTGAGCAGCGCGCCGTTTTGCGAGTTCACGTCACGGCGAATCGCTTCGAGCTCGTCGTACCAACCCGTCGTGCCGGCGACGACCGGACACCCGGCCGCGACGATCGCTCGAATATTCGATGGTGCCGCGCTCGGCACCGTGAACTCGACGGCGACGTCGGCGTTTCCCAGCGTCGCCCGCGTGACGGTGCCGGCCATCTCCGCCTCGTCGAGCCGCGCGACGACGTCCCACCCGCGCGACGGTGCAAGCTCCGCGATCGCGTTTCCCATTTTGCCCATGCCGACGATCGCCAGACGTCGAGTCATGCCGCCGCTCCGAAGAAGGCCGAGTGCAATCGTCGTATGGCGGGCGTCACCTGGTCGTCATCGACGACCATGGTCAAGTTGATGCCCGTGGCGCTGAGGGACAGCATGTGCACGCGGACGCCGCCGATCGCGCCGAGCGCGCGGGCCATCGTTGCTCCGCCGTCCGCGATCGCTCCGCCGACCACGGCGACGATGCCACGATTGCGCTCGAGCGAGACGTCGCCGAGCGCACGGAGGTCTCCGAGAATCGCGTCGAGTCGCGATGGATCGTCGACCGTCAGGGAGACTGAGACCTCCGACGTCGCGACGACATCGACCGACGTTCGATGTCGTTCAAAGATCTCGAATAGTGCGCGCAGAAAACCTTCCGTGAGCAACATGCGTGGCGACCCGACCTTGACCAGCGTCACGTTGTTCTTGCCGGCGATGGCGCTCACCGGTCGCTTGGGCGCGTCGAAGGTGATCTTGGTTCCCTTTCCTTCGGGTCGTCTCGAGTTCAGTACGTAGACCGGAATCCCAAGGCGCACCGCGGGCGCGATCGTATTCGGGTGCAGCACTTTGGCCCCGAATGACGCCAGCTCCGACGCCTCATCGAACGCGATCTGCTCGATGAGCTTCGCGTCGGGCACAACGCGTGGGTCGGCGGTGAGCATTCCGTCGACGTCGGTCCAGATCTCGATCGCATCAGCCCGGACGGCCGCGCCGAGCAACGACGCGCTGTAGTCGCTGCCGCCGCGACCCAACGTTGTCGTGACGCGACTGCCGCTCGCCGACCCAATGAAGCCGCCCAGGATCGGCACTTTGCCCTGACGTACCAGAGGAATTACCGACGCGCGACAGGCCTCGGCGATCGCTTCGGGTTGCGGCTCGGCGCGCGTGAACGTGCTGTCGGTGATCATGATCTCGCAGGCGTCTACGTGCACGGCTGGAATTCCCTGACGCTGAAACGCGGCCACGCAAATGAGCGAGGACATCTTTTCGCCGAACGAGGTCATGGCGTCCATGCTGCGCGGTGTCAGATCACCGAGCGTCGCGAGCGCTTCGGCGAGATGCGCCAGCTCGTCATTCATCGCGCTCAGCTCGGCGCAGACGTCCTCGCCTTCCTCACCCTGACCGAGCAAGATCTCAGCCTGTTTGAGATGACGCTCGCGAAGATCCTCGATGGCGCGCAGCGCTCCGATCAAGTGTCCTTTCGCCGATTGCTCGGCCAGGGCGATGAGCGAGTTGGTGACACCGGCGAGCGCGGAGACGACGACGATCGCCCCGGCGTCCACGCGAGTTGCGACAATTCGCCCCGTTCGTGCGATCGCCTCGGCGTCGCCGACGGACGTACCGCCGAACTTGAGGACGATCACGACCCGGCGAGCGCGCCGCAGTGCACCATCAACTCGGCGTTCAACACCGACGCGCCGGCGGCGCCGCGGACGATGTTGTGACCCATCGCGACGAGCTTGACGTCCAGGATCGGGTCGGAGCGAACGCGGCCGACAACAACCGTCATGCCCTTGCCGGCGCCGACGTGCCGCCGCGGTTGCGGATGATCCGGCTCGTCAGCGACGAGAACTGGACGGTCCGGTGCGCTTGGCAATCCATGGGCGGCCTCGGCGCCACGCCACTCGGCGATCGCCCGCTCGACGTCACGGGCATCGGCGCGGGTCTCGAGCGCGATTGACATGCATACCGTGTGGCCATGCTCGACAGCCACACGATTCGCATGCGCGCTCACGCCGAACGGTGCGCTGCGGATTGTGTCCGCCTCGACCGTGCCGAGGAATTTCTGGATCTCGGTCTCGATCTTCGGCTCTTCGTCCTTGATGAACGGAATGACATTGCCGAGGATGTCGAGCGACGGGACTCCGGGATATCCGGCGCCCGACACCGCTTGCATGGTCACCGCGAAGACGTTGGCGATGCCAAAACGCTCATGGATCGGCGCGAGAGGCAGCGCCGCGACGATCGACGCGCAATTCCCATTCGCCACGATCGCCCCGGACCAACCGCGATTGCGTCGCTGGGCCTCGAGCACACTGAGATGCGACGGATTGATCTCGGCGATCACCAGCGGCACGTCGGGATCCATTCGGTAATTCTTGGCGTTCGTCAGCACGACTTTCCCGGCGTGAGCGAACGCCGGCTCGGCGTCCTGCGCCGCGGTCGAATCGAGCGCCGAGAAAACGATCTCGGCCGAGATGTTGTTCGGGTCGCACGGCTGAACGGTCATTCCCCGCACCTTCGCCGGCATCGCATCTCCACCGATCCAGCGCACGGCGTCGGCATACGATTTTCCCGCCGAACGCTCCGATGCGGCCAGCTCCGTCAGCTCGAACCAGGGATGATCGGCGAGCAAGCGAATGAACGCTTGACCGACGGCGCCTGTCGCGCCGAGAACGGCGACGCGGCGGCGTCGGGCTGGAGGTGACTTGGCGGCGCTCATGTTGTCAGCAGGCTCCTCACAATTCTCTCATAGGCCCCAACGGCCGCGCGGAGCTCGTTGACATCGATGAATTCCTCGGGCGTGTGGGCGACATGAATCGAGCCCGGTCCGAACAACAGCGGCGTGCCCCATCGACCGAGCAACGGAATGTCGGTCGTGTAGGCGACCGGTGCTACCTCGAACCCGTCGATCGTATGAAAGTGTTGGGCTGGAATGTATGACCCGAACTCGTACTCGGCGCGACCCTTTGCCCAGCGCTTAACCATCGCGCGAACTGGCGCATCGTCGCCAACGAGCCGGAACATGATCTCCGCCTCTGCTTGCGCGGGAACGATGTTCGCCTCTGTTCCGCCTCGAATCGTCCCGATGTTGAACGTTGTCGCGCCGAGCACGTCGTCGGACGGAAGCTGAAGCGACTCGAGCTCGGGAAGCAACGCCAGCATCGGCTTGATCGCCGACTCGCCGAGATGCGCATAGGCTGAATGCGCGGCGCGACCGCGCGTTCGCACGGTCACTCGGAGGGATCCTTTCGCGCCGCTGGCCAGCTTGCTCTCCGTCGGCTCGCCGTTGACGAGGTAGCGACTCGTGGCGGCGAGTCGGTTCGCTGCCCGCGCGCCGTCGGACCCCTTTTCTTCGCCGACGACAAATAACAAGTCGACGCGCTGCTCGCCGCTGTTGGCGAGGCGATCGGCAGCGACGAGCATCGCGGCGGCGATTCCCTTCGCGTCGCAGGCGCCGCGGCCGAGCAGACGGTCGCCATCGAGTCGCGGGCCGATGAACGGCGGAACGGTGTCGAGGTGCGTGGAGAGCGTAACGCCGCCTCCTGATCGCGAAGCCCAAATGTTGGCGCGACCTCGCGTGACTTCCTGCAGCGTCACGTTCCAGCCGCGCGCCACGAGCCATTTCGAAACGAAGTCAACGGCGGCGGCTTCGGCGCCGGTGGACGAATCGATCGTCAGAAGTTCCGCGGCGAGCGCGACGACATCGGTCATGACGGCAAAGTTAGCCGGTCAAAGAACCGGCGCGACTCACGCCGCCATCGGGATCACAATTCGCCGGACAATACTCGGCGGCGAAGATCGAAGAATCGGGCATCGAGCAAACACCCGGCCCCGAGCGCAGTGTCTTCGATCGCATCGAGCAGGCGACGCTTGAGCGCCCGACCGGTGTCACCGGACGGCATACTGGAGAGTGTGCGCGCGATCGCGACTGGATCGGCAAGGTAGTTCGGAAACTCGAGCCTCAGCGCGGAACTCGCACGCATTGTTCCGGTCGAGGTCGCGGGACCGAAGGCGATGTCGAACTCGAGCGGAGCGACGTTGAGCGCGTCGGCCAGACGCGAACGAAGCGCGCCCGTCAATTCAGATTTGCCGGTCATCACGCGCCACAATTGCTGGCGCGACGTGCCGGCATAGCGCGCCAAATACTGCTTGGAAAGGCCGCGCTCGATGCGAAGCATCTCGATGCGTTTCCCAAGGTCGGTGAGCTCGGGGAAGCCGGACTCCTGGGCGCTATTGGGCTCTGCTTCCATTGACCGTTCCTGTAACAAATGCTACATTTCAACTACCGAACAGACCCCGAATAACAGCGACATCCGTTACCTGGAGGCTATGACCAAGCGTGGCCAAAGTCAAGAAAGATGGGGCTGTTAGGCGGGCACGGTCAGCAAAGCATGGGGGATCGAAGAGCGCACCATCCGGTGCACGGAAGTCAGCGTTGGCAAAGCCGCTCGGCGGCAGAGGCGCCAAACGGATTCCTGCTTCAAAGGCGTCACTTCCGGTCGCAAAGTTCCGAGTCACGCCCCTCGATCCCCAGAAGAAGTGCGGGACTGGAACCTCGGTTCAGCAGCTCTTCCGAATCAGCGAGGAATCGACCGACGGAATGCTGCGATCGCACCTCGTCTTTCTCGACCGGCACGGGTGGTACTGCGAGCATGGACGCGAATGCCCCGCCGTCCGGCACGCCCAGAAATACCGGTGATGGCGCACGACAATGGACTTACTCACAACGGTAGGATGAGAGCATGATCGCGAGACACGAAACGAGTGTAGACAAGGTGGACATTTGGGCTCAACTGTCGGCGCCACTCCCGGGCGGAGTGATCTCTTGGCGACAGGACGGACGCGCGGTGCAGCGGGACGGAAAGTTCTTCGCGCGCTTCGTCGCCTACGTCGATGCGAACACGGTGCGCGAGCGTCTCGACGCCGTCGTTCCCGGCGAATGGGACCTGACTCTCGAGTTGCTGCCAACGATCGTCGCCGACGATCAGGATGACGCGAACTGTTCGTTCAAGGCGCGCCTTCAGATCCTTGGCGTCATTCGCGAGGACGTCGGGACTGGCCGCGACTATAAGTCGGCTGCAACCGATGCGTTCAAGCGCGCCGCGGTACGCTACGGCATCGCGCACGAGCTATACGGCTACGAGCAGAACTGGGTACGAGTCGACGGCGATGGGAAACACGCCAAACCACTCGAGGATCCCGCCGAGTCGTACGCTCGGCGGCTGGCACGCCTCGGCCGCGGAGACTTGTCGATCGCGAGCGGTGATGACGCGTCGACCGAGCCGAGGGAGTCGACACCAGTGGCGACGGGGCCGCTTGCGTCGGATGAACCGTCGTGCCCGAAGTGCGGCGGTCGCATGTGGGACAATCGACTCTCGAAGCGCAATCCAAAAGCGCCGGATTACAAGTGCCGTAGTCGCTCGTGCGACGGCGTGATCTGGCCGCCTCGCGCTGCCACGACCGCGAAGGTCGACGAAGCCAAGGTGGAGGCCGCCGAGGTCCCTGTCCCAGAGTACTCGAACGAGTCGCACGAACTCCCCTTCTGATCGACGAAAGCGAACAGTCGGCCAGAATACGGGCCCTCACTCGGTAAACCGAGTGAGGGCCTCTCGTTTTCCTGTGAAGCAACGCGTCCGCAAGGCGTTCGGCGCACGTCTTGCCCGTTAGTCGAGTGCAGCACATTCTGGAGAGACGTGGCGCGATGAACTACCGACGTTTTACAGATTCCGACGGTCGTACATGGGAAGCGTGGGAGGTCGATCCGTGGGCCGTGGAGCGCCGGCTCGCCGACGAGCGTCGCGGCATGCTTCGCGACTCGCTCGACCGCCGGAGAAGCGACCAATTTCGCCTGATGATTCCCAGTGAGCTGCGCGACGGCTGGCTCGCGTTTCAGGGCCTCACATCCAAGGTTCGGCTCGCCCCGATTCCCGAGGGTTGGATGCTGCTCTCCGACGAACAGCTCAGCAGCCTCGTGTCACGCTCGACACACGACGACTGACCCGACTAGCGTCCCGCGCCGGCTGTTGCAATCAGCCGCGCTCTTCACAGTCTGCTGTGCCTCTGTTGCGGGCGCACAGGCCGGGTACCTCGATGAACGAGTGATCGCCGTCGGCGACTCAACACAATCGTACGCGCAATATCTTCCACCGGGCTACACTGCGTCGCGGCGCTGGCCGGTGCTG
>DASYSU010000380.1:0-3434 GCA_036002925.1 Gemmatimonadaceae bacterium | reverse complement strand
CGCCAACTCATGCTCGACGGAAAGCTCGAGGAGCGCGAGGTCGAAGTCGAGGTCACGCCGCAGGGACCGATGTTCGACGTGCTCGCGTCGCAAGGCGCGCCCGATGGCATGGACAACATCTCCGACATGCTCAAGGAGATGCTGCCGAAGCGAAAGAAGAAGCGCACGGTCAAGGTCTCCGAGGCGCGACGGATCTTGTTCGAGCAGGAGATCGACAAGCTGATCGACATCGAGGACGTCACCGCCGACGCACTCGAGCGCGTCGAGAAGCTCGGCATCATCTTCCTCGACGAGATTGACAAGATCGCCGGCGAACGATCGCAGATGGGCGGGCCCGACGTCTCACGCGAAGGGGTGCAGCGCGACTTGCTGCCGATCGTCGAAGGCTCGAATGTGCAGACCAAGTACGGCATGGTGAAGACCGATCACGTCCTCTTCATCGCCGCCGGCGCGTTTCACGTCTCGAAGCCGAGCGATCTCATTCCCGAGTTGCAGGGGCGCTTCCCGATTCGCGTCGAGCTCAAGCCGCTCACCGAGCAGGATTTCGTCCGCATCATGACGGAGCCGGAGAACGCGCTCACGAAGCAGTACGCGGCGCTGGTCGAGGCCGAGGGCGCGAAGTTGGAGTTCGGCGCCGACGGCATCGCCGAGATCGCGCGTATCGCGGCGCTGGTGAACGAGCGCATGGAAAACATCGGCGCGCGCCGGCTTCACACCGTGATGACCACGCTGTTGGAGGACGTCCTGTTCGACCTCCCCGACCGCGGCACCGAGACCATTTCCGTGAGCAGCGCCGTCGTTCGCGAGCGACTCAAGGCGATCGTCGAAGATGAGGATTTACGAAAGTACATCTTGTAAGGTGCTAGTTGCTGGTTGCTGGTGCTGGTAACTGACAACCAGCTGGTACCAGCAACTGGTACCAGCAACTAGTACCAGCAACTAGTACCAGCAACCAGCAACCAGCAACCAGCAACCAGCAACCAGCACCAGCAACCATCAATGCCCTCCGACTTCCTCGCCATCCCCGACTTCTCCCGCGAAGAGCTGGACGCCCTCTTCTCGCTCGCCGAGCGGATGAAGTCGCGCAAGTACGACAAGAAGCCGCTCGCGGGCAAGACACTCGCGATGATCTTCATGAAGGCGTCGACGCGCACGCGAGTGTCATTCGAAGCGGGGACGTTTCAGCTCGGCGGACACGCGCTGTTCCTGTCGCCGCGAGACGTGCAGCTGGGACGCGGTGAGCCGATCGCCGATACGGCGCGCGTGCTGTCGCGCTACGTCGACGGCATCATGATCCGCACCTTCGCCCACCAGGATATCGAGGAGTTGGCGAAGTACGCCGAGGTTCCGGTGATCAATGGGCTGACCGATCTGCTGCACCCATGCCAGGTGCTCGCCGATCTGTTGACCGTCCGCACGGAGTTCGGCGCAATAGCAGACAAAAAGTACGCGTGGATCGGCGACGGGAACAACATGGCGAATTCTTGGATCAACGCCGCGTATCGCTTCGGCTTCGACCTCGACATCGCGTGCCCCGAGGGATACGAGCCGGCGGATCATCTGTTGGCCCGCGCGCAGAAGGTCGCGAAGGTTCGCGTCGTGCGCGATCCGATGGAAGCGGCGCGCGGCGCCCACGTCGTGAACACCGACGTTTGGGCGTCGATGGGTCAGGAACAGGAGCAGAAGGAGCGTGAGCGCGCGTTCAAAGGATTCACCGTCAGCCCGCTATTGATGTCGCAAGCCGACCCGAAAGCGATCTTCCTTCATTGTCTTCCCGCGCATCGCGGCGAAGAAGTCTCGGCCGATGTCATCGACGGCGCGCAGAGTCGCGTCTGGGATGAAGCCGAGAATCGATTGCACGTGCAGAAGGCGATCATGGCGGTGTTGATCGGCGGTGAAAAACTATGATGCCCGCCGCCGGCCAACGCGCGCCCGATTTCACGGCGAAGACCGATGCCGACGAGATGCTCGAGCTCTCGTCGCTGCGCGGCAGGATCGTCGTCTTGTTCTTCTACCCCAAGGACGACACCGCGGGCTGAACCATCGAGGCGTGTTCCTTCCGGGACACCCTCCCTCGGTTCGAGGGACTCGATGCAGTCGTGCTCGGCGTGAGCCCCGATTCGCCGAAGTCGCACCGCAAGTTCAAGCTCAAGTTCCAACTCCCATATACGCTCATCGCCGACGAGGATCACGTCGTGTCGGAGAAGTACGGCGTGTGGGCGGAGAAGTCGATGATGGGCCGCAAATATTGGGGCGTGCTGCGCACCACGTTCATCATCGACACGCAAGGCCGCATCGCGCGCGTGTTCGAGAAGGTGAAACCGGAGAATCACGCCGCCGAGGTCGCCGACGCGGTGGCGGCATTGAAACTGCCGTGATGCGTGTTGGGAGGAGCGAACGCTCTCCCATCTACGCATTCACCCGCCGACGACAATGCCCAGCGAAGTCACCCTCGAGAAAAAACTCGACGATCTCTACAAACTCATCGACGGCGTCGAGACCGCCATGCTCACGACGCGCCGTGCCGACGGCCAGCTCGTCTCGCGACCGATGCAGACCCAGCGCCGCACCGGCGGCACCGATCTCTGGTTCATGACCAACATGGAGAGCGAAAAGTTCGAGGAGCTCGCGCTCGATCCGCACGTCAACGTCTCGTATTTCCGGCAGCGGACCGGCGAGTGGGTGAGCGTGAGTGGCCGAGCGATTCTGTCGCGCGATCGCGATCTCATCGACGCACTGTATCGCCCGGAGTGGAAGCAGTGGCTGCTCGATACACCCGGCGACGCGAAGCGCGATGGCGGACCTCACGATCCCCGCATCGCGCTCATTCTCGTCGAAGCCGAGAGCGTCGTTTACTCGAAGAACAACCGCCGAACGCCCCTGGCTCTGTTCCAGGCGGTGAAAGGGATCATCACGAGCGAACCGCCGCAGCCCGTACCAGTGCGCGAGATCCAGCGGGACGAGCTACAGCGATAGGCATCAGCCCTCAGCATGGTTTAGCTACAGCTGCAGCTATGGCTATGGCTGACAGCTAAATGTGCTGATGGCTGATGCCTGCTGCTGTCATCTTTTCGGATCCAGGATCTCTCCTATCCGATGCTCTGCTGACTGAAGGTGCATGCGCGTCTCCCGGTCGCCGGCCTTCGGCGTGGCGCGACGCACTTCCTCGCGCAACGTCATCAGCTCGCCGCGCAGCTCCGACTTTGCGTCCTCTGACAACGGCTCGATGCGAATGCCGAGCGCCGCGAGTTGTGCGAGTTGCTGCGCCTGCGTCGCCGCCGGATTCAACTTGCTGTTGATCAGCGTGAGATAGTTGTCTTGCAGCAACCGGCGGTACGCGTCGATCTTGGGCGACCCGCTCGCGAGCTCGGACCAGACGCCGCGGCGCACGGCGTCGAGCATGTCGGCCAAGGTGTACGAATCGCGCGGGTTCT
>DASYSU010000379.1:0-7713 GCA_036002925.1 Gemmatimonadaceae bacterium | reverse complement strand
TATGCGAATCCGGCGCTCGTGCCCGCGTCACCATGGCTTGGCTCGAAAGCGCCGAGTCGACCGACGATCGCGACGAATCGCGACGCGGCGACGAACGAGGCGATCGTCCACTTCGCGCCGGCGAAAGCAGAGAGCGTGTGGTTGTGGGCGGTGCGCACATCACGCGGCGGCTCGTGGACCAATGAGGTGCTGCCGGGTTGGCTCCGGTCGCACCAATTCACGGGCGTGACCCCTGATAGCGTGGTCGTCACAGCGATCAGCCGGACGGGCGTAGAGAGTTCATGGGCGGTCGCGACGTGGAAGACCAAGTTGGTCCGCGCAGCGAAGTGACTCGCCTGTCAGCCATCGCGAAGCCGGTGTCGAATGCGTTCTGAGCCATGAGGAATTGAGAACGCCAGCAACACGAAATCTCCGAGTTAACCGACCAGTCCGCCGAATAGAGTACGCTCATTGCGATAGTCAGTCGTATGAGTCGTCAGCGGCAGGCTCTCGAACAGCAATGGAGCAGCGCAGCCCGCTTCATCGTCGCAGCGCTGGTGGCGACCTCGGCGGCCTGTACGTCTACGCCATCGGAGCCGGGCGAGCAGTCCACGATTGCCGACGTCGCGGCGAAGGTGGCGCAGGCGGCCGCGGCCGTGACCGGCCAAGACGCGCCGATCGCGAACGCGTACGAGAAGGGCCACTACGTCGGATTCGATACGCACACGTATCCGGGCACGGCCGTGATGCGCACATGGAAAGAGACGCCGGGGTCGCCGTACTCGTGGGTTGGTTACTACCTCCCGTCTCCCTGTCATGCCAACAAATCATGGATGGGCAAGCGGGACACGCTGCAGACAATGGGTTGGGGGCTCGCGATCATCTATGTCGGCCAGCAAACGTGGGGCAAGACGCCACGGAAATTGTCGCTCTCGCAACTGAACGCGTTGCGGCGCCGCACTGATTGCTCGACCGACTTGATCAGCGCTGACGAAGGGACGCGAAACGCCGACGAAGCAGTCGTCCGCGCGTCGGCCGAAGGATTCGCCAACGGCGTCATCATCTTTCTCGATCTCGAGCGCATGGAAACCGTGCCGCCCGCAATGCGCGACTATTATCGCGCGTGGACGGCGCGCATGTTGGCGAACGACAAGTACCGACCGGGGATCTACACGCATCAGCATAACGCGCAGCAGATCTTCACTGACGTCCGCGACGTGTTCCGAGCCGCCGGCGACACCGAGACGCCGCGCATGTGGGTCGCCGGCGGCAAGGGGTTCGACGTCGGACGCGCGCCGCAGGACGTTGGCTTCGCCTTCGCCGGCGTCTGGCAAGGCGTGATCGACATCGCGCAGTCGGTGGCTGAGATCAGGCTGCCCGTGGATCTCAATGTCGCATCGTGGGCATCGCCGTCGGAGTCGGGCGTCTCGACGCAATAGCGAACCGCGAGAGCGCGCGATACATTCGCCGCGCATTTCCAACCGACCGAGAGGATCGAGATGAAACGCATTGCACTCATTGCGCTGCTGGTCGCGGCGCCGCTCGTTGCGCAGGATACGACCGCACGACCCGCAGGCCGCGGCGCCGGACGTGGTGGGGGTGGCGCCGGTCCCGGATGGCGAGGCCCGATGGACACGCTTCGCGCGCGTCAACTCTACGTCAGCAAGGATCCGAAGGACCTGCGCGGCTGCGACCCCGAGACGTGCGCGCGGCAGATCGCCAACAAGCGCCGCACCGACAGCGTCTACACCGCGAAGGCGCCGGGTGCCTACGAGTTTCAGAAAATCAAATACAAGAGTCGCGCTGACGGGCTGGAAATTCCGGCGTACGTGTTTTCGCCGATCAACAAAGGCACCGCCAAGCACGCGGCGCTCGTCTGGGTGCACGGCGGGGTGCACGGCGACTGGGACACCGGCCTCTTCCCGTTCATCAAAGAGGCCGTGCAACGGGGGTACGTCATCCTCACGCCCGACTACCGCGGCAGCACCGGCTACGGCGACGAATGGCTCAAGAAAATCGACTACGGCGGCAAAGAGGTCGACGACGTGCTCTCATCGGTCGACTACCTGGCGACGCTGCCCTACGTCGACTCGAATCGGCTCGGTATCATGGGCTGGAGTCACGGCGGGTTCATCACGTCGCACATTCTTTTCCGCGATGACAATCCGTTCAAGGCGGGCGCGGCGATCGTTCCGGTGACCAACCTCATCTTTCGACTCTCCGATCACGGCCCCGGCTACCAGCGGGATTACGCCGCTGAGGAAGGGATTCAGGGATTGCCGTTCGAGAAGAACTGTGGACCGCAGCACGATCACGATTGCATCGACGAGTACATCAAGCGCTCGCCCATCTACCACGTCGACAAACTCAAGGTCCCGATGCTCGTCCACGTCGCGACGAACGATTGCGACGTGTTCTTCCGCGAAGATCAGCAAATGGTCTACACGCTGATGGCGCTCAAGCCCAAGCTGGCCGAGACGAAGATCTATAAAGATCCACCCGAGGGCGCGGGCGGATGCGGCCACACCTTCAGCCGTCGCGTCAATCCGCAGACGCTCGAGCGGAACGACTCGCCCGAGCAGATCGACTCATGGAATCTGACGTGGGCTTTCTTCGCGAGAAACCTAAAGCCGTAGACTCTTAACGCACCTTCGCGCCGCCGGTCGAGCCACGCCGATCGTCGGGGACGAAGTGGCTCCGGGCCGGCATCTGAATCGCCGGCAGTGAGCGCGCGTCGAGCGTCGCTCCGGCCGGCAGCAGTCCTTCGCGATTGAGCAAGTATGCGGTGACGGCGTATGTCTGATCAGGCGTCAGTGATCCGGGCGCGGTGAGCGGCATCGCGCGGCGAATGTAGTCGAACACCGTCGTCGCATACGGCCAGTAGTTGCCGATCGTGCGCGGAATCCTGAAATCGGTCGCGAAGTTGAACGCACCCTTCGGTCCGCCGACGAGCTGCGGATACAACGGCGGCTTGCCTTCGCCGTTCGCGCCGTGGCACGACGCGCAGGTCGCGGCGAAAACCGTCGCGCCTTGCTCCGGCGTGCCGCTGCCCGGCGGGAGCCCCGCTCCATTCGGCGATACGTCGAGGTCGAGCGACGCAATCTCAGCGGGAGTCACCGGGTGCCCCAGCCCGAAATGCTTCGGATCCTTGTCGCCGAGGTAATCGTCGCGCGGTTCGGCGCGACACGCGGCGACAGTCAGCGCCGCCGCGACGAGAAGCGCGCGTCTCATGTGTTGGCCTCGAAGGTCACCGTGCCGTCCCGCGCCACGCGCCAGGCGCGAATGGAATTGAAGTGATAGTCGGTGCCCGGGCCGCGCACCGCTTTGAGCTGCGTCATCGTCGGCTGGACGTACCCCTGATCGTCGGTCGCTCGACTCATTATCAAACTCTCATTCCCGTTCCACTGCCACATGTGCTCGAACCGAACGTGCGCTTTGTTCGTCAGCGGCGTCAGGAGCTCGGCGGCGAGCCAGGTTGTTCCGCCGTCCGTGCTGACGTCGACGCGGGTGATTCGCCCGCGACCGCTCCAAGCGAGTCCGCGAATCGGCCACCATCCCGGTCCGGTCAGACGCTCGGGGTGTGCGGGGGACGTGATGATCGACTTCGCGTCCATCTCGAAGCTGAAGATGCGCGCTTTGTCGCCGGGAAGCGGATCCGTGTACTTCGACGTCTCCCACCGAGTCATAAAGGGTTCGGCGCCGAGCTTGATGCGGCGCAGCCATTTCACGTTGGCGTTGCCCTCGTAGCCGGGAAGGAGCAGACGAATCGGAAAGCCCTGCTCCGGCCGGAGCGGTTCGCCATTTTGCGCCCACACGACGAGCGCATCGTCGCGCGCTTTGCTCACCGGGATGCTTCGGTCGAGGAGGCACGCGTCGCCGCCTTCGGCGAGGAACCACGACGCTTCTGGTTTGACGCCCGCTTCGCGAAACAACACGGACAGCGGCACGCCGGTCCATTCACTGTTGCTCATCATTCCGTCGACCTGCTGCGGCGTCATCTCCGGCTTCGGTGTGCGATACGCGGCGCGGCCGTTACCGGAGCATTCGATGAAGTGCACGCGTGTGACAGCGGGGAATCGTTTGAGCTCGGCGACACTGAGCTCGAGCGGATGATCCACCAGGCCATGGATGAGCAGCGTGTGCTTTGCCGGATCGATCGTGGGAACCCCGGCGTGGATTCGCGTGAAATGCAGATCGGCCGGCGTGATCGTGCCGGTGAGATCTTGAAGCGGCGTGAGCGACGTCCCGGTGATCTCTCCGACGGGTGCCCGCTGCGGATGAACGAACGGAGATCGCTCTCCGACTGCCGTCGTCGGAGCACCGGGAGCTTTTGTCGGGTCAAGGGGTGAGCCGGGAGGCGCCGCGACGGGCGAAGGCGTCGGTTGCTGCGCGCCGGCGCCCGGAAGATTGGTGAGCAACATGCCACCGGCGGCGACGGCGGCGCCGGTGATGAGCGTGCGACGACTGATGGGAGGCGTATCTGCCATGAGTATTGTCTGATCTTACTTGGTGCGCGGAACGGACGCCGGCACAGCGACGATCGCGGCGGCGGGATTGCTCGTCCGCGGCAGCAGCTTCGGTGGGCGGAACGCTTTGTGTCCTTTCGTATCATAGGGCACGTCGGATGGCGTGCCGCCGTTTGGCCAATCGGTTTCCTTGCCGGGAGAATCGGGACGAGCCATGGCTGTGATGTAGGCTGCAACGTCGAACGACTCCTGGTCGTTCAGCGTGCCGGGCCGGTCGAACGGCATGTTGTGGCGAATGAACGAGGCGGCGCGCTCGACGCGGGCCATCGACGCACCGATGCTGAACGATTGCGGTCCCCACAACGCCGGAATCGGGCCGAGCCCCGCGCCGTTGCTTCCGTGACAGCGAACGCAGTTGTCGGTAAACAGCCGCCGTCCGCGTCCGGAGTCGCCGTGCAGCGGCGGCATTTTCGCCAGCCCCTCGCCGCGAACGTGCGAGCCGGTTGGCACGTCGGTGGAGATGAACGCGAGGTAGGCAACAATGTCCTGCATCTCCCGACTGTCGGGCGGCAACTTCGAACCGGCGAGACTGCGCGTGAAGCAATAGTTGATTCGGTCTTCGATTGGGACAACGGCGCCGCTGCGGTCCATGTATTTGGGAAAGCGCGCGAACGCGCCCACCAGCGGCGCGGCGTTGACGCGCCGCCCTTCGTCGAGATGGCAGCTCGTGCAGTTCAAGGTGCCGCCGACGTACCCGGGCAAGCTGTCGCGTGTGTGGGTGATCAGCGCGAGTCCGCGATACACCGAGATCTCGAATGGATCATCGGGCGTGCTGTCGACGACCGGCGCCTGCCATGTGTCGGGATTCCATCCGCGCGTCGCCGGTTTTTGCGCGACCGACGCGGTCGAATCGACACGATTCGACGCTTCCTGCAGCGAGCACGCCGAAACGAACGCCGCCGCAACGAGCAGGCGAGCGTGTACACGAGATGCCATCGCGCTCAGGCCACGTTTCGCAACACGCCGCGCACGACCTCGAACATCTGAGTTATCTGATCGCGCTCAACGATCAGCGGCGGCGAAAGCGCGATCGTGTCGGCGGTCGATCGCACGAGGACGCCCGCCTCGAAGCATTTGACGAACGTCTCGAAGCCGCGAGCGCCGGGAGCCCCGGGACGCGGCTCCAGCTCGATGGCGCCGACGATGCCGATGTTGCGCAAGTCGATCACGTTCGGTGAGCCGCGCAGCGAATGGACAGCGTCCTCCCAGAGCGACTCGATCGACGCGGCACGCTCGAACAGCCCTTCGGTGCGATAGATCTCGAGCGTCGCGAGACCGGCGGCCGCCGCGAGCGGGTGGCCGGAATATGTGTAGCCGTGGAACAGTTCGATGCCCGCGTTCGCGTTGTTAACGACCGTATCGTAAATCGCGTGTCGCACGCAGACGGCGCCCATCGGCACCGCGGCGTTGGTGATTCCCTTGGCGACCGTCATCATGTCGGGGACGACGCCAAACTTCGTCGCGCCGAAGGATGCGCCGAGTCGTCCGAACCCGGTGATGACTTCGTCGAAGATGAGAAGGATGCCATGCTTGTCGCAGATTTCGCGGATACGCTCGAGGTAGCCTTTGGGTGGGATGATCACGCCCGTCGAGCCGGCCACTGGCTCGATGATGACCGCCGCGATCGTATTCGCGCCGTGCTTCGTCACCAGGTCCTCGAGCGCGTCGGCGAAGTGGGCGCCATGCTCGGGTTGTCCGCGCGTGTACGCGTTGTTCGCGAGGTCGTGCGTGTGCGGCAAGTGGTCGACGGCGGGCAGTAATTGTCCGGCGAACTGCTTTCGATTTGCCTCGATCCCCCCGACCGCGATGCCGCCGAATCCGACGCCGTGATAGCCGCGCTGGCGGCCGATGAATCGCACTCGCTGCGGCTCGCCTTTCGCCTGCCAATAGGCGAGCGCGATCTTGAGTGACGTGTCGACGGCTTCTGATCCCGAGTTGCCGAAGAAGACGTGGTCGATCCCATCGGGTAGCATGCGCGTGAGCTGCTGAGCAAGCTCGAACGCGAGGGGATGGCCCATCTGGAACGGCGGCGCGTAGTCCATCACGCCAGCTTGTTCACGGATCGCCGCAGTGATCGACTCGCGGCAGTGGCCTGCGTTCACGCACCAGAGCCCGGCGGTGCCGTCGAGAATTCGGCGGCCGTCGGCGGCCGTGTAGTACATGTCTTTCGCGGCGACGAGCATGCGCGGCGCGCGCTTGAACGCGCGGTTCGCGGTGAAGGGCATCCACAGCTCTTCGAGCGAGGGTGGCGTGGCGGCGTCGATTGCCGAGTTACGAGACGGCGCTTGGATGGTCGATGATGCAGTTGTCATATGAACGACCTGACGTGCGTGTGGACGACGAATTGGCTACGATTGAGCGACGAGGTGAATATGCGCGCGGAGGCCTTGCTCGGGGAGGATGTGTCGATGAACGACCCATCGGAGAATCTGGCCGAGGTCGAGCGCCGCCTGAAGGAGATTCAGCGCCGGAAGCGGAGCCGAATTCGCTGGAGCGTGTCGACGCGGACAGCGGAGATCGCGATCAGCGCCATCGAGTCGACGGAGGACAGGCCGCGGAAGTCGGCCAAGCAGCGACGTCGCAAGCGGCACAAGAGGCTGCTTTAGCTCCCGCCATCTGAAAACCGTGCTCAACGCGGGTTCCTGGCACGCGGCGAGCAAAGAAGGTCCGTCAGGTCGGGTCCGAGCACCGTCGGGCGCCGATTTCTCAGTCGTCTCGCGGAAGCGCGCGGGGCGCTACTCCATGGGGGAGAAATGGCGGACGTACAGATTCAACAGACTCCAGCGACCGGATCCGGCGCGGGATGGGTGTGGGGCCTCGTGGTCCTGATTCTTTTGGCGGTCATTGGGTGGTTCGTGTTCGGCGGTGGACTGCATCGCACGACCACAACGAAGATCGACATCAACACGCCGGGCGCGTCAGCACCGGCGCCGTCAACTCCGGCGCCCCCGAGCGGTGGTGGGAATCCGCGTCCATAAACGCTGGAACGGTGGAACGGACGCTCGCTAACGCTCGCTGAACGGTGGAACGAAACTGCGTTACCGTTCCACCGTTCCACCGTTCCACCGTTCCACCGTTCCACCGTTCCACCGTTCCACCGTCTCCCCGTTCACACTTTCTTCGTCTTCCAACGTCCTCGCCTGAACAACGCCGCCCCCGCGACGGCGTACGTCGAGAACGCAATCGCCAGCGCCGTATAGATGCCGAT
>DASYSU010000378.1:0-4875 GCA_036002925.1 Gemmatimonadaceae bacterium | reverse complement strand
CTAAACAGAGTCTCGTCTACGGTCCGAAGCAGATCGTGAACCGCATCAACCAGGAGACGAGCATCTCGCAGCAGATCACGCTCTGGGACCAGAAAGGCTCGAGCGTGATTCGCGGCGAGCTGCTCGTGATTCCCATCGGGGAATCACTCATCTACGTGCAGCCGCTATATCTTCGCGCCGAGGGCGGGACGATTCCCGAGTTGAAGCGCGTCGTGGTCGCGCACGAGAACCGTGTCGCGATGGGAGAGACACTGGAGGAGGGTCTGGCCGCGCTGTTTGGCGGACCGACGCCGGCCCGCGCGACTGTCGCCGCCGCGGATTCAACCGCGGCGACGCGGTCGCCTGCCATCGCCGGACCATCCGCGGACATCTTGCGAGAAGCGCAGCAGCATTACGACCGCGCGATCGCCGCGCAGCGTGCCGGCGATTGGGCCACGTACGGTCGTGAGATCGACCAGCTCGGTGCGGTGCTCAAGCAGTTGCGCTCCCCGCGACCGTAGCCGAGCCGCGTCCTATCTAGTCCGCGCGCAGCACGGCCAGCGGATCGCTCTTCGCAGCGCGCCGCGCCGGCATGTAGCACGCCGCCAACGCGATCCCCCCGAGCAACAACGGCAGTGAGACGAGAACCACCGGATCGGTCGGACTCACCTCGTACAACAAGCTCGCGATCCATCGCGTGAGCAGGATCGCGCCTCCGATTCCCAACATGACGCCCAACGCGGCGAGCACGGCCCCCTCGCCGAGCACGAGACGGACCACCGCGCGCGGGTCCGCGCCGACAGCCAGGCGGATGCCGAACTCCCGCGTTCGATTCGCGACGTGAAGTGTCATGACGCCGTAGATGCCGACGGCGGCGAGGATGAGGCCGACGAGCGCGAACGCGGCCAGCAAGAGCTTCGTGAGACGCCGCGTGGCGAAGGACTTGTCGATGATGCTCGAGAACGCCTTGACGTCGTCGAGCGGAATGGATGGCTCGACTTCGGCGACGGCGCGGCGAACGCTGGCGATGATCGGCGCCGGCGTTCCATTCGTTCGCAGAGCGAGCGAGAGGCGGAAGGCACCGGCCTGCGGAATGCTTCGATAGAGATGCGGTTGAGGCGGCAATGTCACGTCATCGTCGCGCACCGATCCCACGACGCCGACGATCGTGACCCACGCGGTGTCGCCGCTGAGGTGCATCCGCTTGCCCAGCGCTTCGGTGCCCTTCCAGTAGCGCCTGGCCAGGGCTTCGTCGACCACGCCGACATTGACGCTCGTCGAGTCATCGGTCGCCGCGAAATCGCGGCCGATCAACAGCGGAATGCCAACCGTCTTGAAATAGCCCGGACTCACCTCAGCCTTGCGCACCTGACCCTCAGGGCCTAACGGCAAAGCTCGACCCTCGATCACGTATCCGTCGGCATCCCCCGCGCCCTCGATCGGCAGCGTCGATGCGAGCGCCGCCGACTGGATGCCCGGAATGGCTCGCACACGTTCGAGCACCTGGTTGGTGAATGCGTTGATCGCCCCGGCGTCATTCGAGATGCGTTGCGGTAGCGGCAGCGCTATCGACGTCACTCCCTCCGGACGAAATCCGAGATCGAGTTGCGTCAACCGCTGAAAGCTCTTCAGCACGAGACCGGCCGCGATCAACAGCACGACGGACAGCGAGAGCTGCGCGACGACGAGTGCATTGCTGATCCGGCGCGACGATTTGCGAGAGCTTTCGCGCTGGCCGCCGGCTAGATCGGAGGTCAGCCGCGTACGACGCGCATGAATGGCCGGAAGGAGACCGAAGAGAAGGCCGCTCGCCAGCGAAACGACCAGTGTGAAGAGGAGCACGCGCCAGTCCACTCCCACTTCGTTCATGCGGGGAAGCGTGGCGAGCGTCGAATGCGTGAACAGGCGCACTGTCACGATGGCAAGCGACACGCCGGCAACCGCGCCCAGGAGTGCGAGCGCAATACTCTCCGTCAGGAGTTGTCGCAGGACGCGGCTTCCGGTTGCGCCGAGCGCGGTTCGGAGGCTGATCTCGCGACTTCGTGCCGCGGCGCGGCCGGACAAGAGCGTTGCCACGTTCGCCGTCGCGATCAATAAGATCAACGCGACCGCGGCGAGCAAAACGGTCAGCGGACGCGCGCTCTGAGCCGTGATGACCTCACGCAATGGACGAACGATCGTCTTCATCCGCGTCTTGCTCGGGTCAACTCGGACGTTGTCTCTGAGGTTGTTTGAGTTTCCTCGAGCCCAGTCCCACATGATCGCCGTGGTTTGCCGCTCGGCGTGCTGCGGCGTGACACCGGGCTTGAGACGCGCGAGTCCCGAGTTGATGAAACCGAAACGGCGAAGTGGGTCGAGCCCTAACGGCAACCATGCGCCGACATCCGGTCGCGGGAAGGCGAAATCTTGAGGCATCACGCCGATGATGCGGAATGGCTGCTCGTTGATCTGCATCGTCGTGCCGAGCACCGACCGATCTCCGCCAAAGCGCGTCTGCCACGTTCCATAACTCAGGATCACAACGGTGTTCTTACCCGGCGAGTCCTCTTCGGCGGTGAAGGGTCGTCCGATGGCCGGGCTGACCCCGATCGCACGGAAGAACTCGGACGTCACACGCGCGATGGGCAGACGCTGTGGCTCCTTGTTTCCGCGGATCGTCACGCTGCCGTTCTGATACCCGGCGAACGCGACGAAGTCGGTAGCGCGATCGCGATACAAGGCGACGTTCTGCTGATTGAGTCCCCACGTATCGAGGCCAATTTCCGGATACGACTGAATGACGCGCACGAGCCGATCGGAATCGGGATAGGGTAGCGGACGCAGTAAGATGCTGTTCACGAGCGTGAACATTGCCGACGTCGCCCCGATGCCGAGGGCCAGCGTGATCGTCGCGACCGCGGTAAACGCCGGCATCCGCCGGAATGTGCGCAGCGCGTAAACGAAGTCCGACCAAAGCGATTCGAGCCATTCCATGAGTCGTACCTCTCGCGCGTATTGTTGGTCGATGGTGACACACTCGGTGCGCACTTGGCTCGCGTCTCCGAATCGCTCGTGCGCTTTGACGCGGGCCGCGTCGGGCGTGAAGCCGAGTCGTCGCAGCTTCTCCTCTCGCATGGCGAGGTGGAACGCCAGCTCGTCGTCGACGTCACGCTCGATCGAGCGACGGCCGAGCGAGAGTCGAAGAAGACGACGCCAGCCGGGTGCCGGGCTCATGCCAGCTCCGCCGATGTTCGTCGTAACGCGACGGCGATTGCTTCAGCGTGCCGGTGCCAGAGCGGTGCCTCGGCCCGGAATCGCGCGCGGCCGGCGGCAGTGAGCTTGTAGAACTTCGCTCGGCGGTTGTTTTCCGACACGCCCCACTCGCTCGTGATCCAACCGCGACGCTCCAGCCGGTGGTGCGCCGGATAGAGCGTCCCCTCCTCGAGGAGGAGGAGCGACGATGTGGCGCCTTCGATCCATTCGCTGATCGTGTAGCCGTGCATCGGGCCCCACGAGAGTGCTTTCAGCACGAGCAGATCGAGGCTGCTGCGCAAGAGATCGATTTCGGTGTCAGCCACATGATCCTCCATACCCCTTGTGACACAAGGGAGGCTAAAACCGTTGCCCTTGCGACGCAAGGGGGAGTCGGCGCCGCTAGCTCTTGCGGGCGACGCCCATGCGCTTGCCGAACTCGTAGTAGACGAAGTGACTCACGCGGCCGAGACGGTCGCGACGGAAACGACCCTCCCCGTCGTAGTGGCTGGTCACCAGCGAATGCTCGCGGACGGACACCAGCAGGTGTCGTTGGCCGGACGATTCACTGACGAGTGTGTCCCCCTCCCTGACGATCGAGACGATGTGATCAGGGCGCCGGTCGAATCGATACTCTCCGACGTACTCGTCCAATAGGCCGCGGCGTACGCGATCGGCGAACGCGCGCGACGGTGCGATCCGCACGAAGTCGCCACGCACCGATCGCGGCAGTCCGCGTCGAATACGAAGTCTCGCGCTGTGCAACCGCTTGGCCACCGTTCCTGGTTTCAGACGTAGCACCCGGGCGATTTGCGGTTGGCTGTAGCCGAGATAGTAGAACAGCATCGTAACCTGCCGCTCGCCATCAGGCAGTGCGGCGAGAGCAGCCCGGACGACGGACTGGTAGTCCAGGCGATGGTCGTCGGACTCAACCGACGGCGACGGTGCGTGTTCCCCGGATGTCAGCGTCCGGCGCCGTCGCCTGTGCGAGCACTCGGAAGCGACGATGGATTTGAGCCACGACGCGAACGCTTCTGGATCCCGAAGCTGCCGAAGTCGGCGCCATGCCGTCGTGAAGGCGTCCTGCGACGCATCCTTCGCGGCTTCCACATCGCGAAGACGCGACAGCGCGAAAGCAAACACCATGCTCTGCGACTGCTCGACAAGTCGCGTGAACGCAGCGTGTCGTTCGTGGAACGACGCTGCCGGATCGCGCGCCCGCTGGACCAAGTGGGCCGTGCTGGCATTCGTGCTCATGAGGCGAGAGCCGCCCGTCGACGAAGCGCGAACGCTTTCCGGCGCCCAATCGCGACCATCGTTGCCAAAAACAGCGGAAGAATCTCGCTCGTCATCTGGCTGGGATGCCCCCAGTACGCGTGTGTCGCCATGGCGCCGAGCATCACCACAATGATGACGAGCGCTCCGGCCGTCGCCGTTCGGGGCATCAAGAGCAACACGGCCGCCGTCGTCTCACCAATCCCGATGAGGACTCGGAACCACGCTGGGAAAAGCCACGTCCGAAACGCCCGCGCCCAGCCGCTCGAGTCAGAAAACTTTGCATAGCCCTGTCTGATGAACACCCAGGCAAGAAATAGAGCGAACACCCAGAGGACAATATCGATGGCGCGTTGCCGTCGGCTAGCCACAGGCTCTCCTTGGGACATA
>DASYSU010000377.1:0-14154 GCA_036002925.1 Gemmatimonadaceae bacterium | reverse complement strand
TGCGCTGTCCGTTTCGGTCGAGCACGAAGAAGGAGAGTCCCATCCATTCATTGGGCGCCGACTCGTAGCCCTGCGACATCGAGAGGCCCGGCTTCCACATCTCCTCGAGGCTCGCGCGTGACAACACGACCTCGTATCGCTCACGTGTCATCCCTGGCACGAGTGCGTTGGTAAGGAACGCGACGTATTTCACGAGGTCGCTCACGGGAGCGTTCCACGCGCCGTTCGGCGACGTGATGCCGGGGTCGAAATCGGCGCCATTGTCGAGCAACCGAGCTGACTCTGGCGACGCGGAATCGCGGCGAACGTAGTAGTTATGCGACCGGTGCGACGCGAGGAAATAGGGCGTGCCGCGGAAATAGCTCCGACGCATCTCGAGCGGCGCGAAGATGTTCTTCTCCACGTACGCGTCCCACGGATCGCCGGTGATCTGCTCGATCACGCGCGCGAGATATATGAAGCCAGGATTCGAGTAACCGTAGCGCGAGCCGGGCTTGAACAACAACTGCTGATACGGCATCATCGCGACGAGCTGGTTCCACGTCGTCGGCTCGAACGGCTCCCACGGCTGATCGTTGCCGTACGGCCAGGTCGGATTCTGAAAACCTGCCGTGTGTGACATGATCATCCGAATGGTGATGCTGTCCATCATTCCATACGGGTCGTGCATCGCGCGGAGCTCGGGAACCCACTTCACGATCTTGTCGTCGAGGGACAGCTTGCCGCGATCGCGGAGCTGCATGATCGAGATCGCTGTGAGACTCTTCGTAATCGATCCCCAGTGGAAGATCGTCTGGGAATCGACGCGCACGCTTGCCGACTTGTCGGCGAGGCCGGTATCGTACCGGCCGATCTCACGGCCGGACTTCACCGCGACGACGCTGGCGCCGACGATCTTGTCGGCGTCGACATAGGACTGAAAGAGTTTCGTGAAATCGTTCCAACCCGCCGGAGCTTGGGCTCGCGCCGGGAGCGAGAGGATCGTCGCCATGGCGGCGATGACGCGGATGTGATGGCGTGGGCGCATCGGCGTATTCTGCCGCAGAACACGTCGTTAATCAATTGCGCCGGGAACGCTTGGGACTCGACTTAGATTGTAGATCAGACCGGCGCCGGTCGTCTTTTCAGATTGGTGAGTTGCTACTGACCTTCCTATGACTTCAAGCTTGGGCGAGCGCTGCGCCAGGGAATTTCTCGTCGGCTGGGGCGCCATGGATTCAAACGGTCACATGGCCAATACAGCGTATCTCAACCTGGCGGCTGACGCGCGGATCGCGTTCTTCGCCGAACACGGGTTTTCTCCGAGCGAGTTCCGTCGATTCGCGGTCGGACCGGTGATCCGAAAGGACGAAGTCGAATACTTTCGTGAGCTCAGGCTCCACGATACCGTGACGGTCACGTTTGCGGTCGTTGCGATGAGCCCCGACGGAGCGCGTTTCGTTCTTGAGAACGAGATATGGTCGCCGCGTGGTGAGCGAGCGGCAAGGGTGAGGTCCACTGGTGGCTGGCTTGATTTAAGCGCGCGAAAGCTCATCGCGCCGCCCGCTGCGTTGCTCGCCGCTCTCGAGCAGGTGCCGCGCGCGCCGGATTTTGTCGTGCTGGATTCGCGCACGTCGAAATCGGCGACCGCGATCGGGGCACCGGTTCCGAGTCATTAGTAGCGCGGCGCCGCAGGCGGAATACATTGAAATCATGATCCGCCGCATCGCATCCTCGGCGCTTCTCTTGATCGCACTCGCGCCGGCGCTGTGCCTGTCACAGGACAAATGCTTCGACGCCGGCGGCGTCCGCCTTCGATACGTCGAACGCGGCGCGGGCGAGCCCGTCGTGCTCGTTCACGGGTTCACGAACACGGCGGAGATCTGGGCGAACAGCGGAATTCTCCAGGACCTGTCGCGCAATTATCGCGTCATCGCCTTCGACGCGCGGGGGCACGGCAAGAGCGACAAACCGCACGAACCCGCACGCTATGGCCGCGAGATGCCGCTCGACATCGTGCGCCTGCTCGACCATCTGGAGATCCCGCGCGCGCACATCGTCGGCTACTCCCTCGGCGGGCATATCACGTCGCAGCTTCTCACGCTGCATCCCGAACGCTTCTTGTCGGCGACACTGATCGCCGGCTCCGGACGATTCACGTGGACGCCGGCCGACGCGGAGGAGGCGGAGGCTGACGCGAGAGAGCGCGAGAAAGATTGCATCAATCCATCACTGATGTTCCGTTTGGCGCCGCCGAACGCACCGCGGCCATCCGCGGATAGTCTCAAGGTCCTCTCGAAGAACTGCTTCGCCGACACGACGCAGGACCGGTTCGCTTATGCGGCGCTGACGCGCGCGCGCGCGGACCAGCTGATCGCACCTGCCGCGGTCGCCGCCGTGACCGTGCCGACGCTCGGTATCGTCGGCACCGACGATCCGATGAAAGCCGGCATGGACGCTTTGGTGCGAATTCGGCCGAGCGTGAAGCTCGTCGTCATCGAGGGAGCGACGCATGCCGGCCCGCGCGGAATCTTGGCTCGCCCCGAATTGATCGCGGCGCTGCGGTCGTTTCTGGCGGAACACCGCATGAGGTGATCGGGGGTCTACATTCGACCGTGGGATTTTCGCCCTTCCCGCGTCGTATGGAATGTCGCACCCTCATCGGATGCCTGACCGGATCACCGAAGCCGAGCTCGAACGAATCTACGACGACACGATCGCGGAGCTCTACGGCTACGCCTCGCGGCGCTGTGGCGGCCGACGCGAGCTCGCCGAGGATGTGACGCAGGAGACGTGGGTCCGCGCGCTCCGTCACTGGCGGCAGCACGGCGTGCCCGAGAACCCACTCGGTTGGCTCACGACCGTGGCGCGCAATCTCATCGTCAGCCACTTCCGTCGGCGCGACATCGTTTCGATCGACGCGGTGTCGCCCGCCGAGGTGCTCGCGGCCGTCGACGCAAACACGGTGAGTGATTCAGCGGAGGTTGCATCGTTGGTCAGCCAGGCACTCACGCGGATACCGCAGGCGGAGGCGCAGCTCCTCGAGACGTTTCACTACGACCGAATGAAAATGTCGCAGCTCGCCGAAGTGTACGGGATCTCCGAGCGGGCAGTAGAAGGCAGGCTGCGTCGGGCGCGAGAGCGCCTCCGGCGCGAGCTGGAAGCAACATTCAAGATGTATAGAGGACTCGCATGAACGACTTCGACAATCGCTCTCCGCACGAACCGAGCGCCGAGTTCCGGGCGGCGCTCAAGGCTGAGCTCAAGCGGGCGTATCGCGCCGAGCAGCAGTTCGGTGCTCCGATGTCTTCGCGACGACGCATCGGCATAGTGATCGGACTCGCGGCCGGCGGCGTGTTCACACTCACGGTGGGCCTCGTCCTCGGTGCGGCGACGGGATATGCGTCGGCCGAGAATCTGAATGCGCGCCAGCGGGAGACAGCGGCGGCACCGGTCGATACGACACCTCCATCGGGACTCGATATGCTCAAGACGCCGATTCGTCACGCGATCACTGCGCTCACGTGCAGTATTGCCGCGCCGCAGGTCGCGTCGACGCAGCAAGGAATACCGATCGTGAGTGTGACGGCTGCTGTCGCCAAGACCACGCAGACGCTCGGTGCAGTGCTCGGCGTGCGCGAGCTGCCCGATGGCAAGGTGCTCGTGAACGACGCCGGGCGTCGTCAGATCAAGATCTTCGAGCCGAGTCTCGCCAGCGCCACTATCACGCTGGACTCGGCGGCGGGCGGGTCCAACAGCTACGGTCCGCGCCGCGGTCAGATCTTCCCGTACCTGGGCGACTCGACGGCGTTCACCGAGATCGTCACGCGCGACGTCCTCCTGCTCGATCGTTCGGGACGCGTGGCGCGCGCGCTGGCGACGCCGCAGTTCGATGACGGGATCACGCCGTTCGCTCAACAGTTTCCCATGCCGACGGCGATCGACAACCAGGGCCGGCTCATCGCGCAGGGCGGCGTCTCTGTTCGCAACGGGGTGCTCGCCGACTCGTCGCTGATCTACCGCGCCGATCTCGATACTCGCCGGGTCGACGTCGTGGGCGCGATCCACCTGGGAAGCAAAGGCGAGCGGAACCGCGGCGATCCGCCCGAGGATGGCAAGCGTGTCGTCACGACGATTCGGCAACCGGTGCCGACCGAGGACGCTTGGGCCGTTTTGTCCGACGGAACGATCGCGTTCGTGCGCGGGCAGGACTACCACGTCGACTGGGTTCTTCCGGATGGAACGAAGAGTGGCACGAGCAAGCTTCCGTTCGACTGGAAGCGCTTGACCGACGAAGAAAAGCAAAAGCTCATGGACTCGGCAAAAGTGGTTTGGGATTCTCTCATGGTGATCCGCAATGCGCGAAACGCCGGGCCGGCGCCGAGTCGTGGTGATCCGGGCGGGGACGCAACGTCGCCGGGACGCGGGCGCTCCAGCGGCGGCAATGGGGAACCCGGCTCGTCGCAGGGCGGCAGCATCCAACGCATGGTCTCCGTTCCGATCTCCGACATTCCGGACTTCTACCCGCCGATTCGCCGCAACTCGGCCATGGCCGATGCCGACGGCAATCTCTGGATTCTCCCGACGACGTCGGCGCAGTCGCAACACGGTGAGCTCGTCTACGACGTCGTGAATCCAACAAAAGGATTGTTCCAGCGCGTGCGCATGCCGGTGGGCCGGTCGATTGCGGGATTCGGAAAGGGCGGTGTGCTCTATTTGCAAAGCGGGGACATGGCGAATGGTTTCCATCTCGAGCGCGTTAAGCTCGACGTCGCCAAGCCGCAGAAATAGTCCGCCCTCACGATCGGAGGTCTTCCGCCATGTCGCGCACGTGCATGGGTGCGGCGAAGCGCGCGCTGATTCCGCTGCTGTTGTTGATCGCGGCGCACCACGCGTCGCTTGCCCAGGTGTCGACGGACATCATCCGCGGTCGCGTCACCGATCCCGACGCGCACGCGGTCCAGGGCGTCGAAGTGCGCGCCACGTCGTACCAGGGTCGCGTCACAAAGACGGCGACCACCGACAAGAGCGGGCGCTTCACGATCATCTACATCAACGGCGAAGGCGACTACTGGCTCGATCTCCGAAAGCTTGGCTTCGCCACCAAACGATTCGAGGTCAAGAAAATCGGCGACGAAGAAGTGATGATCGTCGACGCGCAGCTATCGTCGGCAATCGTCGCGCTCGACGCTGTGAACGTCACCGATCAGCGTACGCGCGCATTGCCGAACCGCAATTCCAAGGATGTGGACGTCGGCGGCGGCGACAAGGCGTTGACGAACAGCGGTGTACCGCCAGGCGAAGAGGGTAATCTCGCGGCGATGGCCGCGGCGGTCGCCGGCTTCCAATTGATTCCGGGCCTCAACGGCGCGCCGGACATGTACTCCGTGCTCGGTCTCTCCGGCGATCAGAACAACGTCACGTTCAACGGACTCGGCTCAGGAATCAGCGCGTTGCCGCCTGACGTGCTCGCGACGACGTCGATCAATCCATATCCGTTCGACGTGTCGAAAGGCGGGTTCAGCGGCGCGCAGATCTCCATCCAGACGATTCCCGGCTCGAACTTTTCGCGTCGATCGATAACCAATGCGAACATCGCGCCGCAGCTCGAGTGGGCCGATCAAGCGGCTGCCGCGCAGGGGCAGAAGTACACGAACCTGCGCGTCGGAGGAAACGCGGCCGGCCCGATCGCGATCGACAAAGTGTTTTACAATGGCGCGTACAACGTCGGCCGCCGCTTGACCGACGCGCAAACACTGCTGACGGCGAGCCCGCTCGGCCTCGCCACCGCCGGAGTCGCATCCGATTCCGTCGCGCGGTTGCGGACCTTCCTCGGGCAGCAGCAGATCCCCCAGCGCGTGACCGGTGTTCCGGGCACGCAGTCGCAGGACGTCGCGCAGGGTTTGCTCAACTTCGACATCATGCCGAGTGCGTCGGGTACCGGACACTCGTTCACGATCGGTGCGGCGGGGAACTATCAACGGTCGCAACCGGTGGACCGCGCCGGATTGCTCTTCGCTACACCCGGACATGCCGACGAGACATCGTTTTGGGGCGCGAACGCATCGCTCGTGCACATGAACTACTTCTGGTTCGGCGTGCTGTCGAAGACGACGATCGGACTTGGCGCGCAATCGAATACCACCAGCCCTTTCCAAGAACTCCCTGAAGGCATCGTACGCGTGACGTCTGCGCTCGCCAACGGCGGCACCGCGGTGCGATCGTTGTCCTTCGGTGGAAATGGGCTGCGATCGTCATCGGCGAATCAAACGATGCAGCTGACCAATCAGTTGAGCTGGTTCAGTCTCGACAATACGCACACGCTGCGCGTGACATCCAGCGTCGCCGAGGATGCGTTCACGAGCGACGTCGGGCAGCGCTTGTCTGGATCGTTCAGCTTCAACTCGCTCGCAGACCTCGAGGCGGGTACGCCGGCGAGTTTTACGCGAACGCTCTCGACGACCAAACAGTCGGGTCGGCAAATCGCGGCCAGCATCGCGCTCGGCGATTACTGGCGTCCGACGACGACGCTGCAAGTGCAATACGGCGCACGCGTAGACGCAAATCGATTTCTCACGTCGCCGCCGTTCGACGCGGCTCTCGACGATGCCCTCGGCGTGCGCAATGATCGCTTGCCGGATGACGTGTATTTCAGTCCGCGCATCGGGTTGCAATGGACGTACGGGAAATCGCCCGAAGTACAGTACGCACCAGGCTCGGCGCGTCCGCCGCGCGCGACCGTGCACGCGGGAGTCGGCGTCTTTCAGAACATCGCGCCGTCGCTGCTCGTCGCTCCGGCGCTGACCGCCACCGGTCTTCCGGCGTCGACCCAATCGATCACCTGCGTGGGCGCAGCCGCTCCGTTTCCGCGCTGGGAAACGTTCTTGACCGATCGCGGCTCCATACCTACAGCCTGCGCCGACGGATCCGCCGGTACCGTTTACGCCGCGGGAGCGCCGAACGTGGCGTTGTTCGACGCGCGCTACAAGCAACCGCGATCGATTCGCGCCGCCAGCGATTGGTCGGGGCCAGTGCTGGACAATCGCTTCGTGCTCGGCGTGCAGGGCGTCGTCTCGACGGGGCTGGATCAACACGGAGTCGTCGACATCAACGCGAGTCGAACACCGCAGTTCGTGCTTGGGAACGAGGGAGCGCGGCCGGTGTTCGCGGACCCCAACGCAATCGTCGCGAGCACGGGGAGCATCGCCGCCGGTGCCGGTCGTGTCTCGCCGCAATTTCAGCAGGTCATGATGCAGCGCTCCGATTTGCACACGCGATCGCGCCAGGTCTCGGTGAATCTCAAACCGGTGACGGTCAACCGGTGGCTCAAGTGGGAGGCGACCTACACGCTGCTCGACGTGCGTGAGCAATACTTCGGATTCTCGAGCACCGCGGGCGATCCGTTCGCGGTCGATTGGGGAACGTCGACGCTCGCCGCGCGGCACTCCGTTGTGGTCCGCTGGAGCGACCTTCCGATCTTCGATCTCGTTTACGTCACTGCCGCCGTTCAAGCGCTTTCGGGTCAGCGCTTCACGCCGATGATTGCCTCGGACGTCAACGCTGACGGCGCGATCAACGACCGCGCGTTCGTCTTCGATCCCTCCGCGCTAAATGATCCGGGCGTTGCCAATGCAATGCGCACGTTGCTCGCCAACGGATCGCCCGCGGCGCGCGACTGCCTCGGGCGACAACTGGCGAAGCTGGCATCGCGCGGAAGCTGCCAGGCGCCGTGGACCATGGCCAATGCGGTGCAAGTGAAATTCAATCCGCGGAAGATCGGCTTGCCGAAGAGAGCGACGGTGATCTTGCAAGTGCTCAACCCGCTCGGCCTTGCTGACCTTGCGCTTCACGGGACGACGAACGCACATGGTTGGGGGCAGCGCATTCCCCCCGACCAGAACCTCCTCTTCGTCCGAGGGTTCGACCCGGTCTCGCGCGAATACAAGTACGACGTCAACCAGCGGTTTGGCTCGACGCGGCCGAACGAATCGACGACGCACACGCTGCCGTTCATCAGTCTTGGCGTGAGCATCGACATCGGCGTTCCTCGCGAGCGTCAGTTCCTCACGCAGCGCCTCGATGTGGGACGCACGGGCCCGGGCGATCGCGGCAATGCGGAGACGATGAAGAACCTTGGCACGAGCGCGATTCCGAATCCGATGGCGATGATCCTCGCGCAGGAGACGGAACTCCGCCTGACGCGCGCGCAGGCGGACAGCCTGGCAAATCTAAGTCATGCCTTCTCCGTGTTCGCGGATTCGGTGTGGACGCCGGTGGCGGGCTATCTCGTCGCGCTTCCAGAGGAATACAATCAGAGTCAGGCGTACGCTCGCTATGTGTCCGCTCGCGAGCGCACCGTCGACTATCTGCTCACGCTGGTTCCGGACGCCAACGGCTTGCTGACCGACGCGCAGCGCCGACGGTTGCCGTTACAGATCTCTAACTACCTCGATCGTCGGGTGCTCAAGTTTCTACGGTCGTCGACGCTGGGTGACGGGAGTCCGTTCGCCCGATAAACGCGTCAGTCCGACGAGGCACCGTTGACGACGACGCAACCACTGAACACCGCGGGTGCCGAACACCGCGGGCGCCGAACACCGCCGTTGTCGTTAAACGCCGTTCGCGTCGCCGCTGTTAGCGCCACTCGGCACTCGCGTCCTTCGGCACTCGCGTCCTTTGGCACCAGCGGTGTCTGGCACCTGCGCCGTTTGGCAGTCGCGCCGTTGGCCATACGCTGGAGAAACCTGTTTTATTGTCTTCCGTATTTCCGGCAGGCGCCAATCGCGTACATTCCAGAGACCGCTCGAACGTTCGAGTTCACCGCGTGAGGGGAATCATGACACTGCGCTCTTATCTAGGCTCGACGCTTGCCTTTGCTTTGGTCGCCGGTCCCATTCGTGCGCAGCAGGCGCCCCGTGCTGTAGTCGTCGCACGCGTTGACTCGTTAGCCGCCGACTTCATCAGCAAAACGCACACGCCCGCTGTGTCCGTCGCCGTGCTGCGCGGATCGGATACGCTCGTCATGAAGGGCTACGGCGACGCCAGCATCGACCCGCGTCGCGAGGCGTCGGCGTCGACCGTGTACCGCATCGGGTCGATCACCAAACAGTTTACCTCCGCCGCGATCATGCGACTCGTCGAGCGCGGCAAGCTGTCACTCGACGATCCGATGTCAAAGTACCTCCCCGACGTGCCCGCGCACGGGCGCACGGTCACGATCCGCCAACTGCTCAACCACACCTCGGGAATCCACAGTTACACGTCGGAACCCGAGTGGCGAAAGCGCTGGGCGGACGACCTCACGCCGCGACAGATCGTCGCGTTCGTCGACAACGACACGCTGGATTTCTCACCCGGCACCGGGTGGCTCTACAACAACACCGGGTATGTCCTGCTTGGCATGATCGTCGAGAAGATCACAGGCGAGCCGTACGCGACCTACCTGCAACACGACCTCTTCACGCCGCTCGGGCTTCGGCAGACGAGCTATTGTCCGACGCGGCCGACGGATCCGTCGTTCGCGGCGGGATATTCGTCGGGCGGTGGAACCGTGAAGCCCGCGGAATTTCTCAGCATGACGCAGCCGTTTTCGGCCGGCGCGCTCTGCTCCACCGTGCGTGATCTGGTAGTCTGGCAGCGTGCGTTGGCCGGTGGGCGTGTCGTCAACGCGAAATCGTACGCGCTGATGACGACGCCCGACACACTGAACAACGGGAAGCGCCTCAACTATGCGTTCGGGCTCGTGCCGGGCATGCTCGGCACGCATCGATCGATCGGGCACGGTGGCGGCGTCAATGGTTTTACGACGTCGAGCATCTATTTCCCCGATGATAGCGTGAACGTCGTCGTGTTCAGCAACTCGGACCGCGGGCCGGATCCACTGGCGCTCAACATTGCACGCGCGGTGTTCGGAATTCCGCTCGTCGCTGGACCGAAGCCACTCGTCGCCGTGCCACTCCCCGACGCCGATCGCGATCGCCTACCGGGCGTCTACGATCTGCTTCCACCGGGTGGCGGAAAGTTCGTGATTCACATCATGGTCGAGAATGGCCAAGTCATGACGCAAGCCGAGGGGCAAGGGCAGGGCAAGTTCCCGCTCGTTTACCTGGGTAACCTGCAATTCGGCGCGGCATTCGATCCGTCGCTTCGCGTCACGTTCATCAGCGAGAACGGCGCGATCACCAAGATGCGGCTCGAGCAAGGCGGCGGAACGATGGAAGGTGCGCGAAGACCGTGAAGACTCTCATGATGGACGCCATTCCCTCGTGACCGGCCTTTCCTCCACGGACCGACTGCGCGGACTTCGCGTGCTGGTCGGCAACACGCCGATGCTCGTCGTCGAGCTCTCCGTGGACGGAGGCGAGCCGCGACGCGTCTACGCCAAGGCCGAGAGCCTGAACATGACGGGCAGCATCAAGGACCGAATGGCGCTGCACATCATTCGTCGCGCGTATGAATCCGGTGAGCTCGAGCCGGGTGGTCCGATCGTCGAGGCGACGAGCGGCAACACGGGCATCTCGTTTTGCGCAGTCGGCCGCGCGCTCGGGCATCCGGTGACGATCTTCATGCCCGACTGGATGAGCGCTGAACGGATCGCGCTCATTCGTTCGTTCGGTGCAGCGATTAAGCTCGTCTCGAAAGACGAAGGCGGGTTTCTCGGATCCATCTCCCGAGCCGAGGAGTTTGCGGCTGCGACGCCCGGTGCGTTCCTCCCCCGCCAATTCGCCAACGTTGAGAACTCGGAGGCGCACTTCCAAACGACCGGTCCCGAGATTTGGGCGCAACTCCGGAACGAGGGGCTCGAGCCTGACGCGTTCGTGGCGGGAGTCGGCACCGGTGGGACCATCATGGGCACCGGACGCTTCTTGCGGAACATGCGCCCATCTATCCGCCTGCATCCGGTGGAACCGGCCAACTCACCAACGCTTTCCACCGGCCACAAGGTTGGCAGGCACCGCATCCAGGGCATCAGCGACGAGTTCATTCCGTCGATCGTGCATCTCAACCAGCTCGATCGAGTCATCGCCGTGGACGACGGCGACGCCATCCTGATGGCGAAAAAGCTCGCAGGCGAGCTCGGACTCGCTGTGGGCATCTCGAGCGGCGCCAATTTGCTCGCGGCGTTGGACGCGCAGGACGAGCTCGGCGCATCGGCGGTGATCGTCACAGTATTCCCCGACTCGAACAAGAAGTACCTGAGCACCGACTTGCTCCGCGAGGAGCCGGTGAAGCCCGAGCACCGCACGCCGCACGTGCAACTTCTCGGCTTCCGCGCGATGAACCGGGTGTGCGAGGTCTGCTTCGATCCGACGGATCCGGCGAGTGCACCGGCCGGGTTCTTCTCGATCGCCCGAGGGTCAGAGGCGCGTCGTTAGCGCGTTGCTCTCGCCCTGTCCATCTTCGCGCCGTACATTCGCAGGGTGAGCGACCCCCAGCCACAGCTCCAAGCGACGCTGACTGGCCGGTACCGTATCGAACGCGAACTTGGCGTCGGCGGTATGGCGACCGTCTACGTCGCCGAGGACCTCAAGCACCACCGGCAAGTCGCCGTGAAGGTGGTCCGCCCCGAGCTCGCCGCGAGCCTGGGCGCGGAGCGCTTCCTGCGCGAGATCGACATCGCCGCGAAGCTCAATCACCCGCACATTCTCCCGCTCTACGATTCCGGCGGCGCGGGCGATGTCCTGTTCTATGTGATGCCGCTCGTCGAAGGGCAATCGTTGCGCGACCGCATCGCGAAGACCGGCGCGCTCCCGATCGACGAAGCCGTGCGCATCATCCGTGAAGTTGCGGAGGCATTAGCATACTCTCATCAACACGGTGTGGTGCACCGTGACATCAAGCCGGAGAATATCCTGGTCTCGAGTGGACATGCCCTCGTAACGGACTTCGGCGTCGCGAAAGCGGTGAGCGACGCATCGAGCGCGGCTGAGCTGACCGGCACCGGCATCACGCTCGGCACGCCCGCCTACATGGCGCCCGAGCAAGCAACGGCGGATCCGGCGCTCGACCATCGCGCGGACATCTACGCGCTGGGCGTGATGGCGTACGAGCTGTTGGCGGGTCGTCCGCCGTTCGTCGGTAGTAGTCCGCAGCAGATGATCGCCGCGCACATCACGCAGCGACCCGATGGCCTGCGCGTCCATCGTCCCGCGGTCTCATCAGCGATCGAAGCGGTCGTGATGCGCTGCCTCGAGAAGAATCCGGCGGATCGATGGCAGAACGCCGACGACGTCGTGCGCGCGCTCGACGCGGCGGCGGCGCCGACCTCCGCCGGCGCGCGATCGCGATGGAAGTTGATCGCCGCGGGAGCGGCCGCCGCCGTCGTGCTGGCGGCTGTCGGTGTGTCGTGGTTTGCGCGAACCGGACGCGCCGGCACGCTCATCGGCGACGACGTACTCGCGCAAAACGACCTCGTGCTCGTGTCGGAGTTCGAGAATCACACCGCCGATTCGTCGCTTGCCGCCACGGTGACGGACGCCATCCGCATGGATCTACAGGATTCGCGCGCCGTGCGTGTGATGAGCCAATCGGCGATGTGGAGCGGTCTCGCGCGGATGGGGCTCGCTCGCGGGACGTTTCTTCCGCAGCCCAAAGTGCAAGAGCTGGCTGAGCGCGAGGGAGCGAAGGCGTATGTCGTCGGCAACATCGCGCGCGTGGGCGGCAGCTATCAGATCTCCGCGCGCGTCGTCGCCACCAATGGAGGCGCGGAGCCGCTCACCGCGCACGCAACCGCACACGACTCGACGGCGTTGATCGGCGCCGTCGAGGAGGTGGGGCACACACTTCGCCGCGGAATCGGCGAGTCCTTGCGTTCAGTGCTCGCTGCACCCGCGCTCGCGCAAGTCACCACGGCATCGTTGCCCGCACTCAGAGCGTATTCGGCGTCACGGCGTGCGGAAGTGCAAGGGCAGCGTCCGCGCGCGGTCGCTCTTGCAAAGGAGGCGCTGTCACTCGACACGACGTTCGCCGCGGCGTGGGCCGGCTTACACGTGACGTACACCAACATGGGGCTTGTTCGACTCGCGACCGAGGCAGCGCAGCGAGCCTACGCGCTGCGCGATCATCTGTCGGACGTGGAGCGTCTCAAAGTCGAGGCGGATTACCACGGAACGCGCGGCGAAAACGTCGAGGAAGAGGCGGCGTGGCAGCAGTTGGCGGAGCTCGGGATCGACCAGATCGGATACTCGAATATGCTGCTCGGGCAGGGGCGCTTGCGAGAAGCCGAGGCCATGGCGCGGCGCGCTATCGCGGCAGAGCCAAAACACCCAATCGGGTATTGGAATTTGGCCGAGGCGCAGGTGGGACAGCATCGGTTCGCGGCGGCCGACTCGACGGCGGCGTTGATCGCGACGAATCTTCCAGACAACTCCTACCGATACTTCATCCCGGTGGACATTCGCTGGGCTCGTCGCGACCTGGACGCGGTGCAATCGTACCTGCGCTCGCCGGAGGGCGCGAAGCTTCCCAACGTCGGGCCGGCGTTCCAATGTCTCATCGACCTCCATCGCGGCCGGATTCGCGCTTGGAAGGCTTGTCCCGTGCGCGAAGGACCTGTCTACCAGAACCCGCAACTCATCATGGCCGAGTTTCGGATGACCGGCGACAGCGCGCGGGCACGCTCGGGCTATGAGAAATTCCTTACGAAGACGCGCGACGATCGCGATCCCGACGAGTACCCCAACGTCATCGCTTTGCTCGCCGACGTTGGGCGCGTTCGCGATGCCAGAGCGCTCCTCGACGAATGGCGGCAGCGCGTGGGCCCAGGCGACTTGGGATATCGCGCCGACTCCGCCCAAGCCGTCGGTGCGATCGCCGCCGCGGAAGGGAAATGGGATTCCGCCGTCGCGGCGTTTGTCGCCTGGAATGGTTCCATCGCCGCGTCGTCGCGCCACATCTACAATCGCGGCCTACCCGAAGCCGCTGCGATCCTCGCGCGAAACGGCAAGGCCGACTCGGCGGTCGTGTTGTTCGAGCGCGCGCTCGCGACGTCGTCGCTCTTCGGCGGCGAAATCTATGAGGCGGCGTGGTACCCGCAGGCGCTCTCGATACTCGGCGATCTGTACGAGGCGCGTGGTGATCGGGCGAAGGCCGCCGATTACTACCGGCGTTATGTGGATTTGCTCAAGGACGCGGATCCGCCGCTCGCGTCCCAAGTAGCCGCGGTGCGGGCAAAGC
>DASYSU010000376.1:0-1988 GCA_036002925.1 Gemmatimonadaceae bacterium | reverse complement strand
CCGACAAACCCTTCATCGCTCGAGGATTCCATAGTCACCGCGCCGCCGCACCGGCCGGTCGTCTTCCACCCGGACAATACGAGACGCGCGACTTCCCCGTCCTCTCCGCCGGCCCCACTCCGCGAACATCACTCGCCACGTGGGACTTCACCATCCGCGACGCCGCCGGCCACTCCGTGAAGTGGCCGTGGGACGAGCTCCTCCAACTCCCACACGACACACCGACGATCGACATCCACTGCGTCACCAAGTGGTCCAAGTTCGACACAAAGTGGGAAGGCATCTCGATCGACACCCTGCTCGACGGCGCACGCGCGGCTGGAGTCCTCGACGGATCCTTCGTGCTCGCATTCTCCGACGGCGGGTACACGACGAACTTGCCGCTCGCCGATGTTACCGGCGGAAAAGCGTGGCTCGCGTTCGGATACGACGGCGCGCCTCTCGCGCCGGAGCACGGTGGGCCTGCACGACTGCTCGTGCCGCATTTGTATTTCTGGAAGAGCGCCAAGTGGGTGCGCGGACTCCAAATCACCGCGCGCGACCAACCGGGATTCTGGGAACAACTGGGCTACCACGACCGCGGCGACCCATGGCGCGAGCAACGATACCAGGGCGACTGACCTGGCAGGTCGCGACCGTCGTCGACGTGCGCAACGAGACCGCGCGGGCGCGCACGCTCATGCTCGACGTTCCGGAATGGCCGGGCCATCGCGCCGGCCAGCACGTCGACGTTCGTCTCGTCGCCGAGGACGGCTATCAAGCGCAGCGCTCGTACTCGATCGCGTCGCCGCCGGAGGAGAGGTTGGTTGCGCTCACCGTCGAACGCATCGACAACGCTGAGGTCTCACCGTACCTGTGCGACGTGCTACGGGTCGGCGACGGACTCGAGGTCCGCGGACCGATCGGCGGCTACTTCGTGTGGGACGTCACACAGGTCGGGCCCCTTCTATTAGTAGCGGGCGGCTCCGGCATCGTGCCGCTCATGGCGATGCTTCGACACCACACGCGCTCCGACCCGAACGTCCGCGCGCAAGTGCCTGTGCGCCTCCTCTACTCGGCGCGATCGTGGGACGACGTCATCTATAGAACGGAGCTCGAGCAACTCACGCAGGGTCAAGTCACCTTCACGCTGACGCGAGACGCGCCCGCCGATTGGGCGGGCTATCGTCGTCGGATCGATCGAGCGATGCTGGAGCAGGTGAGCTGGCCGGCGTCGCAAATGCCGCGCGCGTTCGTCTGTGGGCCGACACCGCTCGTCGAGTCGGTGTCGACGCTACTCGTCTCGCTCGGCCACGATCCGTCGAACGTTCGCACCGAGCGCTTCGGCCCGACATGAACAGGCACTAAACGATATTCCGACGAATCACGTGGAGGCGAAATGCAAGCCGAGGAAATGCGATTGGACGGAAATGCCGCAGCGGGAATACTGCGCGACTTGTTCGCCACCGATGTCACCGCGGCGTTCGCGACGTGCAAGGGGTGCGGCCGGGTCGGGCCGGTCGGCACACTGCTGGAATACGGCCATGCCATGGGCGTGATACTCCGCTGCCCATCGTGCGACAGCGCTGTGCTGCGCATCGTCCGCACGCCCGGCTGGCTACGAGTCGATGCATCGGGAATCTCGTTGCTGAGGATCCCGGACCAATAGCGATAGGGGTCAGGCGTCAGCACGCTTTAGCTATAGCTGTAGCCGCAGCTATAGCTGTAGCTGGACAAGCTGACGCCTGACGCCTAACGGCTGGCGTTGAGCGTTACCGACCTGCTCTCGGCGCGGGTTCCATGAATAGATCGTCCGGGTAGCAGTACGCCCAATCCTCGTCCGGCTCGAAGCTGATGATGATCGGATGCTTCGAGGCGTGATAATGCTTCGTCGCGTGCTTACCCGGCGACTGATCGCAGCAGCCGACGTGCCCGCACGACGCGCACAAGCGCAAATGAACCCACTCGCCGCCGGTGGCGAGACACTCGGCGCAGCCATTCGGCGTTCC
>DASYSU010000375.1:0-5332 GCA_036002925.1 Gemmatimonadaceae bacterium | reverse complement strand
CGATCGTCAGCTCGACGTCGTCGAGCGCGGCGCGGATCTTCGACGATTGATCGCGAATCACCGTGAGCTTGACATCGCGCGGCAGCACGTGATCCTCCAGCTCTTTCATCACGCCACGCACGCTGTCCGCCACGGCGACCGTGTTCGACTCGGAGATCTTGAGCACGTCGAGTGAGACCGTCGGCGACGGCTCCTCGCCCTTCCCGGCGATCTCCGCCATGCTGCGCCGCTCTTCGGCGCCGTCGATGATCGTCGCAACGTCGCTCAGCTTGACCGGCACGCCGTTGCGCACCGACACGGCGATGTCACCGAACGCTTTCGGGTCGATGATCCGGCCGCTGATGCTTACCAACTCTTCCGTTGCGCCGCGCGTCACGCGTCCCGCCGGCACTTCCTGGTTCTCGCGCGCCAGCGCCGCAGACACCTGTACCGGGCTCACGTTGTAGGCGCGCATCGCGTTCGGATCGAGCTGCACTTTGATCTGCCGCTGGTTGCCGCCGTTCACGTTTACGCCGCCAACGCCTTGAATCGCTTCAAGGCGAATCGAAACCACCTCGACCGCGAGGTCCGTCAGCTCACGAATGCCGCGTTCGTTCGACTGCATCGCGACCGACATGATCGGCGAGTCGTTCGGATCGAAGTGCTGGATGACCGGCTCGTCGATGTTCGGCGGCAGTGAGCGCCGAATGCGCGCGACTTTGGCCTGCACGTCTTGCTGCGCGATGCCGATGTCGACGCCCAGATTGAACGTCACGCGCACGTTCGCTCGGCCCTGTGAGGAGCTCGAGTTGATCTCCTTGATGCCCTGCACCGTGTTCAGGTTCTCTTCGAGCGGCTTCGCCACCTGTCGCATCATGACTTCCGGCGACGCGCCTTGGTAGTTCACCGAGACGTTGATCGTCGGATACGTGACGTCGGGATATTCGTCGATCGCCAGCCGTTTGTAGCTGACGACGCCAAGTACCACCAACGCCAGCATCATCATCGTCGCGAAGACGGGGCGCTTGATTGAGACGTCGGAGAGAAACATAGGTCGAGAGTCGAAGGGCCTAGATAAGAACTACCGAGTGGGATTCTGCGTACCGCGGCCACCTGCTCCCTTTCCGCCGCGTCCGCCACGCCGGCTGCCCGACCCACCCTGATCATCGGTGCCGAGCACCGTCACTTGCATGCCGCGACCGAGAATACCAACGTTGCCGACGATCACCCGATCGCCTTCGTTGAGGCCGGATAGGACTTCGGCCTTGCCTGCCCGCTCGTCGATGACTCCAAGTTGAATCGGCGCCGCGTCGACAGCACGGTTGGCGATGCGATACACGAACGCCTGTCCGTTCTCCGATGACTGGCGCAGTGCCGACGTCGGTACGACCACGGCGCCGCCAATGGTCCGTTGCACCACCCGTCCGCTGGCAAATGTGCCGCCTTTGAGCGCTCCATCACGATTCGGGATCGTTACGTAGACGGTAATCGCACGCGTCGTCGGATCGATCGTCGGGCTCACGCGTGCGACGCGCCCGTCGAAGTTCCTCGCGTCAGCAACGAAGTGCACCAACTGCCCCGGCTGGACGTCGCTCGCTTGCTTCGCTGGAACTGATGCGGCCAGCTCCAACGCGTCGTTGCGAACGAGACTGAATAGCTGCTGCCCGCGCGTCACACGCTCCCCGTTCTGAACGAGTCGCTTGTCGATCACTCCGGCGGCGGGCGCCAATACGCGCGTGTCGCGGATGACGTTGCTCGTCGACTTGAGGCGCGAGTTCGCGGCCGCGAGCTTCGCCTTGGCCGATTCGACCGTCTGCTCCGCGACCTTGAGATCGCGTTCGGCGATTGCACCGGCTTTGAACAAGTCGCGGCTCTGATCCAAGTTCCACTGTGCGGTCGCGAGATCGGATTTCGCCGACGACACGTCGGCCTCAGCGCTGGCTTGGTTCGTCTCCGGCTCGCTCGCCTCGAATTCAGCGAGCACTTGTCCCGCGGACACGCGCTCGCCTTCACGCACGGTCACGTTGGTCAGGTCGCCTTCGATGCGCGCACGCACAGCGATCGTTTCGATCGGATGCAAATCGCCAGTGATCGGAATGCCTGCTTCGATCGTCTCGCGCTTGACGACGGAGACGTCCGACGACGCGAGGGTGATCGCCGACGCCGGCCGACCTCCGCGGGCACCGGTTCCACCGCCGCCGCCGCCACCGCCCGCACCACCTCCGTTCCGGGCCCCACGACTCGTGTCGCCGGGTGCCGCCGCTGGCGTCGATGTGCCGCCGCGCGAACCCGCCGGTGCAGCATTCGCCTGATCGGTAGAGTCGCCTTTGCAGGCCGCCGCGAGTGACGCGGCAAATATGATTGAAAGAATCACCTTGAGAGATCTTCTATGGTTCACGTGAAGCACCAGTATCCGAGCTGCCTGAGGACCCTGCCATCGCCGGCAACGGGATCGGACGACCCAGTGCACGAGCCATTTCCGCCGCGGCCAGATAGACGTCGTACGTCGCACGAGCCTCGGTAGATTCTGCGGTCAGCAACGCCAATTGCGCGTCCGACACTTCGAGTTGCGTGCTCAAGCCGCGATTGAACCTGAGCGATGCGAGTTGGAACGCTTCCCTCGCATCCAGCGAGTTCTGATGACGCGCCCCAGCCACGGTGCGGGCCCGCGTCAACTCGGCGCGGGCGCGGGCCACTTCGAGCGCGACGGCTTCGCGCGACAGTTGGAGCTGCGTTTCCGCCAGCTGTTCCTGCGCCCGCGCGAGATCGATGTTCGACCGGGCGCGCATTCCGTCGAAGATCGGCAGGCTGATTGTCGCCGTCATCGAGCGATCGGTGAACCAACCACCATTCTGGCAGCGCGTCGTGGCTGACGATCCGACGGGACAGAATTCGTTCGCGGCGGTCCCGCGCGCCGTCGGGAAACCAAACCCGAGTGGCGGGAATGCTTGATAGCCGTTGTTGAACGTCAGCGAGACGGTCGGCAACAAATCCGCGCGCGCGATCGTGATACCCTCGCGTCGCGACTGAACCGCGAGCTCCGCCGATCGCACCGCCGAGCGGTTCGGGGCGAGCGCGGTGTCCACTAACGCGGCGACCATCGCCTCCGCGGCTGTGCTATCGACTCTGGTCGTCAACACCACCGGTCGCGTGACGGGAACGTTGAGCAGACGCTTGAGGTCGAGTATCGCCAGCTCGCGATCGTTCTGCGCCTGAATCACCAACGGCTCGATGTTCGCGCGCTCCACATTGGCACGCAGCACATCATATCGCGCGGCGCGGCCGGCCTTTTCGAACTGTTCGACCTGCTTCGCCCGTTCGGTCGCGAGTTCGAGATTCTGTTCTTGCAGCCCCACGATACGGTTGGTGTACAGCACCTGCAGATACGCCCGCTGAACGTCGACCATCAGCCGGTTGCGCACCTCCTCGGCGTCGAGCAGCGTGGCGGAGCGTGTATCGGCCGCGCCGCGCAATCCAGCGACGATGCGACCGCCCTGAAAGAACGTCTGCGTGACGGCCAAGTTGGCGTTGTAGGTATTCGGCTGGTTGAATACCTGACCGACGGCATTGGCGCGCGCGTTCTCCCACGCGTGGGAGTACGTGGAATTCAGGCGAAGCTGAGGCAGCGCACTCGCGCGCGCGACTCCGACGCTCGCGTCAGCGATCTCGGTCTGCGCTCGGCTGAGACGAATTTCGTCTGCTTGAGTGAGCGCGATCGAGACCGCATTCGGGAGGGAGAGCTGCAGCGTATCCGAGCGCTGAGCGACAGCCAGTGAGGACGCGGCGAGCAGGGGAAAAACGGCCGCGATGAGGGGACGGATCATTTCCTGAAATACGCCGGAACGCGATGAATCGTTGATGCTTCGGGGACATGGGCCGGGCGAGCGGCCGTGCGGAGCCGTAGCCCCAAACCCAGCGCACCCAGCTGCAGGCAGAAAGGTAATTCCTGCGGTCGAAAGCGGCTCAGGTCAGAGGCCCCGCTCTGAAAAAGCGAGCGGGCCGCCCTGTCCGGAATGGAAAGTTCGGCCCGCCAGCCCTACGCGTCGAGAAATGTCAGTCCACGGACGCCGCGCGCGCTACGGCTTCTTCTTTTCGGCCGCCGCCTTCTTGGCGTCGGCAATGCTATCGATGCGATGCTTCTTCGCGGCGGCGATGCTGTCCTTTCTCGCCTTGACGGAGTCGACCTTGTCCTTCACGCTGTCCTTGTTGACTTTGCCTGCAATCGTGTCGGTCGTCGTGGTGGTCGTCTTCACGACGGTATCGGTGGTCGGGACCGCTCGGCCGGCCACGGTGTCGGCAGCACGCACGGTCGTCGTGTCTGCGGCCGTCCGCTCATTGTTGCCCTTGCACGCGGCGGCGCTGAGCACCGCACAAATCGCGAGCAGGGCCGACATCGTCCTGTTCATTAGCCTCACCTCGGAGCAATGGGGTAACCTGCCCTACGCTCCGCCTGTGCTAGGCAACCATCATACCAGGGGTCGGTCCGGACTCAGCCAAGCCGGCCGTACCAACCGTACGCGACGGCTCTTCTGGTCAGCTCGGCGGACGCTTGGCCCAGTGCGGTGCCGTCGTCCAAGTCGAGGCATCGAACAAACCCGGTGCGAGCTCGACGTTTGCCTTCCACTCCGAGTACTCCTCGAACTGCCGCGGTTTTCCGTCGGAAAACATCTCGACTTTGGTCCCCAGCCAACCGCCGGCGAGCGGAACGTAGTTCTCGAGTCGGATGTCGAGCACGGGCATCGACGCGGCCGGGCTCAATATCATGCGCACGACCACGTTGCGATCGGCGTCGATCCAGAATTGCGGCGTCGTCGTGTCGCTCGGGGTCGCCACGCCCACGATCCACACCTTGCGATCGTGCCAGCGTCCGCTCGTCACCCGTTGCATGTCGACGTTCGTCGTCTTGAGCTCGCGCGCGGTCCGCTCAACCGGCTGCATGTACACGCCCTCGATCAGCGGAAGGAATTCATTTCCGCTGCCGGGCGCCGTCATCATCTTCCCGCCGCGAAACCTCCAGCTCGAGTCTGCGGTGTAGAGGACCCCGTTTCCGGCCGACGGATCGCCGATGTCGATGCGCAATTGCGTGCCCGCCGGCGCCACGTAGCGAAGGCTTTCGTACCAGGTCGAGACGACGGGCGCCTTGTCGGGCGGGAACTGCGTCGTCTTCTGCGTGAACGTGAGCGTGGAATACCACTTTCCAGCGTATGCGTCATGCATTCGCTGAAGAACCTCCGCCCCGGTCTTGGGGTCAGGCTGCATTTGTTGGCCGGTTGGCGCACCCGAACGACGGTAGAACAGCTCGTAACCGACTGTCCACGTCTTGCCGTGGTCCTTCGACGTTTCACCGAATTGC
>DASYSU010000374.1:0-3038 GCA_036002925.1 Gemmatimonadaceae bacterium | reverse complement strand
CGGCCGTACGAGGAGTTCGAGCTGCGACCCGCCTATGTCGATGACTTCCAGGCCGGCGGCGGTCTCGGAACGCTTCGCTTTGCCCGCGACGCAAAGGGCCGAATCAACGGCTTCGCATTCTTCGCGGGACGCGTGCTCGACGTCCGGTTCAAGCGGGTTTCTGACCGCGCGGCGAAATAGAGATCACTTCACTCGATGAGGCGCCAACGCGGACATCAGATAGATCAGGTTCGCCGTGCCGTCCAGGATCGGCTCGTTGGTCGAGTAGTCGCCCATGTCGTCGTGATAGACGATGAACCCTGTGTTGAGCGCGGCGTACCCGTCCTCGTGGTGCAACGCGATACCGCGCAGGTTTGCGAAGATTGATCGATAGACCGGACCGTCGACGAGACCGCCGGTGATTGCCTCTGGGCCAAACTGCATCGCAACCACCGAGTGTGGGTCGTGTGGCCACCGTCCGTCGCGCGGATAACCGATCACCATCGAAGTGCCCCACGGATTGGCGCCGAACAGCCAGTCGACCGCTGCCTGTTCGTATTCTCTAAATCGCGTGTCGCCGGTCATGCGGCGATAGAGCATCGCCTGCGTCGCGAATGAGACGATCAAGTCGTTCGAGCACCAGATGAAGGGAATGCCGACACGAAAGCCATTGCCGGCGCGGTGCACCACGGCTTCGACCCCACGACGGTAATAGTTCGCCGCGCTTGACCGTTCGCTCGCGCGGCCGACGCGCCAGAGTGAGTAGTGACCCGCGTTGTACCACGGATACCATTGATAGTGGCGCGCGGTGTCGGCGCCCATCCAGGGTGTCACGGGTTCCTGCGCGGCGTATTCGGTCGCCTCTCGTAAGTAGCGCGGCTCGTGCGTGAGAGAGTACAGTTCGGCCGCGGCCAGCTCCATGTCGTCGACCCAGTTGTCCTCCTCGTAGAAATACGGCGCGCGACCGGGTGCCGTCTGACACACGCCGGGCGATCGTCGGCCGGCCGCGTACGCGGCAACGGCTTTGCGTCGCAGCAAGATCGAAAGCGTGTCGTCGTGAACCGCCAAGACTTGCGCCGCGAGAGCGAAGGCCGACGCGAATTTCCCGGCGGTCGAGGCAACGCCGGTCGCTCGGTTCTTGAACTGGAAGATTCCCTGTGGTCGTCCCGTGCAAGGATAGATGGGTCGCTGCTTGCCTTTCCCCCAACCGTAGTCGGACGTGTCGGTCGTCGGCAGGTCGAGGTAGATGTGGTCGCGATCGTCACCGAGCTGATTATAGATCTCTGAATCACTTGGAAACATGCGCAGCAGCCAGTCGATGCCATGCCGTGCCTCGTCCAACACATCGGATACACCATTGGCTCCGGCCAGTCCATTCGCCGCAAACGCATCGCCCGTGACGCGCGGATAATCTCGGGCCGCCATCAACATGTCGAACGTGGCCGTCGCCGATGTCGCCACGTATTGGAGATAATCGGACGCATCGGCCCAGCCGCCCGATACCGGCTGGAACTTCACGACGTGACCCGTATCGTCGATGACGTAGCCGTCCAGGCGGTGGACCGAATCGCGGAAGAATGGATTGAACCCGGAGCGTTGCTGGCGCATGTAATACAGCAGCGTGTCGGCGGCGCCGGCGTAGACGTCGCGGGCGACTCGCACGATAGGCGACGTAATCGTCCCGACCTCGATCGTGTATCGTCCGTTCGCTCGCAGGGCTGAGAAATCGAGCCGCCACGTGTGCGCGCATGGCCCGAACGACCCGGACTGCACTGCCGAGCGCGGTCCGAAAGCGACGCGGCCCCGCTGATCGCGAACAACGAATCGTCGTGTAGCAACCGAGTCCGTCGGCACGATCGAGCACAGCACCGCGACCTTCGGCCCGTCGGGCAAGTAGCCGACTTGGTTGACGCGAACGAAGGCAGAATCGGCCAGCGGCCCGACTACCAACGCAACTAAGGCGAGGAATCCGATCATCGCCAACATTGCGCACGCGGGCGGCGCAAGCGCAATGACGACGCCCGACTCGAGGACGACGACGGCCTGAAGCGCCGCGGACGATGACCGACGCGTTGACTATGTTTGACCCAGCGATATGACTTCACCTTCGGCCACGCGCGACTTCGTGATCCGAGACGCCCGCGATGAAGAGCGGGACGCGATTCGACATGTGACCCTGCGCTCGTATGCCGAGTACGCGCAGACAATGGACCCGCTGACGTGGGCGGGTCTCGAGCGCGCCATTCACGCCGCGCTTGCCTCCGACGCGCCGGCGGAGCGCATTGTCGCCGACGATCACGGAACGCTCATCGGGTCTGTCTCACTCTACCCGCCGGCGACCAAGGCATACTGCGACATGCTCGCCGAGCTGAGTTGGCCCGAGGTGCGACTGCTGTCCGTTCCGCCCGAGGCACGCGGCCGCGGTGTCGCGCGCGCACTCATGGACGAGTGTCTCCGCCGTGCGAGGCTGGCTGGCGCGACCGCGATTGGTCTACACACCTCGCGAAGCATGCGCGCCGCGATGGCGATGTACACCCGCATGGGGTTCGTTCGTGTTCCCGAATTCGATCACCAACCGCCAGGGTCGGAGTTGGTCGAGGCCTACCGATTGGGACTCTAGCTCGGTGGAACGGTGGAACGGTGGAACGGTGGAACGGTGGAACGGTGGAACGGTGGAACGGTGGAACGATTATCGACGGACGATCAGCGTTAAGTCATTCCGATGTTTGATTCGCGGACATTCGTGGACATTCGCGTCATTCGCGTTCTAGCAATTTCGAACCAGATTCGGCGGGGACAGATGGAACAATGTGAAACGCGAATTGCCGCGAATTCACGCGAATGTCCGCTAATTGCAAACGCAAATGGCAACGAATTAATCTGGGAGTTTTCGCGCGTTTTCGCGCGTTCTCGCGCGTTTGACCTTCAAAATGGTTCCCTTTGTCCTCGGCGGGTTGGAACCGTTAGCGCGACATCGTGCGAAAGCGTGAAGAACCCGCCAATCAAACGGAGCACATAAACGATCGTCAGCGCCAGTCGCGCACTGCGTTCCTCCGTTC
>DASYSU010000373.1:0-6667 GCA_036002925.1 Gemmatimonadaceae bacterium | reverse complement strand
CCGTGTTGTCGACTACCCGATTTTGTTTACGACGGGTCTCGTGTTCAACGTCCACAAATCGCCGTTCGACGACGTGCGCGTTCGCCGCGCGATCTCGGCGTCGATCGATCGCGAACGCATCGTGCGCGCTGCGCTGGCGGGGTACGGCACTCCCGCCACGGGCCCAGTTCCGCCAGAAAGCCCGCTCGCGCTCGAGCGAACTCCCACACGCGACACTACGCTCGCCGATTCGCTGTTCGACGACGCCGGATGGAAACGAGGTGGCGACGGCGTCCGTCGTCGCGATGGACGTCCCTTTGCGTTCGACCTGCTTACGGTCGGCAGCGGGGACAACGCCCTCGAGCAACTCGTCCAGGCCGACCTTGCGCTGCGCGGAGTGCGCGCCAACATCCGCCAGGTCGAGCTCGGGACGTTTCTCACGCAAGCGCGTGCCGCTCAAAAAAACTTCGATGTGCTCGTCGCCGGTGTGCCTGGTGACGTCGCGCTGGCCTTTCTCGGCGCGATGTTCGAATCACGACAGCAGGGTGGGGCGCTCGACTACACCGGCTTCCATTCGCCGCGACTCGACTCGTTGTTTACCGCCACGCGCGGTGCGGAGACGGACAGTGCGCGCGCCAATGCTTGGCGAAATGTGCAGCGCTACCTCCGTGATGAGACGCCGGTCGCATGGGTCTATCACTCGCGTGGGCTCCAGGGTATGACAGCGAAGTTGCACAACGTCGTGATGGATCTGCGCGGTGAGATGGCGACTCTCGCGAAATGGCAGCTCGATTCGCCAAGCTCGCGCGCGGTGGCCGCTCGCTGATGTTGCTCCTGAACGACGATCAATTGACCGCGCGCCGCGCTGTCGCGGCCGGTCCGCTCGCCGAGCTCGCGGCATCGCTCGCTGCCGATCTCGATCCGCTCCTTTCGCGCGAGCTCTACTTTCCAAACGAGAAAGCGCTCCTTTCGCGCGACGGTGGCCGATGTCCGCACGACGGAACGTTGTTGGACTTCGACCCGTTTAGCCCGCGCGAACATCGGTGCATCACATGTGCCGAGAGTTGTCGCGGAGACTTGCACGACCGCTTCTGGATTTACTGGTACCAGCTCTGGCTGGCCGAGCGCGCCGTGCATGCCGCGCTGCTGTCCCGACTCGGCTACGAACGCTTCGCGCCGCTCGCACGCGACATTCTCGACGGCTACGCCGATCGATACGACAGCTATCCGAACGTCGACAACGTGCTCGGGCCGACGCGGCTGTTCTTCAGCACGTACATCGAATCGATCTGGCTCCTGCAGATTTGCATCGCGACTGATTTGCTGGACGCGCCGGCACCGGCCGTGACGGCTCGCGTGCGCGATCGCATCATCGAGCCGAGCCGAGCGATTATCGCCGAGTATGACGAGGGAGCGTCCAATCGTCAGGTCTGGAACGACGTCGCACTGCTGGCTGCCGCCCGCCTCGTCGGCGATTCTCGCGAGGTCGAGCGCGTCGTGTTTGGATCATCGGGTATCGCATCGCATCTGTCTGGCGGGCTGCTGTCCGACGGCACGTGGTTCGAGGGCGAGAACTATCACCTGTTCGCGCATCGAGGACTGTGGTACGGAGTGACGATGACTGAACGCGCCGGTCTGCAATTGCCGCGGGCGCTCACCGATCGCTTTCAATTGGGATTCGCGTCACCGTTCGTCACCGCGCTGCCTGATTTCACGCTCCCGTCGCGGCGCGACTCGCAGTACGCCATCTCGCTTCGACAATGGCGGATTGCCGAACATTGCGAGCTTGGTCTCGCGCGGCAGGAATCGCCTGAGTTGCTGAGCGCCCTCCAACGCATGTACTGCGACGACGTCCCGCGCCGCGACACCGGCCGGCGCAGCTCATCGGCCGATGTCGAGCGGAACACGAAGCCGTCGGCACTCTCGCGCGTCGATCTGAGTTGGCGCGCGATGCTCTGTGCGCGGCCAACGCTTCCGTCACTCGAGCGAGCAACTCAGCCATCGGCGCTGCTCCCGGCCCAAGGGATCGCCGTCTTTCGTCGCAACGAGGGTCGGACGTACGTCGCGCTCGACTATGGCCACTCGGGCGGAGGTCACGGACATCCCGATCGTCTCAATCTCCTTCTTGCCCGCGATGACACGCGCTGGCTCGACGATTTCGGTACCGGATCCTATGTCGATCGCTCGTTGCACTGGTATCGCAGCACGCTCGCCCACAACGCCCCACTGTTCGACGGTGCCTCGCAGCAACGAGTGAACGGTCAGCTCCTCGCCTATGATGAACGCGGCGCCGCTGGACGGATCACCGCAACAGCGCAGAACCTTGCACCCGGGGCAAGCGCCGTTCGGACCGTCGTCGTCATGCCGAGCTACATGATCGACATCGTGAGCTGGCAGGCCGACCACGAGGTTGCGCTCGACCTGCCGCTTCACGCCGATCTGTCGGTTGTGAGCGGTGCGAGTGCCGAGACAGACGCCGCATTGACGGGAGGAAATGGCCTCGAGGATGGTTTCGAGTTTGCTCACGATGGGCGACGCGGCATCGCGCCTGCCAACTCGATTGTTCGCGCGCGAGCGACAAACGCTTCCGAGCAACTCGACGTCTGGTGTGTCTCGAGCGGCAAATGCGAGTGGTGGCGCGCCAAAGCGCCGGGTCCGCCGGGGCAGGGCGATCAGTGGTTTCGGTTGCTTCGCGCACGGGGCACGTCGGGCACACATCAACTGGTTTGGTCATGGTCGGGCGAGGTCGTCGACACTCAGTTCGGCGAGTCAATCCGTGTGACGCTCGCGGACGGCGCCGTGCACGAACATCATCGAACCGCGGATTCATGGCACGTCGATCTCATCGCGGGCAATGCGCGCAGCAGCATCGACCTCACGAGCACCACCAGCCAGCCCGACGAGTTTCTCTCTCCGGAATCCGTTTCCGATGCCGAGCCGATCGTACTTCGTCGCTCCGGTGCCGTGACGTCGGTCACGCTCGGTGAGGAGCATTATCGCCGATCGGAGCAGAATTGGCGCGACGCGGGACACCCGGACGCCATCGTATCCATCCGCTGGACTGGTGACGCGCTCGAGATCGTCGTCGACGTTCCGCGCAGCAATCTGACATTTGCGCCGGCGACTGCGGTCAACCAGTTCGACAACGAGCACGCCGACATCAACGGTGACTCGATCCAGCTCTACGTTCGCACCGAGTACGGTCTGAGTGGATGGATGCTCGTTCCGGAGCGCGACACCGACGGCGTGCGCACGCGTCGCATCGAAGGCTGGCTCGCTGAGCAGCCGATTCGTTCACAGTGGCATGCCGCGGGAGCCGGCTACCGGGTGTCGATTGAATTGCCATCCGTGACCCCGCCGCTTGGGCTCGACGTGATCGTCAACGAGATGCCGCGTGGTCGCGAACGCCGGCGTGGACAGCTCGTGTTGAGCGGTGCCCGCAGCGACTTCGTGTATCTCCGAGGAGACCGTCACGATGCCGAGCGATTGATTCCACTACGAATCTCCGATGACTGAGTCACTGCTCGCGTCGGTTGTCGTGGTGTTGTACGAGCCGCAGAATCCGATCAACATCGGGGCGACGGTTCGCGCCATGAAGAATATGGGCGTCGGTACGCTGCGTCTCGTTCGCCCCGTCGAATACGAGGCGATTCGCCTCGAAGGAATCGCGCACGGAACGATGGACCTCATCGAGAGCATCGAGCATTACGACACGTTCGATTCCGCGGTCGCCGATTGCGTGCGTGTCGTCGGCTTCACGGCTCGCCGGCGTTCGGCCAAACTTCGCACGATCGATCCGAAGGTCGCCGCGGGCGAGCTGCTCGACGTGGCCGCCGCCGGCCGCGTCGCGCTGGCGTTTGGCCGAGAGGACAGCGGGCTTCCGAACGATATCCTCGATCGCGTCAACGCATCGGTCATGATCCCGACGACGAATCACGCTTCGCTCAACCTTGCGCAAGCGGTGCTGATCGGATTGTACGAGCTCCACCTCGCTGCGGCCGATGCGACGCGTTTCGTCGCCCCGCCGCGAAAGGACGCCCCACCGCCGACGAACGAGCAATTCGAGCAATTCTTCGACGACGCGCAGCGTTCTCTCACCGCGATTCAGTTCTTCAAGACCCGCTATCCCGAGCACATCATGCGTACGTTGCGCTCGCTCACCTTCCGCGCCGCGCCGGACGCTCGAGAACTCTCACTGATGCGCGCCATGGCGATCGAGGTTCAGAACTTTCTCGCCCGCACGCGGCGGCGACCAGACTGATGACGGTGGAACCGTTCCACCGTTCCCCCGTTGCGTCTATCTTCCCCACATGACATTCCGCCGATTCTTCGGGGCCAAAGACACGTCCAAGCCCGACGTCCGCGACGAACCGACTGACGTTCGGGAATCGCTCGAAGAAACCGAGGAAGCCGCCGAGGAGGCAATTCCTGAGGAGCACGACGCGGCAGACTGGCAAACTCGCGCGCGTGCGGTGATGCCGACCGGCGCATCGACGGGCAGCAAGCGTAGTGAGGCACTCTATGGGTCCGCCGACGCGAGCGGTCCGACCCACTACGTGCAGGCGATCGGATGCCGCGTCACAGACGTCGACGGCAACGAGTACATCGACTGCACGATGGCGCTCGGCGCGGTCGCTCTGGGATACGCCGAGCCGAACGTCACGCGCGCGGCCGTCGATGCCATTGCCGCCGGGAACGTGTCGGGTCTGTCGAGCGTGCTCGAGGTCGACGTGGCCGAGCGATTGTGCGGCGTGATTCCGTGCGCCGACAAGGTCCAGTTTCTCAAGACCGGCGCGGAAGCAATGGCCGCAGCCGTGCGGCTCGCTCGCACCTACACCGCGCGCGAGCTCGTCATCGCCGTCGGCTACTTCGGTTGGCTCGACTGGTGCGCCGAGGATACAGCGGGCGTGCCGGAGGGAACGCGCCGCGCCATTCGGCGCGTTCCATTCGACGACGTCGCCGCGCTCCAGGCCGCCGTCGACGAGGCAGGCGATCAACTCGCGGCGATCGTCATCGAGCCCGTCATCGAGCGCCTTCCATCGGCTGAGTGGATCGCCAAGGCGCGCGAGCTGACCACGGCCGTCGGCGCCGTTCTGATCTTCGACGAGATCAAGACTGGATTTCGACTGCGCACGGGCGGGTACCAAGCCTACGCCGATGTCATGCCCGATCTCGCTGCGTTCGGTAAAGCGATGGCGAACGGTTACCCGCTCGCCGCGGTCGTCGGCCACCGCGATATCATGGATGCCGCGCGAAAAACGTGGATCTCGTCGACGCTCGCCAGTGAAGCATCGGCGCTCGCGGCCGCCGCCGCGGTTCTCGCGTGGCACGACAGTGCCGACGTCTGCGAGTCATTGTGGACGATCGGCGCCGAAATGAAGCGCGCCCTTAGCACCGCGATCGAAGCGAGCGGCGTCGACGGCGTCAGCGTCCACGGCATCGATCCGATGTGGATGCTTCGGTTTCAAAATCCGCAACGTGAGCAACGCTTTCTCGAGTTGTCGGCCCATCACGGGGTGTTGTTCAAGCGCGGTGCGTACAACTTCGCGGCGCTGGCGCACGACGAGGATGTGGTTCGGGAGATCGAAGGCGGAGCGAGCGCCGCGCTCGTCGACCTACGCGACGAGGAAAACGATCGGTGACCGACGCGCGCGATGACGCGACGACGCAGTCCGAGCCGCTTATCGACGCGCACGCGCACTTTTATCACGCCGCGACCGGCCGTGCCGACTGGGCCGACGTGAACGCAGCGCGATTTCGCGCGGGTGAACGGATCGGTATCACCTATCACGTCGCATCGGTGCTCGGCAGCTATGGGTTCTCGTCGCCGACTTATTTCCCGTCGCCGGCAGACGTGACTGTCGGGAACGACGCAATGCTCGAGATTTGTGCGCGCGAGCCCGATCGCGTTCGAATGTTCGTTACGGTGAATCCGAATTACACCGACCACGCGTTGCGCGAGATCGCGCGCTGTTTATCACATGGCGCGATCGGGATCAAGCTGTTGGCGAGCCGGCGCGCCGATGACCCGCTGCTCGAACCCATTGCCGAGGCAGCCGCGCATGCCGGTGTTCCGATTCTGCATCACATCTGGCAGCACCGACGTCGCGAATGGCCCTCGCAAGAGATCTCTGATGGCGCCGATCTGGCGCGGCTCGCGGCGCGTCATCCACCCGTCGCTTTCATTCTCGCGCACATCGGAGGTGGCGGCGACTACATGCACACGTTTCCCGCCATCGTCGACTGTCCGAACGTCTATCCCGATCTCTCGGGAAGTGGTGTCGACCGCGGAATGCTCGACGCAGCGCTCGATGCGCTCGGCGCGTCGCGCCTACTCTGGGGCTGCGATCTCACGATGGAGACCGGACTCGCAAAGCTCCGCGCCCTCGAGGTCATCGGGTTGAGCGCCGACGACCTCAGCGCCATTCGCTGGCGGAACGCCGCGCGAATTTTTCCCGCGGGGAGTTTTCCCCGTTGCATGCGCGGCAACTCGGCGGGCGCCGCCACCGAGGTCACCAGCAACCAGCAACCAGCAACCAGTCACCGTCGATGATCGACGTCAACACGCTCATCGGACCGTACCCGTTTCGGCATGTGCCGCACCCCGATCCGGAGGTGCTCGTGCGCGTGCTCGATCGCGAAGCCCTCGACGGTGCGTGGGTCGGTCACTTGCCGTCGGCATTTCATC
>DASYSU010000372.1:0-4753 GCA_036002925.1 Gemmatimonadaceae bacterium | reverse complement strand
AAGTTGTCCAACGAGTCGATGAGCACGTCGTAATCGCCGGCCGTTGAAATGCGATAGACGGTGGTCGACAGCGACGATGAAGGACTGAGCAGCCGCGTGTATGCCAGCGCCGCAAGACGTTCGCTGAAGCCGTCGCGTTCGCGCGGCGTGAGTGGGTTGATGCGGCGATTCGTGTCGAGGTCGGCGGCGGCGACGGCGAGGTACGCCATCGTATCGCGCATCGTACCGGTGGTGACCGTCGCTTTCACGATATCGCGATCGCCGAAATACCCTGCGCTGAAGAACGCCGAGCGCCCATCCACTCCCGAGTGATAGCGGTAGCCGTACGTGCGCAGCGCCGACACTCGTGCATACGCAGCGAATCGGCTAGGCAGAAGCCCGGACTGGAACTCCGCGCTCATGCGCTTCGAGCCGAACGATCCGCCCTCGACCTGCACTTCGGCCGAACGCGGCGCCGACGCGAGGGAAATCGTTTCCATGTTGATCGAACCAGCATACGCCGCGGTTCCGTTGCTGCTCGTGCCGACGCCGCGCTGCACTTGCACCGAGCGCAGACTGTTCGCGAGGTCGGGGAAGTCGGCGAAGTACAGCACCTGATCTTCCGGATCGTTGAGTGGAATCCCGTCGAGCGTGAGGTTGATTCTCGACTGATCGATACCACGCAATCGGATATAGCTGTAACCCCAATAATTCCCGGTCTCGGCGTACGAGGTCAGGGACGGCGCCGCGCCCTGTAACACGAGCGGTACGTCTTGTCCGAAGTAGCGCGGCTCGAGGTCGGCTTGCGTCAGGGTCTTCTGCGAGATCGGCGCGGCGCCCGAGGCGCGTACCGCGGAGATCATGACCCGTTCGAGTCGTTGCGCGCGCGATGAATCGGCGCGCACGGTGTCTTTCGCGGCCTGAGCGTGGAGTGTGGAAGCGAGTGCGAGGAGGGTGGGCGTCGCGATCGCGACTGCCCACGAGCGGCGCCGCGGCGCCGACGAGGCAATGTTCGACATGTGTGACTCCCTACGCCGGTACAAACCGGATCAGGTTCTACGGGACTCTCTCAGCCTGCGCCCGACGTGGGCAGGCACCCCGGTCACCGTGAGAATCTAATGCGTCGCCAGTCGCGTGTGGTCGTCGCGACGAACCCTACGTCGAGCCCCGCGGCTCACCGCCGCGCCGCCGTTCGCCGCCCTGAAGCTCGCGCGACGCACGCCGACGGTCGCCGACCTCGGCGTCGTGCTGGCTCCAGGCGCGTTCCAGGTCGGCCGGTGAGACGTGTACGGGCGAGCCCGAGAGAATTCCGGTCACGTTGCGGAATGGTCGCCCCAGATGCATGCCGTCTTTATCGATGTTGAATTCGCGAATCCCCTTGTCGTGCGCCGAGCCGCGCATCTTGAGCACCGTGATCCCGCGCTTCATGTCGCCAAACATCTCGACGTAGCGGAGCAAGATGATCGAGTCCGTCAGCGTCGAGATGTGACCTTCGGTGATCGACGTCCCGCCCAAGAGCGTCGACGTGGTCGAGGTGAACAGGCCCGTGATCTCCTTGTGCTTGATGAACGACGTGAACCCGATCACGAACTCTCGAAACGCCTTGATTGTGCCGACGCGCTCGAGCGCCGATAAGCTGTCGAGGGCGACACGGCTTGGCTTGAACTCTTCGACGATTGCCTGAATCGACAGCAGCCAGTCCTCGAGCGTCGCCACTTCCGGATAGTCGCACACGACCCGCAGCATGCCGTCGCGCTCGAGCTTCTCGAAGTCGACACCCCAACCGATGGCGTTGCGGAACAGCTGCTCTCGGCTTTCCTCGAATGCGAGCAAGAGGCACCGTTCGCCGACGGCGGCTCCGCCATTCAAGAATTGCGTGACGGTGAGCGTCTTGCCCGTGCCGGTCGCGCCTGAAACGAGGATCACCGAGTCTCGGAAGAAGCCACCGCCGCACATCTTGTCCAGCTCGGGATTCCCCGATGACGTGCGAACGTTTGATGACTTCTGCTTGAGCTGAATCGCCGACAGTGGAATGACGACCATTCCGCCGTCAGGCACGATCGTAAATGGGACTTCGCCTTTTTGATGATCCGTGCCGCGGAATTTGAGAATCTCGATCGTGCGCCGGCGCGTCTCGTCCTCGAGGACGTTTCGGAGCACCATCACATTGTCGGCGATGAATTCCTCGATGCCGAAGCGCGCCACCGGCCCATAATCCAGCGTGCGCTCAGCAGTGAGCAACGCGGTGACGCCCATTCCCTTGAGGGCCCAGGCGATGCGAAACAACTCGCGTCTCACGACGGATTGATCGGAGAACTGCGAAAACACCGCGCCGAGCGAATCGACGGAGACTCGTTTGGCATTCACCTTCTTCACGGCGTTTTGCACGCGGGCGAGCAGCGCCCCCAGATCGAATGGGCCGCTTTCGATGATTTCCACTTGCGGATCGGGCGAGGCATCGACGAACGCGAGCTTTCCTTCGCGCTCCCACTTCGCGAGATCCCATCCGAAGCTTCGCATGTTCGTTCGGATGTCCGCCGCGGATTCCTCGAACGTCACGAACACCGCATGCTCGTCTGCTTGCTCGATCCCCGCGGCCAGAAACTGCACGGCGAATACGGTCTTCCCGCTTCCCGCGGTTCCTGACAGCAACGTCGTGCGGTTGACAGGCAGTCCGCCCTTCGCGATCACGTCGAAGCTGGCAATTCCGGTTGGCAGCTTTCGAACGGGCGAGAGTGTCGTCGCGTCGGTCGTCATGAGTCGCTCGAAGAAGTCGACGTGGGAGAGGAGGTGGGACTCGAGCTGGCGTCAGCCGCGCGCGTTCGAACCTCGAGACCGAGCAGGACTTTCTCGGTGTCCGACAAATCGCCGATGACGCGCCGCAACGGCGGTGGCAATTGCTTGATGAGCGTCGGCGTCGCGAGGATCTTCTCATCCTCGGCGAGTTGTGGATTCTCGAGTACGTCGATGATCTGCAGCTCGTATTGACCGGCGAGCTCCTGTTCGCAGATCCTGCGCAAATTCATCACAGCGAGATCGGCCCGAGGGTTCGATCCCGTGACGTACAGCTTGAGCACGTACTGAGGCAGGCAGCCTCCTTGGTTGAGTCCGCTCAGGAGAAACGGACGCATGAATCACCGCCACCTGCGTTTGCGAGTTCCGTACCGTCTCGCGCGGACGAAGAAACCGATAAATCCGTCGCGTGGTTGCAGGGCATGGTCTTTGAACTTGTGCGCGTTGGAAAGTCTTGCAGCGACGTCGCGCACGAGACAAGGAAACGGAAAATCAAAACGCGATGACCGCACGTCGAAGTAAACAGACGGTGAACCGCCACCGAGGCCGACGTGGAGACCAACCACTTCGCGGACTCTGAGCATTTGACCGAGCGACGTGCGGGTTCTGATCGCCGACGGAGCCGGCAATCAGAGCAGAGTCGTCTGCGCTCGATCGTCGAGCGGATGGCGGACGGTGTGGTGATCCTTGGTCTGGACGGGGTCATTCGCTTCGTGAATCCGGCGGCGGAGACGTTATTCGGACGAGCTGCGTCGGAGCTCGAGAAAACATCGTTCGGGTTTCCGGCTGTCGCGGGAGAGACCGCGGAGATCCACGTCGTCCGGTCTGGTGGTGCCTCGGTCGAGGCCGAGCTCCGTGTCGTCGACATGGACTGGGAGGGTGAGCCTGCGCGCCTCGTTTCGGTCCGGGACATTACTGATCGCAAACGTGCCGAGGAACGAGCCGCGCAGCTCGAGGGCGAACGGATCGCGCGCGCCGAAGCCGAAGCGGCAAGCCAGGCGAAGTCGGAGTTCCTGGCGATGATGAGCCACGAGCTGCGCACGCCGCTCAACGCAGTGATCGGCTACGCTGAGCTGCTCGATCTTGGCATCGCGGGTGGCCTCAACTCGGAGCAGCGTCATCAGATTTCTCGAATACTCGCCAGCGGTCGCCACTTGCTCGGATTAGTGAACGAGGTGCTCGATCTCGCGAAGGTCGAGGCGGGAAGGCTGTCGCTCCACACCGGCCTCGCCCACGCCGGCCAGACGGTCGACGGGGCACTGGCATTGGTGCAACCCGTCGCCGAGTCGCGTGGCATCATCGTTTCGGTGCATCACGCCGATGACTCCGAAGCCACGTACGACGGCGACGAGGACCGTGTGCGACAGATCCTCGTCAACTTGCTCAACAACGCGGTGAAGTTCACCGACCCCGGTGGGTCCGTTCGCGTCGAGTGTGGTCTCACCGACACGCCCGATCCTGAAGCGCGGCTCATGGGCGGACCGTGGGTGTATTGGCGCGTGACCGACACTGGGATTGGAATCGCGCCGGCGCAGATCGCCGAGATCTTCGATCCGTTTGTGCAAGTGGAGCGCGGCCACACGCGGCAGAGCGAAGGCTCCGGGCTGGGACTGACGATCAGCCGCCGACTCGCGCGGTTGATGCGAGGCGATCTGACGGTCCGCAGCGCGATAGGGAGAGGCTCGACGTTCACCCTCTGGCTGCCGGCGGTGAGCGGAGCCGCGAGGGAAGCGGCACGACGCCGCGCCGAATCGCTGGGACAAGCACCACGGCTGCAAGGACTGGCCGAAACGGGCGAAGCGCTGATGCGCGAGCTGGAACCAATCCTCAGCTCTTACGTGGCGCGCCTGCGCTCCGAACCGCTCATGCCCGCTGCGCAATCGCTCCGATTCTCGCAGCTCGCCGACCACATCGGAACCTACGTGGCCAACATTGGCGGCGTACTCGTCGCCGTCGAAGAAGCGCGCGGGCAGCCGTCGGC
>DASYSU010000371.1:0-11566 GCA_036002925.1 Gemmatimonadaceae bacterium | reverse complement strand
GATCGATGGACACCCACATCCCGACGGTGACTCGCCAGATACAACAATAGTGCGCAGCACACTCTGAAACCCCGGAGCGGCCACCGACAGGTTATAAGTGCCGGCATAACCTGATACGACACACAGCATGCCGCTCGATTGGCTGAAGCACGGGACTGTAGCCGACGAGGCTCCGTTCACCGTCACGACGGCGCCCGTGAGCGAAGCGCCCGATGCAGCCATGAGCGTAAGCCGAATGGCAGTTGGCGACGGGCAGGGGGGCTGAATACAATCGTGACCGCACGCCGCACAGAAGAGGCTCAACGCACTGAGCCTCGCGAGCGTCGCAGCGGAGCGACGACTCCTCATTCATCCTCCGCAATCGGCGATTCCATGTCCCGCCGCCGAATCGTCAAGCGCCGGGCAATGCGACAGTTGGCTGTCCGGCCGCCTTCCGCTTCGCATTGAGGGCATTGAGCTCCGTCGTCCTGAGCGCTGTCCACCGGCGCATTGCATCGGTCGCCGTCGCGCGAGCACGCATACAAGCCGCGACCTGACCTTCGGTCGGCGTCACGTCCGCGCTCTGCATCGCCATCGCGGCGGCGATCATGGTGTTGCTCGCCGTCTCGAGCGTCGGTGGCCCTGGCGGCGCCCCGCCACGACCGCGCCCGCCACCGAACCCGCGACCACCCCGCCGTCCCGCTGCTTGAGGCGGAGCGAGGGAGTCGACCTTCGCCTTGAGCGCGGCGACATCGGGACCACTCACCTTGTCGAGCTGCGCCGAGAGGGCGCGCGCTTGATTGTAGGCGCGATGCGCGGCGACAGCGCCGTCGTACATCTCGCGCGACAACGTGGCGAGTTGGGCTAATCCCGACGCCGACGTTTTCACGCGGGGATCCAAACGCAGCGCGAGCGGCTGCGAGTAACTCTTTCCGTCGACCGTCAGACGGACGGTGTATGTGCCCGGCGGCGCCCACGGCGCATTGACCGCGGGATATGTATGATGCGGTACCGCACCTTGCGCCGCGTCGTCATCCTCCGGCGGGCCTTCGTCGGTACCGATCGGATTGTAATGCAGATCCCAGCTGAATCGATGCGCGCCGGCGCGCGTCGAAATCTCCATGCGTGGCGCCGGCCAATAGAGCGGCAATGCGCAGTGCGGCGCGGTCGGTGTTGCCTGACACAATTGGTTGTACGACGCCGGATCGATTGCCGGATCCGGCGTTGCAATTCTGTCATTACTGGAGTAGGAACGGACGAGCTTCCCCGCGGCATCGAGAATCTCGAGACGCACCGGCCCGCTCGCGTTCGCCGACAGGTAGTAGTCGATCACTCCGCCTGGCAGCGGATTTTCGCCGGCGGGAAGTTCCGGCGGCCACGGCGTTGGATCGTTGGTGGCGTAACGGACACGCACCGCGGTCGCCGGCTTGAACAAATACGCCGCATTCGCCGACTGCGCCGCACGAGCCTCCGCCGCCTGACGCAGCGGCGTCACGTTGTCGAGAATCCAATACCCGCGGCCATGCGTGCCGGCGACCAGATCGGCGCACAGGCACGTGCTATCGTCCTTGATTTGAATGTCGCGCACGGAGATCGCCGGCATGTCGTACTTGAGCGATCTCCAATGGTCGCCGTCGTCGAACGAGACCCACACTTGAAGGTCAGTAGCTGCGTACAGCAGTCCCTTCTTGCGCGGATCCTCGCGGATCGAGTTGGCGACGGCGCCCGGTGCGATGCCGGTGTTGATTTCCGTCCACGTATGGCCACCGTCGTGCGTGCGCCAGAAGTGCGGATTGAGGTCGTCGATCCGCAGCGTATTCGCGGCCGCGTACGCCGTGAGATTGTCGAAGTGCCCGGCGTCGATGTTGAAGATGCGCGTCCACGCCTTGATCTGCGCCGGCGTAACGTTCGTCCAGTTCGCGCCACCATCCATGGTAACCTGGATGTTGCCGTCGTCGGTGCCCGCCCAAAGAATCTTGACGTCTCGCGGTGACGGCGAAAGCGCGGTGATACTTCCGGCGGGTGCCGTCAGCGTGTTCGGGTACTTCGCGGCAGTCGCAGGCACCTCCCAAACCTTCCGAGCGAGGTCCGGGCTGATGCGCGTCCAACTGTGCGCGTGATCGGTCGTCTTCCACACCACGTTCGACGTGTAGAACAAGACGCTCGGATCGACGGGCGACCAGTTGATCGGCATCGTCCGCACGTTGCGACCGAATTCCGTTCCGCGCGCTTCCGCAGAAGGACCGACCGTCGTCGTCTGACCGGTCCTGCGATTGTACAGCGAGACGTTCGTGCGTTGACTGCCGTACACCAAGTCGGGATCCTTCGGGTCCGGCGCTGCAACACCGTACTCCTGAATGTTCACGGGATGCCAATCGTGGAACGTGATCTCGCCGTCCATCGATCGACTGTCGACGCACGCCGAACCCGAGTCCTGTTGGCCCCCGCACACACGGAAGGGAAACGCGTTGTCGGTCGTGACGTGATACATCGCCGCCGTCGGCTGCGTGTACCAGTTGCTCCACGACAGCCCGCGATTCGCCGACACGACGCCACCCTGATCCGACACGACGAGCAGGATGTTCGGGTTGTTCGGGTTGATCCACGCTTTCTGGTAGTCGTCGCCACCAGGCGCGCCGCGCACGGCCGACCACGTGAGACCTCCGTCATCGGTCCGCCAGAACACAGTCGACGCGCTGTAGACGGCGTTCTCATTCTTTGGATCGACGACGATCGTCGGGAGATCGCCGCCGCCGATTCGCGCGAGCGGACGATTGTCCTGCGTGCGGCCCCCCTGGCCTGTCACCAGCTGCCAGTGTTCGCCCGCATCGGTCGATTTATAAAAGCCGACGACACCCGTCGTGTTGTTCGCCCCGCCGCGACCACCTTCAGGCACGGCACCGGCCGCCGTCGCATAGATGGTCTTCGAGTTGCTCGGCGCGATCGCAAGGTTGGCCTGAATCACCGCCGGAAGTCCGTCCGTCAACTGCTTCCAGGTCGTCCCACCATCGGTGGACTTGAAAATACCGTTGCCCGCGCCGCCGAATCCGCCGCCCTCGATGAAGCTTTGCTGCTGCTGCCACAAGGTCGCGTAGATCGTCGCTGGATTGCTCGGATCGATCCGCACGTCGTTCGCGCTCGTGTACTCGTCCTTGTATAAGACTTTCTGAAACGTCTGCCCGCCGTCGGTCGATCGAAACACGCCGCGCTCGGCGTTCGGACCATAGGGGTGGCCGAGCGCGGCGACGAACAGGCGATTCGGATCCTTGGAATCGACGTCGATCATCGCGATCATCTGACTGTCGCGAAGACCGAGATGCGTCCAGGTCTTGCCGCCATCGCTCGACTTGTAGACGCCGTCGCCAACCGCGAGGTCGGGCCTGATGATGCCCGCGCCGCTGCCGACATAAATGATGTTCGGGTCGGACGGCGCTACCGCAATCGCGCCGATCGATCCGGTCGGTTCCTTGTCGAACAGCGGCTCCCACGTCGACCCGTAGTCGGTCGAGCGCCACACGCCGCCGTTATCGAAGCCGATGTAGAAGACGTTCGGTTGACTCGGCACACCGGATAGGGCCCGCGCACGCCCGGCACGCGGCGGTCCGATCTGTCGCCAGTGCATCGCTGCAGGAACGTCGCTCGATTGCGCGGCGGCGATCGATGGAGCGGCCTGAACGGCGATCGCGAACGAAACGAATAGAAGAGACGAGCGGGAAGGGGATGTTCGCACGGTGGATCCGCCTTGTTGAATACGCTGGTGCGTGTTGTCGCAGCCGATCATCGGGGGTGAGACGTAAGCGATCGGCGCCTGGGTGAAAGTGACGCGTCGCGGTCGGGAAGCTCAAGAGGTGCGGGATAGTCTCCGCGCGGTGTCGGCGAGAAGGACGTGATCGCCGACTCGCACGCTGTGGGCGGCGAAGTATCCGGCGTTCACCTCGAGCGCGGCCCGAAACGGCGCACCGGCCGGGTAGCTCGGGCAACCCTGCGCCAGCATCGTCTGGCACGGCTCCATGTGCCGGATTGTCCGAATGGTTCCCGCCGAGTCGATGAATGCGATGTCGAGCGGTATGCGCGTTCGGTACATCCAAAACGCGGACGAGTCTGGCTGCGTGGCGTCATACAGAAAGAGCATGCCGGCGGTATCGGGCATTTGACGGCGCTCCATCAAGCCGAGCGTGTGCTGTTCCGGTTTGATCGCCAGCTCGACGATGAGTCGCAGCGTGTCCGTGGTGGTGAGTAGACGAACTCGCGCCGTGTCGAATGGCAGTACTGGACGACTGTCATCGCTTGCCGGCTGGTCGGGCTTGTCGCAGGCGCACAATGAAATGGCGAAGACGACAAACGGGACGGCGCGCAGCCTCACCGCAACTCGTTCGGTCGATCGCTCGGCGCTGGCCGCGGCCGCTCGCGACCGGCGTCCGGCAATCCGACTCGCAGCGGTTCCCAACTTGGCGGATCACTCGCCGGGAAGCTCTCGACGGATGCTTCATCGACCTCGTCGGATGCCGGCACCGACTCGTCGGGAAACAGTTTGTCTGGATTTGTCATTGGCTCTTGAGATAAGAGACAGTTACGCGCGGCGACAACCAGATGTCAACGCCGGAGTTTGGGGCATCGAGCTCGACGACAGTTGCTGTCGATCCCGCCATCGCCTGGCACCGTAGGTGCAACGTGTCCGCATCACTACCGATCGAATCACCGTGCGGAGGGAGCACTATGAGCGCAGCCGCCGTCATTGGAATTCTCGTCGCGTTAATCGTTGTGGGCGTCGCAGCGTGGTACGTGGTCATGCAGCGTCGTCGCACTCAGGATCTTCAGGCTCGTTACGGACCCGAGTACACACGAACCGTGAATCAGGTCGGCGACCAACGCCGCGCCGAGCACGAGCTGGAGAAACGCCAAGAACGGGTCGAGCACCTGGAGATTCGACCGCTGTCGGCGGAGCAGCGTGGACGGTTCACGCAGCAGTGGCGGAACGTGCAAGCAATGTTCGTTGACGATCCGCGCGGCGCCGTCACTCGCGCCGACGGCCTGGTCGAAGAAGTCATGAAGACGCGCGGATATCCCGTGTCCGACTTCGATCAGCGAGCAGCCGATTTATCGGTGCATCACGGGCGCGTTGTCGAGAACTATCGCGCCGCGCGGGACATCGCTCTTCGTCACCGTCGCGGAATGGCCACGACGGAGGATCTCCGCCAGGCGATGGTCTACTATCGTGAGCTGTTCCAGGATCTCCTCGAGGACCGCGAGCACATGACGGAACGTCCCGTCGAGCGTGCGGTCGAGCGAGATGTTCGCCGCTCCGCCGACACCGTAACAGGCGACGGTGACCGAGCCCAGCCCGATAACCAGCGGCCAATCCGCGTCGATAGGGATGTGCGACCATGAGCGCTGAAAACGACAATCTCGAGCCACGCGACGCCGACGTTTCTGTTCCGGCCAATCGGCCTGCCGATCGCGCGATAGAAATGCAACCGGTGATAGCCGACCGTGAAGTCGTGCGACCACGGGATGATGCCCAACCGGCCGACGCCAGCCCCGTGACCGAAGGAGACGCCACGGCGCTGTTCGAGTCGCACGTCCTCGATCAGTTCAAGGAGCGCTGGGCGGAGATCCAAACAGGATTCGTCGATGAGCCGCGCCGAGCCGTGCAGCAGGCCGACGCGCTCGTTTCCGATGTCATCAAGCGGATCGCTGATTCGTTCGGACGCGAGCGCGCCGACCTCGAGCGTCAATGGGATCGCGGCGATAACGTGTCGACCGAAGACCTGCGAGTCGCGCTGCAACGCTATCGCGACTTCTTCTCGCGGTTGCTCACGCTCTGACGTTTCGCGCCGAGATCGCTACGCGCGCCGGTCCCGGCCGTAAGGGTCGCCGGCGAGCGACTCGGTGTGCAACGCGCAAAGCCACTCTCCGTCGCGGCGAACCCAGACCGATGAGTCGTTCGCCTCGATGGGGAGCGTCTTGCCGTCGACGACGACGCGCTCGTTCACCTTGTACGCCACGATCGCGACGTCGTCGCCGACGAAGCGCACCTGCGAATTCTTCGGGTCGAATGAATACTGCTGAAGCTCCCATTTACCTTCGGTGGTGAGCTTCGACATCGTCTGCGGGTCGATCGCCGAAACTCCTTGCGCGCCGACGACGATGCACTTGTCATCGGTCATCTGGCCCGCGACGTCGGCATTCTTCGTCTTCATGGCGTCCCAAAAACGCTTCTCGACGTCGAGTAGCTGCTGCTCCTTGCCTAATGCGGTCATCGTAACGAACCTCCGGGAGAATTCGCCGAGCTCGCCTCCACTTCCGGCGGCAGCCGGCAGATGATCGGACAGACCTACGTCGGTCACCAGACGAGGGATCGCAGCGGTGGAAGATTCGGACCGTGACCCTGGCGGGGCGACCGGATTAGCGCGCGGCCATTCGGCATGACCAAGAAGCGCAGTCGGAAGTTTCGACAAGCTCGCGCTGCGTCGCCGGACCCTCGCAAGCGAGAGTCGCGCGCCCCAATGCGGAAACGATTGGGCATGCTCGCGCTCGTTGTTGCCGCGCTCGCCGCTCTACCGTACGCCAACGCGCTGAAAAACGAATTCGTGCTCGACGATATCGCGATTGTCGTCGAGAACCCCTTGATTCGCGACGTCGGCAACGTTGGGCGGATCTTCGCGACGAATTACTGGGGAACCGGAAGCAGCGACCCATCGATCATCGATTCTGGCCTCTATCGGCCGCTCACCGTGTTCAGCTACGCGCTCGATTACAGTACGTGGAAGCTCGACCCGGTGGGATATCACGCCGTAAACGTCGTGCTGCACGCCATCGCATCGGTGCTTCTGTTCGTCGTCGCGCTGGGGATTCTGGAGTCACCGATCGCCGCCGCGGCGACGGCTGCGGCCTTCGCTGTTCATCCGATCCATACCGAGGCGGTGACGAGCATTGTCGGGCGCGCCGAGCTGCTGGCGGCGCTCTTCTTCATCGCGGCGTTTTGGTTTGCGCGATCACGCGTACAAGAGGAATCGGACGTCACGTCAGTCGGCCCGAGTAACCGCATTTTCGCGCGCGCCGGCATCGCGGCACTCTGTTATCTCATGGGCATGTTGTCGAAGGAGATCGCCGTGACACTTCCGGCGATCCTTCTTCTCGATGACTGGTTGCATCGCGACGAGCTGCGGCGCGGCGGCCCGGCAATGCGTCGATTCATTGTCGTCCGCTACGCCGCGCTCGGCGCCGTCTTGGCGATCTACATCGCATTGCGACTCCACGCTGTCGCTGGCCGGGGCAACGAGTGGCCCGGCTTCAACGGAGTTTCCCCCGGCGCGCGCATTCTGACGGCTAGCCGCGTCGTTGCGGAGTACATCGGACTCTTCATCTACCCGCACACGCTGCTCGCCGACTACTGGAAGACGAGTGTGCCGATCGCGACCTCGGTGGTGGACCCGCTCGTGCTCCTGTCGCTCGCGCTGTGGGCGGCGGTCGCCGCTGCCGCATTCACGAAGCTGCGCTCGGAGCGCGCGGCACTGCTCGCACTCGGATGGTTCTTCGTCACGATCGCGCCGGTGAGCAACGTCTTCTTCGCGATCGGCGTCGGCAAAGCCGAACGCATTCTCTACCTTCCGTCGGCGGGCCTGTGTCTCTTCGTCGGTTGGATCTTTGTGAAATCGGAGAAGGTGATTCGCCAGCGGTGGATTCTGCCTGTGGCGCTTGCGCCAGTTCTCTTCGCGCTCATGGCTCGCACGATTCGCCGAAACAATGATTGGCACGACAACCTCTCGCTGGCGCTGGCGACGCTCGAGGTTGCGCCGAGCTCACCGCTGATGAATGACATTGCCGCGGGAGAGTTCGTCAAACGTGGCCAACCGCAGCGCGCGATTCTCTTGCTGCAGGAGGCGCTTCGCCAGGCGCCGACGATGCCGTTGCTTCGGACACATTTGGGCGCCGCGTACTACGCTCAGGGTCAGCCCGATCAGGCGATCGCTGAATACACGCAGGCGATCACGTCCAACCCGCGCGATGCTGATGCACACGCCAATCTCGGTGTCGCGTACTTGGACAAACAGCAAATCGATGCGGGTGTGTCGGAGCTCACAATTGCCTTACAACTCAATCCGAATAGCGCCGACGCGCACAATAACCTCGGGACCGTCTACCTCGACCGCCAACAGCTCGAGGCGGCGATCGCCGAGTTCAACGCGTCGCTACGAACCAATCCCGGCAGCGCGCAGACGCACAACAACCTCGGCGTGGCGCTGTTTCGCCAGGGTCGGCTCGCCGAGGCCGCCGATCAATATCGACAGGCGTTGACTCTGCGCCCGGATTACGCGAATGCGCGCAATAATCTGAAGACCGTGTTGGAACTTCAGTCCACGTCCACTGGTTCAAAGCGGTAGTGCTGCCGCGCCAATCGACTTGCTTGCGCACAGTCGATATCGTTAGTGGCAGGGCATCCCACTCATCGGAGAGGAGAAGATCATGCGTCGCGCTCATTATTCCGCGCTCGTAGTTGCCGCCGTCGTGCTCGTGCCTGGTCTGGGCCTGGCCCAGGGCGGCGAAACGTCTCGCGCCGTGGCCGGCGGCGGGATCACCGTCCCGGGTTGGATGGGTAAGATTGACCCCAACGAAGCATCGCGTGGTCAGGTGCTCGCCAATTCCAAGCTCAGCGCCGAGGGCGCGGTTCTTCACGTCACGACCGGACCGGCCGTCGCGTATTGGAATCCCGCCAACAAGGCCATGGGCAACTACACCGTCAAGGCGACGTTCACGGAACCAAAATATCAGAACTTGAACGACCATCCGCATCCCTACGGCATCGTGATCGGCGGGAATGACATGGGGACCGATCAGCAGAGCTACCTGTATTGCGCCGCGTATGGCAATGGCAGCTTCATCGTCCGCGGCTTCGGTCCGCAGCCGTTCAAGCTGAACGGCGGTGGTGAGGCGAATGCCGCAGTTCACAAAGCCGCCGGAAAGGGAGAGCCGGTCACGCAGGAGATCGCGGTGTCCGTGAAGGGCGACAAAGTCACCTGCGCGATCAACGGCACCGTCGTGGGGACCTACGACAAGTCGGCCGTCGTGGGAACCGGGAAGCTCAAGTCGACCGACGGCGTGTATGGAATTCGCTTCTCGCACAACACCGAGGGCACGGTCAGTGGCCTCACGATGACCAAGCAGTAATCTTCACTCATTTAAGAGAACTCATGTCGTTGTCTCTCGTACGTCTCCGTCGCCGCGCCGTCGCCCTTGGGCTCGCGCCGCTCCTGCTTGCCGCGTGTCTGAGCGGCACGGACTCCGGTTCACCGTCGGATCCGGCGACGGAAACGTACGCCCCGTCGCTTGGCGTGAACATCGCGCAGATGACGAAAGTATCGAATGCGCTCTACTACCAGGATCTCATTACAGGAACCGGTGTCACCGCCGCGACGGGCAAGTCCCTCAGCGTCAACTACACTGGCTGGCTGGTCGACGGCACGCAGTTCGATACCAGCATCGGCAAGGCGCCGATCAACTTCACGCTCGGCGTGGGAACGGTCATTCCGGGCTGGGACTTGGGACTTCTCGGGATGCGAGTCGGCGGCAAGCGCCGTCTCGTGATCGGATCAGACTTGGCATACGGCTCGGGCGGATTCGGCACCATTCGGCCAAACAGCACGCTCGTCTTCGACGTTCAACTGTTGAGCGTGCAGTAGACGCCTTGAAGGGTCGGCTCAAATCATCCGCGCCAGAGTGCTTCGCCGTCCTGCGCCGACGAGGCCATTTGGCGAAGCACCATGTCGTGATACACGCCGCGTGCGTCCATCAGCTCGTCGTGCGTTCCGCGCTCGATCACGCGCCCATCCTCCATCAAGAGAATCATGTCGGCGCGGCGGATCGTCGATAGGCGGTGCGCGATGACGAACGTCGTGCGTCCGGCGAGCAGCGCCGCCATCGATTCCTGAATCAGCTGTTCGCTCTCGGTGTCGAGGTTACTCGTCGCCTCGTCGAGGATGAGGATCTGCGGTCGCGCCAACACCGCGCGGGCGATGGCGAGGCGCTGGCACTGGCCGCCTGAGAGCTTGACACCGCGCTCGCCAATGAACGTCTCGTATTGATCGGGAAGCCGGACGATGAACTCGTGGGCGTTGGCGCGTTGCGCCGCGTCCTCGACTTCCGCATCGGTTGCGTCGTGCCGACCGTAGGCGATGTTGTCCCGCACCGAGCCGTCGAACAGGAAGACGTCTTGCTGCACGATCGCCAACAAGTCGCGATAGGTCCGCAGCCGGAACTCGCGGATGTCTGACCCGTTGACGAGAATGCGCCCGCGCGTCGGATCGTGGAACCGCGCGACGAGATCGGTGACGGTCGTCTTGCCGGCGCCGCTACGACCCACGAGTGCCACGACTGATCCGCCGGGCACCGTGACGTTGAAATCGCGCACGACTGGACGGCCCTCACGATACTCGAACTCAACGCCGTCGAACTGGATCTCCCGCACCACGCTCGGCGCATCTCGGGCGTCGGGTCGATCGGGCTTGTCGTGCTCCATCATCAGCACGTCGAACACTCGCTCCATCGCCGCGAGCGAGCGCTGAAGCTCCGAGAACGAGTTGACGATTTGCCAGACAGGGTTGAGCAGCAGGAACGTGTACCACTGAAACGCCATGATGTCGCCGATCGACGCGCGGCGGACGATGTTCAGGTATCCGCCGTACCACACGATCACGACGTTGACGCCGCTCAGCAGCAACCCCCACGACGTCCATAGAACCAGCTCGCGCCGGTGCGCGAACAACTCTTTGCGCAAAACAGTGTGACGGCCGCGAACGTAGTTGAGCAGCTCCGCGATCTCGCGTCGGAACGCGCGGACGACGCGAATGCCGGAGAACGTTTCGCCGACGCGACCGTCGATCTCCTCGGCGTCTTTGCGCACCGAGCGGTAGATCGGTCGCACGCGTCGCGCCACCGTCAGGCTTACCAGCATGACGCCCGGGATGATCGCCAACGCGGTCAACGCCAATCGCCAGTTCAGTGAGAGGAGGATGACGACGGCGATGATGAGTCGAATGATCGACACCGCCGGCGACACGACGGCCATTTGCAGGAGACCGGTCGTCGTCTCGACGTCGCCCGTGAGGCGTGACAGGATGCCACCCGTCTTCATGTCCCACAGATTCGGCAACGGCAGATGCAGCAGTCGTTGAAACAGCGAGCGCCGCAGCGACAGCATTACCCGCGTGTTGAGCAAACGCTGACGGTAGTCCTTGACCGCGCCGATGAGGTTCGATCCCACGACGACGACGAGGAACGTTGCGCCGGCGAGTTGAAGCCGGCCCAAGCGCGCCGCGTTATCCAATCCGACGTTGAGCAGGACCTTGTCGATGATGAAGCGCATGAACAGCGGTTCGATCATCTCGAGGCCGGCGGCCGCGATGGCTAATAAAAGAACGACGGCGACGGCATTGCGATGAGGACGCAGCCACCGGAGGTATTCACGAAGGCGCTCGCGTCGTTTGCCTGGATCTTTCTTCTCGGCATGTGAAACGTCGGCACCCGTGGTTGCCGGATCGCCGATCTGTTTCTGATCCTTGCGCGCCTCGGTATCGGCGTCGAGCCGACG
>DASYSU010000370.1:0-16590 GCA_036002925.1 Gemmatimonadaceae bacterium | reverse complement strand
AGGGAAGTCAGAAACTCGAAGTACTGATCCTGAACGTGCTGTGGCGCATGCGGCGGAATGCGGTGCGTCGTGAAAAGCCAGTTGAAGTCGCGAGCACGCGCGCGGTCGAACCCCAACTTAACTTGCGCGCGCGTGAATTGTGTGACGACCCCCGCCTTGAAATACACCTGGAGGTCGATGACCAGGTCGAACTCGCGGGACGCGAGCGTGCGCCGAATGTCGGAGAACGCGGCAACTCCCTTCGATCGATCGAACAGAAGGATTTCATCGACCGAGCGATGACCGCGAACGAGGGCCGCCGGGCCGGGCTGCAAAATCCACGTGATGTGAACGCCCGGAGAGTGACGCTTGAGCGCGTTGATCACCGGCAGCACGTGAACCGCATCGCCGACTGCGCTCATCATGACGATGCAGACACGGCGTAGAGAAACGTCGATCATGGGGCGGAAGATACGAGGAGCGCGTTGATCTCGTGCAGCATGGCTTCCGCGGTGATGCCGTCGGGCGTAGGGCTGTAGATCATTCGTGATTGGCCGACGCCCTGAGGAAACGTGCGCTCCGGTTGTCCGGGCGCGAATACGCCGACCACGGCGGTTCCGAACGCATTTGCTAGATGCAGCGGTCCCGAATCGTGACCGATGAAGAGCGTGGCCAGCGAAAGCGCCGCCGCGGTCGTCGTCAACGAACCGTCGCCAAGTTGGTCGATGAAGTATCCCGATGGCGCCGTCTTCGACGCGCGCAACGCGCTGAGCTCCGCCGTCGTGCCGATCCAGAGCAAGGCAAAGCCGCGAGTTTCCAGCTCTCGCCCGACCTCGATCCACTCGCTCATTCCCACGCATCGTCGCGGGTCCGTCGCGAACGGATGCAAGGCGACGAACGCTGGAAGCTTGGCGGCAAACCGGTCTCGCGCCAACGAGAGCCGCGTCGTCTCGAGCCGGTATTGCGAAGGCCGCGGCGGGATTGAGAAGGCCTCGAGCAGGCGCGCTTGTTCCTGCACGACGGGCTTTCGCGCGTCTTCCGCCGGAAGCACGTGTGTCAGAAAATGATTGTTGTGATGCCGCGCCAATCCGACGCGAACGGGAATCCTCGCAGCGGCGACGGCGGCGGCAGTTCGCCACGGCGCCTCGCTCACGACCGCGACGTCGTAGCGACGTCGGCGAATCGCGCCGACACTGCGAAGAAATGGCTGAATCGGCGGGCGAGGCCGATGCGGGGGGACAGCCCAGAACGGATCCGCGGCGATGACGTCGCTGATGTGCGGAATGAGTGGGCCGATGGGCGCCGTGTACTCCTTGCACCAGAGGTCGATCGTCGCGTCGGGGAACGCGTCGTGGAGCGGCGGCGTGAGCGCCGACGCGAAAACGAGGTCGCCGAGGTTGTCGAGCGCCACGAGCAAGATTCGTCGAACCGGTTGGGCGAACGCCATTACGTCATCGTCCGCACAACGGTCGATGGACTTGCGTGCGGTGCGCCAACAATGGAAGTTGCGCGCCGTGACTCTGCGCGTGCTGCACGTCGACACGGAGCGAGGGTGGCGCGGCGGCGAACGTCAGACGCTTTGGCTCGCCAGCGCGCTCGCGCATCGCGGACATGTGTCGATCGTCGTCGCCCGAAGCGGGGAGCCGTTGCGCGAGCGGGCTGTCGAGGCACGACTCAGCGTCGTCGACTGCGATCCATGGACCGAAGTCGATCCGCGGGCGGCGTGGCGAATTCGCCGAGCGATTCGAGACAACCGTGTGGACATCGTCCACGCGCACACCGCTCACGCCGTCGGCCTCGGCGCCTTGGCGACGCTCGGGACGGGTATTCCGTTGGTGGTATCGCGTCGGGTCGACTTTCCACTGCGAGCGAACGCGGGAACGAGATGGAAATACGGCCGAGCGGCCGCAATCATCGCCATCTCGCACGCGGTCGCGCGTGTACTCGAGGCGAGCGGTATCGCTTCCGATCGGATCGCCGTCGTGCCGGACGGTGTCGACCTGGGTCGCGCCGTGGCTCCGGCGACCCGGGACGCGCTCGCATCGCTGGGTCTTACCGGCGCCGGTCCAATGATTGTGCAAGTCGCGCAACTCGTCGGCCACAAGGATCCTCTGAACTTCGTCCGCGCGATGGCGCGCGTTCACGAGCTTCTACCAGCCGCGCAGGCCCTCATGGTGGGTGACGGCCCACTTCGCTCCAACGTTGACAGCGAGATTCGCGCGCTCGGACTCGAGTCGACCGTTTGCGCGGCGGGATATCGCACGGACGCTGATTCGCTGCTCGCAGCGGCCGATGTCGCGTGCCTCAGCTCGCGCGAAGAGGGCATGGGGTCGGTGTTGCTCGACGCGCTCATGTTCGGACTTCCAGTGGCGGCCACGCGAGCGGGAGGCATCCCTGAGGTGATCATCGACGGCGAATCCGGCTTGTTGGTCGACGTCGAGAACCCGGCGGCGCTCGGCGACGCAATCGTGCGGCTCATCCGCGATCGTGAGCTCAGACAGCGTCTCGTGACGAACGGACGAACGCGTGTGAATGAGTTCTCGGTCGACCGCATGACGGATCGCACGCTCGCCGTTTATGAAAGCGTGCTGGCGAGCACTGGTCGCCGATCGCGCACCGCGACGACAAGCGCGTCCAACTCCGCGTCGGTCACGCGCGCCCCGTGAAGCGACTGCCACTTCCGAGCTGATCGCAGCAGGCGCGCGACGTTCGACTCGCGTGCCGCGATTGGGTCTTCGACGAAGGCGACGCGGTCGACGTCGAGCACGAACGCCTCGGCGGTTCCTCCAACGCCATCCCGCAACAACACATTCTTCACGTTGAGGTCGTGATGCCGTGCCTTCGCCTCGTTCATCGCCGCGACGAGAACGGCTGTGGCGGTGAGTGCTCGTTCGCGCACCGATCGGTCGTCCGACATGATCGCCGTCGAGAGGTCATAGCTCGGGTGAATCTCTCTCGTCATGACGTCGGCGCGGCGAAACCCCGCCGGCGCCGCATACACCGCGTAGCCAATCATGAGAGGCGTGGGGACGCCGGCGCGACGCAGCCGCTCGCTGTTGCGCAGCTCGCGCGGCGCGAGCGTCGGCGGACGAAACAGGTCGCCCGTGAGTGATGCGAACATTCCGCCGTGCCGATTGTGTCGCACGACGACTTGCTCGACGTCGCCCGGCAACGGTACGGCGTACGCGACACCGCGCCCCGTGAGCGGCCGCGCGTTCGCGTGCGACTCGGCGTATCGATAGAGCGTGCCGGCTCGAAGCGCCTCGACGACGGCGTCCGACACGTGCTTGGCGCAGACGACCTCGGAGTTGTCGATGGCGAACCGGACGAAACCCGGCGGCAGGTCGCGAACGACCATCAAGCGAGTACGACCCGGTAGACAGTGACGGGCTGGCTCTTGTTCTTGAGCTCCATCGGTGGACACTCGATCAACTTGGGCGGATTGCGTAGCGCACGCCGGAAGTCGTCGGTCAAGAGTATCTCGCCCGGACCAGCGGCGGAGCACAGCCGCTTGGCCGTGTTGACCGTGTCGCCAATGACCGTGAATTCGAGTCGACGCTCCGAACCGATATTGCCGGCGAACGCCTCGCCGAAGTTGAGCCCGATGCCGATGTGCAGCTCAGGACGCCCGGCCGCGCGCCAGCCGACGTTCAGTTTTTCGAGCTCGTGCATCATCTCGATCGCGGCGGACATTGTTTTGTCGACGTCGTCGAAACTGCTGATCGGCGCGCCCCACTGCGCCATGATCTCGTCGCCGATGAACTTGTCGAGTGTTCCCTCATGGCGGAACACGCAATCGACCATCTGGGTGAAGTACTCCGTGAGGAGACTCGCCATGTCGTCAGGCCGCATTGCTTCGGCGAGCGCGGTGAATCCGCGAATGTCGCTGAATAAGACGGCGACCGGACACTTCTCGCCGCCCAACCGAATCGTTTCAGATGACTCGGCGATGCGCTTGGCGAGTTGCGGTGTGAAGAACCGCTCGAAGTTGCTGCGCGTGAGCAACTCGCGCTGGATTCGTTGGGCGAACTGGCTGTTCTCGATCGCGACGGCGGCGATGCCGGCGAACGCGATCGAGAACTCGAAGTCCTCGTCGCTGAACCGGTGCGCCGCGGTCACGTTGTCGATGTACAGCACACCCAGCGGGCGGTCTTCGCCACCGATGAGCGGGCAACAGATCGCGGAACGGATCTGCTGCATGACGATTGATTGTCCGCCGAAGCGCGTGTCTTCGCCCGCGTTGTCTGAGAGGATGGCGACTTTGTCCTTCACCGCGGTGCGTGCGATCGATTGCGGGACGACGCGCGCCGTCTCGCCGCCGCGTGTGTCGCGGGCAATCTTCGGGACGAGTTCGCCCTGTTCGTCGATCAGCAAAATCGCGACGAAGTCCACCTCGAGAATCTGATACGCGTATCCGACGATCTTCTCAAGCAGCGAATCGATGTCGGTCGCTTTGCCGAGACCCTTCGACACTTCAAGCAACGTCGCGAGCTTCTGGCGATTCTTGTCGGACGCGCTGAGGGTCTGTCGCTCACCCGACCCGTCGTACAATGGAATCTGGAGGCTATCGATCGAGACGCTCGGGTCGTGAACCGGAAGCTGGCGAACGATGGTGGATCCGGTTGGGCTACGACGCGGCGTCTGCTCGCGCGGGGCCGGCGTGGCGACTTGCTGGAGCTTGAACCCCACTTTACCGAACGTGACCGTGTCTCCGACGACCACGACCGCCGAGTCGACGCGCGTCCCATTGAGAAAGGTTCCGTTGCTCGAGCCGAGGTCGCGCACGATGACCCGGTTGTCGTTGCTCTCGACCTCGGCATGCCGCCTCGAGATCGTCGGATCGATGACTGGAATGTCGCTCGCCGGCGCGCGGCCGACGACGAGCGGAATGCCGCCGCGGAGCTCGAAGCTTTGCGTACCGTCGGTGGACGTGAGCTTGTAGCGCACTATCTCCGCACCTGGGCAATCGCCGTCAACAACGCGCGCGCTTTGTTCTTGTGCTCGAGAAACTCTCGATCGGGAACAGAGTCGTACACGATGCCGGCCGCCGCCTGAACCGACGCGATCCCGTTCGCGATGACGCACGTACGAATGGTGATCGCGAGGTCCATACGCTTGGCGCCGGCGCTGATGTACCCGACGGCGCCGCCGTACGGACCGCGACGCTCTGGCTCCATCTCATCGATGATCTCCATCGCGCGAACCTTCGGCGCACCAGTGAGTGTACCAGCCGGGAAGCTGGCTCGAAAGGCATCCATTGCCGATAGCCCATCGCGCAGCTCGCCGTCGACCTGACTCACCAGGTGCAGCACATGAGAGTATCGCTCGACGACCATGAGGTCGCTGACTCGCACTGTTCCGTATTTCGCGATGCGCCCGACGTCGTTTCGCCCAAGGTCGACAAGCATCAAATGCTCGGCGCGCTCCTTCTCGTCGTTGAGCAACTCCTCGGTCATGATCGCGTCGTCCTCGGGCGTGCGACCGCGGCGGCGCGTTCCGGCGATGGGACGCAGCGTGACCGTGCCACTCGCGCTGACGCGAACGAGCAGCTCGGGCGAGCTGCCGACGATCTCGACGCCGTCGAGCACAAGGTGGTACATGTACGGCGACGGATTGATCACTCGCAGCGCGCGGTACAAGTCGGTCGACGAGAAGTCGAACGGCACGTCGATGCGGCGGCCGAGCTGCACTTGAAACGCGTCGCCGGCAATGATGTACTCGCGAATTCGCTCGACGTCGACGAGGAATTTCTCTTTCGCGTAGTTGGAATGTCCTTCGACGGGCGCGGCCGCGGTGTTGAGCTCGAGCGGCTTGAGAACGGTTGGACCACGGAGACGAGCGATCGTTGTGTCGACGGTTCGCATGGCCGCGTCGTAGAGTGCGTCGAGCTCGTCGTCGGCAGCGCCAGCGTCGACCCGCGCCGTGGCGACGACACGCGCCTGCGATCGCAAGTTGTCGAAAATCACCAGCGCGTCGGTGAAGACGAACAGCGCGTCGGGAACGTCGACGCCACGCGGCGGAGGCGAAGGGAGGCGCTCGATGACGCGTGCGACGTCGTATCCGAAGTAGCCTACCGCGCCGCTCCAGAACTCGCCGATCTCCGGTATGTCGATCGGCTCGCACTCGTGAAGCAAGCCCTCGAGGTCGGCGAGCGGATCGGTGGGACGGCGTGCGTTGTGCCAGCCTCGGTCCGGCGACCAATCCTGAACCTCGCCCTCGTCGAGCTTCCAGGCGGCGCGGGGTGCGCTGCCCATGAACGTGTAGCGAGCCCACGTTTCGCCGCCGGCCGGCGCGGACTCGAGCAAGAACGCGAACGGTCCTTCTCTCAATTTCGCGAACGCCGCAACCGGTGTCTCGGCGTCGAGCAACACGTCACGCCACACGGGCACGAGCCGCGAAGTCCTGTTGGCTCCGCGACGCGCGCGGTCGCGAAAGTCTTGAACGCTCATCGTGGCGCGACGCCCGACGCAGGGCGAGCGCATTGCTCGAAGTCTGACACCCGGCGATATTCGTCAATCATGCGTCGATTCCTCGTGGCGCGCGGTTTGTGCGCCGCCGCGTGTTCGTTATTCGTGCTCGTAAGTCTCGCCCGACCGGGCGCCGCGCAAACCTGGAATGATCCGCGGAGCCGGTCCCTCGTCGAACGGGCAACCGCCCGACGCGCGCAGCAGCTCGCTGACACCGGGCTCGCGGACTACCAAGCTAACGCGCACGGCTACGTCACCTTTCTGGCGCAGCTTGGCGAAGGGTTCCGCACGCCGCCGAAGGTCGTGAAGGCCGACGAGCTGGAGCTCGAAGTCTACTGGCACGCGCCCAACCTGAGCAAGCAGCGCATCATCGGCCGCCGCGACACGCTGCTGTTGCCGACCGACATCGCCTACCACCGCGATCACTTGGGCATCGTCCAAAACAACTTCCCGAACATCATCCGCATCGGTGAGGGCGACGAGGTCCACGACGTACCACATCCATTGTCGCCCGAGGGTCTCACCCAGTACGACTTCGCCCTGGCCGACAGCTTCGCGATCGGCTCCGGGACGCAGCGGATCAACGTGTACGAGATCAAGGTGCGTCCCAAAGACGACCACCAAGCCCGCGTGGTCGGGGCAATCTACATCGATCCGGCCGAGGGGCAGGTCGTTCGCATGAATTTCAGTTTTACGCGAACCGCGCTCCTCGATAAGGCGCTCGAAGATCTCTCCGTGGTGCTCGAGAACCGCCTCGTGGGCGGACGCTTCTGGCTGCCGAGCCGTCAGACCATCGAGATCCGCCGCACTGGGACGTGGCTCGACTATCCCGTGCGCGGCATCATCCATGGGCGCTGGGAAATTGGCGACTATCGGTTCAACACATCGGTGAGTCCCGCGTTGTTTGCTGGCCCGGAATTCGTACAAGCGTCGCCGGCGCAGATGAAGCAGTATCCCTGGAAAGGAACGATTCTCGACTCGCTTCCGCCCGACGCGCGTGGCGTGACCGAGGCTGATGTCCAGCGTGTGCAATCTGAGGCGCGACAACTCGTTCGCGCGCAGGCGTTGGCGCGAGCGCAGCGGGTCACGATGTCGGCGCGAAGTCTATCGGACTTTGCTCGATTCGATCGTGTCGAAGGCTTGGGCGTAGGCGACGGCGTCTCAAAGCAATTTGGTGCCGGCGTTTCGGCAACCGTACGAGCGCGATACGGACTCGACGATCACCAGACGAAGGGGTCCGCGGCGATCGTTATTGCGCGACCGAGCGGATCGGCCTTTCGCGTCTTCGCTTCGCGTGATTTTCGCGACGTCGGAGACGTTGCGGAACGGTCGACCGTCGTGAACAGTCTGGCTGCACAGGAATTCGGGAGCGATTACACCGATCCGTATCTCGCGCGCGCAGTCGGAGCGAGCGTCGATTACGTGGCCGCGAATGGAATCCGGTCTCGGCTCACTGCGTCGTACGAGCGGCAATCCCCTCTGTCGGTGCGCGCCAGAACCGTGTCCGGTTTGTTCGAGCCCACGATCCAAGCCGAGGATTTACACGCGAGTCGTTTCTCGCTAGAGGTCGATCGACCCTCGGTGTTGTCGTTCTTGGGGAGCGAATTGGAACTCCATGGTGAGCTTCGCACGACAATTCCGTATGGGACACGGCCCGACGGCACGCCGGCGAGCGACGCACGAACGCTGCGCGGCGCGCTGAGCGCCAATGTCGAGCGTCCGCTTGGCGCGGCTCGCTTGGTGACGGCAACGACCATGGCTGCGGTTGCAGCCGTCTACCGAAGCCGCACACCGCCGCAAGAACTCGTCTATCTTGGCGGTCCGACTAGCGGCCCCGGATACGACTATCACTCGATCGTGTCGACACGCGCCTTCACCGAGCATGTGGAGTTGCGGCTGCCCGCGCCGTTCATTCCGTTTTCGCTGGGACGTTTCGGTCGGGTGCCCGCTCAAGGGTCGTTCGCGCCGTTCGTGCACGTAATTGGCGCGACGAGCGATTTTGTTCCGTGCCTCAGTAGCAGCTGTCAGGCGTTCAAAGGTGGGTTCTATCCGTCCGTCGGCGCCGGATTTCTCACCCCGTTCGACCTGCTACGCGTCGACGTCGCCCGCGGTCTTCGCCACGGCCGTTGGACGTTTTCGATCGACCTGAGTCGCCAGTTCTGGAGCATCCTCTAGACTGGTCCGCGTTGCTTCGTACCGAAGCGCAATGATCGAGTGATGGCAGCGAGGCTGCTCCGTGCGAACATGGTGCATGGCCTCCCGCGCGCCGATTCCGCCACCGAATACCATCGATCTCGACGCGCTCGCTCGTCGGTTTCGTCTGCCGATCGCGGATTTGAGCACGGCGACATCGCACGCGGTTGGGTTGGTCCCCGAGCGCTGGGCGCGTCGATTCCACATCGTTCCACTCTCGGCCACAGAACAAGAGTTGGTCGTCGCGACAGCCGATCCGCTCGACGTCGATTGCGAGCGAACACTCGCGTTCGCGACGGGCCGCCACGTTCGCGTCGCGCTCGCGAACACCGATGACATCGCCCAGCGGATCGACGAGCTGTATCGAGGTGAAGGCTCGACGCGCGAACCGGAAGCGATGCTCGAGGTGCAGCATCTCAACAAGGAGGTCGAAGGGGCGCCGCCGATTCCGGGCGAAGACGCCGCGGCATCGATCACGAATCTCGTCGACGAATTGCTGGCCGGCGGGATCTCGGCGCGCGCGAGCGACATTCACATCGAGCCGGAGGAGCAGGGCATCGCCGTCCGGCATCGAGTCGATGGACTACTGACGCTGGCGCGCACGCTGCCGCGTGCGGTCGGCCCGGCGCTGGTCTCGCGAATCAAGATCCTCTCAGGACTCGACATTGCCGATCGTCTTCGTCCGCAGGACGGGCGTGCGCGCGTCGCGATCAACGGTGTCGCCGTCGACCTTCGCGTTTCGACGCTGCCCGCGTCGCACGGCGAGAAGGTCGTGATTCGGGTGCTCGACGGCCGCGCGGCAGTGCTCACGCTCGAGGGGATGGGATTCTTGCCCGACGAGTTGGATCGCATCGAGCGGCTTTTGCAGTGTCGTGAAGGCCTGATCTTGGTCACCGGCCCAACGGGTTCCGGCAAGACCACGACGCTGTACGCCGCTCTGCGCCGACTCAAGGATCGCGGCGTGAACATCGTTACAGTCGAGGACCCGATCGAGTATCGCCTGCCGGGAATCGTCCAGGTCCAGGTGAACGAGAAGGCAGGGCTCACGTTCGCGACCGCGCTGCGGTCGATCATGCGTCAAGATCCGGACGTGGTGCTCATCGGCGAGATTCGAGATCGCGAGACCGCGGAGATCGCGATCCAGGCGTCGCTCACCGGTCACCTGGTCCTGTCGACGCTGCACACAAACGATGCGCCGAGTGCCGTGACGCGCCTGATCGACATCGGTGTGGCGAGCTACAAGATCGCGACCGCGGTCAAGGGCGTTCTCGCGCAACGGCTGGTGCGCCGCGTCTGTACGTCGTGCGCGGGAGTTCGTGAGGCCGGTTGCATCGAGTGTGGTGGAACTGGATTTCATGGTCGCCTCGCGCTGGTCGAGGTGATCATCGGATCGCCGGAGTTCGAGAATCGCGTTGCCGCGGGCGAGACGACCGAACGAATCGCTGAGGCGGCGCGTCTCGACGGAATGCGGTCGTTATGGACGTCGGGAACGATTCACGCGACGGCGGGGCGAACGACAATGGATGAAGTGCTTCGCGTCGCGACGCCCGACGACCAACCGCGAGTGGTGTCGGAATCGGCTCCGGAGCGACAGCGGCCGCTGACGCCGTTCAGCGGCGACGCCTTCCGTCTTCGTGACGATCTCGACGCGGTGGTGGGGCGCACGACCCCGCGACGACGTAGCTTTCCGCGCATGGCGCAAGTCCAAATTGGCACCGTCGATGTGTTCGTGATTCGGACGCTTGCGAGCGGATGGCGCGTACTCGCATTGCAGCGGAGTCTCGGCACGCGCTGCCCAGGGGCATGGGAGCCCGTGCACGGCCACATCGAGGCTGGCGAGGAACCCGAGGATGCCGCCGTCCGCGAGGTGCTTGAGGAGACCGGGCTCGCCGTTGATCGATTGTATAACGTGCGCGTGCAGCCATTCTACCTGCACAAGACACACACGCTGCAACTGGCAATCGTGTTCGCGGCGTTCGTCTCAGAACCGGCGAGCGTGACGATCGCCACCGAGCATCAACGTTCCGAATGGCTCACCGTCGACGACGCACTGGCGCGCTTTGCGTTCCCCGGCGAACGCGCATCGCTTCGCGAGTTGGTCGAGCTACTCGCATCGGGCGATGCCGGGCCTGTGGACGACGTGATGCGCGTGCGCTAGCTCAATCGTTCGTCTGTCTCTCGCTGCTCGTGCGCAAGACAGTTCGGCTGGCCGGCGCATTCGGTTTGACGCGAACGCTCTTGGCCGGAATCCCGACATACACGTGGTACGGGCGCACGTCCTTCGTCGCGACGGCCATCGCGCCAACCATGCCTTGCTCGTGGACGTGAACGCCGGCGAGAACAGTTGCGTGGTACGTGATCCGCACGCCGTCCTCGATCACGGTGGTCGCGTTCGTCACGTCGCGTTGATCGACGATGCTGTGCGTGTGGCTGTAGATGTTGGCGTAGTCACTCACGGAAACGTTGTTACCCATCACGATCCCGCCGCGGTCGTCGAGTAGCACGTGACGGTGCACGACGACGTTGTCGCCGACTTCCAGGTTATAGCCGAACGAGAACTCGACGTGCTGGAACGCCTTGAAGTTCTCGCCGCAGCGCTTGAAAATGTGCTTCGCGAGAATCCGGCGGAGCTCGACTCCGAGCCACACGTTCTGACCGCCGACTGGGCTGCGGTCGAATGAATACCACAGCCAGAGGAGCGGCTTGACGCGCTGGAAGCGCGCATCGTCGCACTCGCCATAGTACTCGGGTTCGAGCGTCACGTTTCGCGGATCCATCGCCGCAAGCGCCAGGCGCGTGGCGTCGTCGATGCGCGTGTCCGTAACCGCCGTCTCCCAGTTGTCGGAGTACTGGGGGTAGTACAGAGAGGTGAGCGTGCGGCGACAGAGGTCGGACCGATTGGTCTGCCCGTCGGCGAGCGAGGCCGACAATCCCTGGAGCCATTCGGTCGCCAGCGCACGCGTGGGGCGCTCGGCAATTTTTCGCAGCGGAAGATTAGGCATGATGGTCGTCCGAAAAACGTGTGCGATTGCGGTTACGGATGCGAGGCGGCCCGCGCGCGAATTGCCGCGCGCTCCGGGTCGATGGTCCTGAGGAGAATCGTTTCCCAGTCGGTGTTGCGCTGCGAGCCCATCGCCACGACGAGCGGTTGCGACACGTCTAATCCTTCCTCGAACAGAAGCAGTGCCGCTTGCTGTTCTCGCGGCTGGAGGCGTTGCGTCCCGAATCCAGGCGTCAGTGGAATAACATCGAACGGCCGATAGTCGCGGCCACCCGACGTGATGGTGAGATCAGTCGGAACGAATCGGGCGTCGGGTGCGAGGCCAAAGAAGCGAACGTACCACACGCGTGGTTCGCGAACGCCGCGCATCGCCGCGCGCTGCATGATCTGCTGGCGTTTGTTCTCGAGGGTCGAATGCAGATACCGATATGAATCGGATGCCAGCACGCGGATCACCGATTCGTCGAGCGGAATCGCCGTGACGCGAACGCCCTCGGGCTGAAGCACGATCGAGATGCTATCCTGTCGTACCGTGCCGAGGCCGGCGGGGATGAGCGTCGCCGACATCGAGTCGCGCGCGACATGGCCCGCCGGCAGTGCGGTTGGTGGTGCCGGCGCGGCGCCGGATGTCGGCGCACTCGCGCAGGCGGCGACGATTGCCGCGAGTGCCGTAGGCACGATGCCTTTCATGACGCGGCCTTCCACGACGGCTGCTCCAGTAGCGACTCAATCGCCGCGCCGAGCTCGTCCCGGCCCTCGCCGGTCGACGCGCTGAACGCGATCACCTGCTCGGGGTCAAGTCCCAATCGCAGTGGAAGCTCGGCCAGTCGCTTGCGGCGTTCGGACGCTGTCAGCTTATCGATCTTCGTGAGGACGACGATCGTCGGTACGCCGATCTCGCTCAGAAAGTCGAGCATCAGCGTGTCGTCGTTGGTCGGATCGTGGCGCACATCGAGCAGCTGGACGATTCCGCGCAGTTGCGGGCTGCGCCGCAGGTAGCTCTCGATGAGCGGACGCCATTCGGCGCGCTGGTCTTTGGAGACACGCGCGTAGCCGTACCCCGGCAGGTCGACGAAGACGAACGCGTCGTTCACCTTGAAGAAATTGATCTCGCGCGTGCGTCCTGGTGTGTTGCTCACCCGCGCGAACTTTTTTCGATGGACGAGCCGATTGAGCAGCGAGGATTTTCCGACGTTAGAGCGTCCCGCGAACGCGACTTCGGGCAACACTGATTCGGGACGCCAGCCGTCGACGCTCGCCATGCCCCCGAGGAATTCCAGAGAGCGAATGACCAGTGGCTCGTGCGACGTCATGGTGATCAGTGTGGCGCGACGGCCGGAACGTCGGCGGCAAAGTCGGTGTGCGCGAGCGCCAGCGCGAGCACGTCGTCCATCGTTTTGACCGCATGGAACGTTAGACCCGACCGCACTTCATCCGGCAGCTCCTCGAGCTCCCGGAAATTCTGATGTGGGATCAGCACATGACGAATCGAGTTCCGATGTGCCGCGACGGCCTTCTCTTTCAAGCCGCCGATGGGCAGTACACGACCGCGCAGCGTGATCTCACCGGTCATCGCCACGTCGCCACGGATCGGAATGCCCGTGAGCGCGCTCACAATAGCTGTTGCGATCGCGATGCCGGCTGACGGACCATCCTTCGGCGTGGCGCCGGCTGGAATGTGCAAATGCAAGTCGCGATTGCGGTAGAAGTCGCGATCGATTCCCAACATGCCGGCGCGCGCACGGGCATAGCTCAATGCGGCGTTCGCCGACTCCTTCATGACGCTGCCGAGCGTTCCCGTGAGTTGCAGCTTCCCGCGACCCCCGACGACGCTCACCTCGATCTCGAGTACGTCACCGCCGACGCTGGTATACGCCAACCCCGTCGCGACGCCGATCTTATGCTCGAAGGTAAGCGACGGTGGCTCATATGGGGGCGTTCCGAGCAACTCCTTCAAGTCGCCCGCGCGGAGCACCGTCTTGGCGCGCTTCGACTCGCCGCTCCCGGCGGCCGCAGCCTCCGTCGACTCAGCGCGGCGTCGCGCGAGCTTTCGCGAGACGCGACCGATCCGCCGCTCGAGCTCGCGCACACCGGCCTCGCGCGTGTACGACTGAACGATCGACGGGATCACGTCGCTCTCCCACTCGACGTCAGCCGGATCGAGTCCGTTGAGACGAAGCTGCTTCGGCGCCAGGAATTGCCGCGCGATCGCGTACTTTTCCTGATCGAGGTAGCCGGCCAGTCGGATGATCTCCATGCGATCACGCAACGGCTCCGGCACCTGCGGCAGGTAGTTCGCAGTCGTCAGGAAGAGCACCTGCGACAAGTCGTAATCGACCTCGAGGTAGTGATCGTTGAAGGCGCGGTTCTGCTCCGGGTCGAGCACCTCGAGCAGCGCCGCGGCCGGATCGCCACGATAGTCTTGTCCGAGCTTATCGATCTCGTCGAGCAGAATGACGGGATTCATCACTTCCGCTCGACGCATGGCCTGAATCACGCGACCCGGCATCGACCCGATGTACGTGCGGCGATGCCCGCGTATCTCCGCCTCGTCGCGCACGCCGCCCAGCGACATGCGAACGAATTTTCGGCCGAGCGCGCGTGCGACGGAACGGCCGAGCGATGTCTTGCCCACCCCCGGGGGGCCGGCGAGACAGAGGATTGGGCCCTCCATGCGTTCGACGAGCGACAACACCCCGATGTAGTCGAGGATTCGGTCCTTCACTTCCTCGAGGCCGTAGTGATCCTCGTCGAGCACTCTGCGTGCGTGCGCGACGTCGAGCACGTCGTCGGTGCGCTCGGTCCACGGCAACGCGAGAATCCAGTCGACGAAGTTTCGCGCGACGGTCGACTCCGGGGACAGCGGCGACATGCGCCGCAGCTTTCGGACTTCGCGGAGCGTACGCGCCCGGACGATCTCGGGAAGCTTGCGCGCTTCGACCTGTCGCTCGAGATCGAGGACGTCATCACTCTCGTCCTGTCCGAGCTCGCGATGAATCGCTTTGAGTTGTTCCTGCAGGTAGAACTCGCGCTGGTTCTGGAATAGCGAGCCGCGAACCTCCTCGTCGAGCTTGCGCTCGAGGCGGAGCAGCTCCGTCTCGCTCACGAGGACTTGGCTCAGCGCGTCGAACAGCTTGGGAATCGTCGGCGCGTCGAGGAGCGATTGGCGAACCTCGACGCGGACGGCGAGATGGGCGGCGATGCCGTACCCCTGGCGCGCGATCGATTCGGCGCCTTGAACCAGCGTAACGACCTCGTTCGGGATGCGTCGGTGTAGCGAGACGTACTCCTCGAACAGGGCGAGCACGCGTCGCGACAGAACGTGAAGCGCCTCGGGATCTTCGAGTTCGGGCTCGACGTCGTCGGCGATCGCTGCCCGCAAGAATCCAGACGCCGGGACGTATCGTGTGACGCGTGCCCGCGAGATCCCCTCGACGAGAATGCGTGCGGTACCGTTCGCCTGACGCGTCGCCTGGATGATCCGTCCGACCGTGCCGACGCGGTGAAGATCAGCGGCCGCGGGCTCCTCGGTGTCGGCGCTGCGTTGCGTGACGAGGAAGATCGTCCCCCCCTCGCTGGCCGCGGCCTCGATTGCCGCGAGCGACGCCGTGCGCCCGACCAGCAGCGGCATGGCGACATACGGGAACACCACAACGTCGCGAAGCGGCAAGACCGCAGGTCGCTTGATCTCGGTCTCGGACGGAGAGGCGGTCGGGGCGGAGGGGGAGGGTGCCATGTCCCTAAGATAGCGCGGCCGACTCGGTTTATCGCAAGAAAAAACGGCCCGCGATCGGCGGGCCGTGGCTCGTGCGAGCGAAGCGCGGTTACGCTTCTTTCTTCTTCCGCTGTGGCGAAATCTCGAGTAGCGGCGGCGTCCCGTTGAGCACGGAACTCTCGGTCAGCTTCACCTCTTCGACGTCCTCGCGGGTCGGGAGGTCGAACATGACCTCGGTGAGGAGCTCCTCGAGGATAGCACGCAGGCCGCGAGCGCCGGTGCCGCGCTTGAGCGCCTTTCCGGCGATCGCGCGCAGGGCCGTCTCCTCGAAGGTGAGTTTCACTTCTTCGAGCTCGAACAGCTTGGCGTACTGCTTGGTGAGGGCGTTCTTGGGCTCCTTGAGGATGCGGACCAGCGAATCCTCGTCGAGCGCCTCGAGAGCGACGGCGACCGGGAGTCGGCCCACGAGCTCCGGGATCAATCCAAAGCGGAGCAGATCGTCCGGCTCGACTTCCTTGAATGGATTCTTCGCCTGAACGGCCGTCTTCGCGTCGTCGGCCACCTTGCTGAAGCCGATCTGACGGCGGCCGGTTCGGGCTTCGATGATTTTCTCCAACCCATCGAAGGCGCCGCCGCAGATGAACAGAATATCCTTCGTGTTGATCTGGATGTATTCCTGCTGCGGATGTTTGCGACCGCCCTGCGGTGGAACCGAAGCCACGGTCCCTTCGAGAATCTTGAGCAGTGCCTGCTGTACGCCTTCGCCTGACACGTCGCGCGTGATGCTCGGGTTCTCCGACTTCCGCGCGATCTTGTCGATCTCGTCGATGTAGACGATCCCACGCTCGCATTCGGCGACGTTGAAATCGCCGGCCTGGAGCAGCCGAACGAGAATGTTCTCGACGTCTTCACCGACGTAGCCGGCTTCGGTCAGCGTCGTGGCGTCGGCGATCGTGAACGGAACGTCCAGGATGCGGGCAAGTGTTTGAGCGAGCAGTGTCTTGCCGACACCCGTGGGGCCGATGAGCAGAATGTTCGACTTGTCGAGCTCGACGTCGTCATCGCGAAGCGACGCCGAGTTGATGCGCTTGTAATGATTGTACACGGCGACGGCCAACGCCTTCTTCGCCTTCTCCTGCCCAATCACATATTGATCGAGTGTGTCCTTGATCTCTTGGGGCGTCGGAACCTGAGTGATCGCCTCCGCAACCTCGCGCTCTTCATCCTCGGCGAGG
>DASYSU010000369.1:0-6919 GCA_036002925.1 Gemmatimonadaceae bacterium | reverse complement strand
CGTTAGGCAGCCATCCCAGTCGCATGAACGATGACATCATCGTTCACGCTTTCTCACCACCCACGTTCCCATGGACCGCTGCTCGTGTACCACCGTGCTCTTGAGTGGATCGAGGAGCGAACCGCCCAGCTCTTGCGTCATATTTAGCAAACGCTCATGGTCGACGAGAAAGCGCGTCGTCCCGTCCGGCATCACATACCGACCGCCCCCGAGCGGCCTCAGATAAGGCTGGCCCACCGTGGTCGCTAGCCGGACGAAGAGGACGCCGCCTGGCGCGAGCACTCTCCACATCTCGCGTACCATTGCCAGCCAATGGCTGGCGTCGCGCGCGAAGTGCAGCACGGCGCTCGAGATGACAACGTCCATCGAGTCGGTATCGTGGGACATCGACTCCACGCGCTCGACCCGAAATCGTCTCTGAGGCACGTCCTGCGCGAATTCGGTTGCGAGGTGCTGCACGGCGGCGATCGCCGACTCGCTCTCGTCGACCCCCCAGACATCGAAGCCGGCGCGCATGAGAAAAATGAGATTCCTTCCCGAGCCGCAACCGGCATCGAGCACTTTCATTCCCGAAACGATCCGCCCGCGCAGCAGCTGATCGAACAGGTAGACGTCGATATCTCCGAACTGTTCGCGCAGGCTGTCGGACGGTTCACTCATGCGGGAGCCGCGATCCTGGCAAGTTCAGCGTCGCATTCGGCCACCCCCGCACGGTCACCGATGGCCTGCCGGATACCGCGACTTTGCTGAAGCAGTGTCACCGACGTCGTCTCATCGCCATGAGCGCCCGCCGCCGCCGCAAGCAGCGCAAGCGACTCGGCCTCGCCATACCGGTCCCCCTCGGCACGGCGCAGCGCAAGACTTTCTTTGCCGAACGCCACGGCTTGCTCGTTGAGGCCGAGCAGTCGTGACGCCCAGCTCGCGAGCGCAAGACGATGCGCGGCGCCCCACCGATCGCCGAACCGACGAAAGCCGTTGATCGAGTTGATCTCGAGAATGTCGGCGGCACGCGCGGCATCTCCCAGTTGGAGGAACGCGTACGCTTTGATGTCGCGCGCGAAATAGATCAGCCGCTGATCTCCTACGTCGTCGAGCGTTTGCTCGGCGCGCTCGAGAAGCGCGATCGCGTCCGACACCTCGCCCATTCGGGAGCGCGTCCACGCGAGGAACGTGTCGGAGAACGCCGCACCCCGTCGATCGCCCACCTGTCGGCGCATCGCCGAACTGCGTTCCAAGGCCTCGCACGCCTCGTGGAAGTTTCCTTCAAGGAGGGCCGTCGCACCGAGGTTGGTGAGCGCGAGCGCGGCCACTCGTGTCGCACCGACCTCCTCGGCCAGCGTCAGGCACTCATTTGACAACTGTCGCGCCTTCCCGAAATCACACTGTCGCCAGGCAATCCAGCCCAAGTCCGCGAGGGTGCGCGCGATACCCGCGGCATCATCGTGCGCGCGACGAATCTCCAGGACTGCTTCAAAATATCTCTTCGCCGCAACCACGGCTCCGGAGTTCTGGGCTAAGGTTCCCGCTCCCGTCATCGCATCAGCGCGTAGCTGATCGAGCGACGGCAACTGCGACGCTGACATATCCAGGACGCGCGCCAACCAGACACGACCTTCCTCGAGATGCCCACGCACGAGCCAGTAGCGCCAGAGCGCTGCCCCGAGCGCAAGCGCATCTTCGCCGTGATCGCTGCGGATCATCCAGTCGAGCGCGCAGCCGAGATTGGCGTGATCGCGCGCGAGCGTCGACAACGCGTCCTGTTGCGTCGGGCCAGTGAGCCTTGGCTCGAGCTGCATCGCCAGCCGCTTGTACCACTCTGCATGCCGACCCAGGACAGCGTCTTTCCCAGAGGAGCGCAGCAACGCATCCACCGCGAATTCGCGCACCGTTTCGAGCATGCGAAGACGCGGATCGTCGCGTTGCGCAGGCTCAGGCATGACCAGGCTCGCGTCGACCAAAGCACTCAGCGCGTCGAGCGCCGGCGTGGAGTCGTTGCTGTCGGCGCAGACCCACTCGGCTGCAGCAACGGAAGCGCCCCCGGCAAAAGCGCCCAAGCGCGCGAAGACCCGTCGCTCGGCATCGGATAACAATGCAACGCTCCATGCGACGGTCTCGCGAATCGTCTGTTGACGCGCCGGCATGCCTCGTCCACCGCCGGACACCAGGTCCAGCCCAGATTCCAGCCGGGTCGCAATCGTTCGGGGAGACATGAGACGGCATCGCGCCGCCGCGAGCTCGATCGCCAACGGCAATCCGTCCACGCGCGCACAGATTCGCGCAATGGCGCGAAGGGTATCGTCGTCGGCTGCGAGCGACGGATTCGCCGCGGCCGCGCGACGGAGAAATAAGCGGACCGCGGAATTCGATCGCAGCGCGGCGATGTTGGTTGGATCGTCGGGTAGCGCGAGTGGAGCGACGAAGAATTCATGCTCGGCGCGAATCCCGAGTCGCATTCGGCTCGTGACGAGCAGTTTCGCATCCGGCGCTACGTTCACCAGCCGTGCAACCGCTCCCGCCGCGTCCACAACCTGTTCGAAGTTGTCGAGGACGATCAGCACCCGACGGCCGGCAAGCGACGATGCGATCGCGTCGACCGGATCGCGCCCCGGCTCGGGCTGGACTCCACATGCGGAAGCAACGGCGGGAATCACCCCCGCCGAGTCGCGCAATGCCGAAAGGTCCACGAACCAGACGCGATCGACTCGCGGCTCGACCGCGCGCGCCACCTGAATCGCGAGCCGCGTCTTTCCCGTTCCGCCAGCACCCGTAAGCGTGACAAGTGAAAGGTCGGAACGCTCAATGAGCGAAGTGACGACACGGAGCTCATCGTCGCGTCCGATCATTTCATCGGCGATCACGGGAAGGCGTGACGGCGTGCCTCGCAGTGAGGACGCGTAGGCCATGATCCTGGCATTCGGCTCACCGTCCAGATCCTCGCGGACACGCCGTGCATAGCGTTCGGCAGTTCTCAACGCTTCGGCACGATCGCCTCGCGCGACCAGCGCCTCCATGAGGCCAAGCACCGCCCGCGTCTTCAGGGCGTCGAGCTCCAAGAGCCGCCGCCACCAGTTCGAGGCCGCCGCGAAGTCGTGCCGACTTTCGGCGTCCATCGCCAGAGACCCAAGTGCTTGCTCGGCGGCTTGACTGAGCCGCAGGCGAACGCCATCGAGCCAGTGCTCGAAATCCACAGCCTCGGAGATGAAGACGCCGGCGAGGAACGGCCCGGTGTAGAGATTCGCCGCTCGTTCGAAGTCTCCTCGAGCGATAGCGTGCTCAAACTCCGAGACGTCGCTCCGGAGAATGTTACTGTTGAGCGTCAGCACATCGTGACCGAGCACGAGCTCGTCCTCGCCGGCGTCCCGTTTGAGCGCGTACAACGCCTGCGAGAGCGCCGCTCGCGCGCGGGCGTCGTCGACCTCAGGCCACAGCAGGCCGACGACGGCGTCCCGACTCATTCCTTTCTGGCCGGCGGCGGCGAGCGCTGCAAGCAGGACAAGCCGCCGCCGCTGGGCGGCCGCCCCGGTCAACGGACCCTGTTCACCCTCCAGCCACACGCCTCCGAACGTCTTGAGACGCAGCACTTTGCGCGGTTCTCCGTCGCCCGAGTGATCCAGGTGAGACCGAGGTGAGATCGGTGCTCCATACTAGGCCCCGTTCGTTGGACCAGCAAGCAAGAACGCCTTCGGAGCACGGCATGACTTCGGTCGCGGATAGCATTGGGATTCGGAACTAAAGACTTTCGAACCAGGAGCAGATCATGAAACTGTCGAACAAAATCGCCCTCATTACCGGCGGAACTTCCGGCATCGGGCTTGAAGCTGCAAAGCTGTTCCGGGAGGAAGGTGCGACCGTCATAGTCGTCGGGCAGAATCCTGACCGGTTGCAATCCGTCGCAGCTCAACTCGGGGACGGCGTTACTGTGCTGCGCGGCGACGTGAGCAAGCCCGCCGCGGTTGAAAGCATCATCAAGCAGATCAGTGAAAAATTCGGCCGTATCGACGTACTATTCGCGAATGCCGGGATGGGGCTTGCCTCGCCTTTGGAAGCCGTCACCGAGGATCAAATCGACAGGCAATTCGATGTGAACTTCAAGGGCGTCTTCTTCGCCATTCAGAAAGCTGCTCCGTTGTTAGCCAAAGGCGGCAGCATCATTGTGACGACTTCGTTCCTAAACGACGTGGGTGTGCCTGGCCTTTCTATCCTATCGGCCACGAAAGCAGCCGTTCGTTCGCTTGTGCGGTCGATGGGCGCGGAATTCGCCCCGCGTGGCATTCGGGTGAACGCAGTGAGTCCCGGCCTGACCAACACGCCGTTTCACGGCAAGCTCGGACTTTCCGAGAAGCAACTCAGTGAAGCTGCCTCGGCAATCGGGAATCGGGTCCCGCTTCGTCGGTTCGGCGAGGCCGTGGAAATCGCAAAGGCAGCCCTGCTGCTCGCGAGCGACGATTCCTCCTTCATGACCGGATCGGAAATGGTCGTCGATGGCGGCCTAACGCAGATCTGATTTTTCTCGGTGCGACACAAAGGCGGTGGATGAGAAACTGGTAATCGCGCGCTTGATTCCGGAGATGGTAGGCGCGGCGATGTGATTTCCTCGCCATCGGCCTACCCGGAATCGGCGCTGTTCGCTAGCCCGCTACCATGAGCACCTGCGTGCCCACTCTCCAGGAACAGTTTGGCGCCATCGACATCTACGTCTTCGATCAGCTCCTGCGCGGCAATGTCTCGAAGGGGATGACGATCTTCGACGCCGGCTGCGGCACCGGCCGGAACACCGTGTACCTGCTCCGAGAAGGGTACGAGGTCTTCGGCGCCGATCCCGATGCGCAGGCGATCGACGCCGTGCGCCGCCTCGCGCCGCACCTGCCGGCTGACAACTTCCGCGTCGAATCCGTCGAAGCACACTCGTTCCCGGATCTCTTCGCCGACGTCGTGATCATCAACACCGTCTTGCACTTCGCGCGAGACGACGATCACTTCCACGCGATGCTGCACGGTTGCTGGCGGACGCTCAAGCCGGGAGGGCTTTTCTTCTGCCGGCTCGCGTCCACGATCGGCGCCGATCGTCTCGTCCGGCATCTGCACGATCGCTGGTACGCGATGGCGGACGGCACCGAGCGGTACCTGGTCGACGAGGCGATGTTGATGCAGGTGACGAAGGACCTCGGAGCCGAGCTCGTCGACCCGATCAAGACGACCGTCGTGCAGAATCTGCGATCGATGACGACGTGGGTGCTGCGAAAAAGGTAGCATGTGGCGCACGGGAGGCCACGTATGACGCTGAGCCGCGTTTCGATCCCGAGTGTTCGCCCTCGTCGTGCTGTGCACCGCGACGGTGTCGGCGCGACTGCCGCACCACCTGTTCCTCTCGAGAGGAGAGTCCAGAGTGAGTCATCGAATCCACTTGATGCTAGTGCTTGTTTGCGTTGCATGCTCCCAAGAGACGCGGCAACAGCCTCCGACGACTTCAACGAGTTCGGCGACGGAGGCGGATGTTATCCGCCAGATGTACTCGGCCTTTGTCGCGGCGAAGCTTGCCCGGGACGTTGAAAGGGAATTGAGCTTCGTCACGGATGATGCCGTGTACACGCCGCCTGGAATACCCGAGGTTGCCGGAAAGGCCGCGCTACGCGATTGGTGGACAACGCGCGAAGCTGCCGACTCGCTTGAGATATTCGAGCTCGATCCAGGCGAAATTGTCGTAGTCGGCGACCTTTCGTATTCGCGAGGAACCTCGACATCACGTTTCCGAAATCGTCGCACCGGGCAGATTAGCAACCAAGTAGTGCGACATCTCGACATCCTCCGCCGTCAGCCCAACGGTCACTGGCTCATCTCACGACACATTCGAAACTCCAGTACGTCCAATCCACAGTGATTCTTGACTGAGCGGCCTAACGTTGCATGCAGCAGACGGGCGATCGAAGGAGTTGCGCGCGCTCCACGCGCGCATTCCATATGATTCACCCGCAGGTGATGCGCGGCGTTAGCCGGGACAACAAGCCATCTGCACGTACAGCATCTCAACCCACGTAGTATTTGCCAAGTTTCGCCTCGGTCCGACACGTACGCGGATTCGCGCGGGCCTTCTGGCGATTTCTTCTGGGCGAGGTCAGTGCGCGTCTTCGCGGTGATCTCGAGATGGACATGCAGGTCACGATCCCGGCTCAAGGCAACATCAGAGAAGTTCTTACTAGTTTCAGTGAGACGTTCCAGGCGGAGCGTCCGCAGATCGGATTTGGTGGTGATGGCGCAGGTAACTGGACGGGCTCCGCGCGAGTTCGACACTACGGCGACATCCCTGGCGTGCGTTCTCGCCTCGAGGTCTGGGCGCGAAACACGCTTCCTTCTGACGCGACTTTTCGCATCCGCCGGATGGGCCGGCGCGCCGCTGGCTAACGTACGTTAGGCGGGCCACGATTCACTCTTCGCCTAGGAGGACCGCCCCGTGCGATGCTTCTTTTGTGTTCCTGCAATTGGCGCTCGTGGCCCTTCCGACGACAGGATGGGCCCAGCAGCCCCCGTTCGACGGACGGACAACCATGACATCGAGCCAGCTCAAGGAGCTATTGAATCGGTACGTCGATGAGGTTTGGACGAAGCGGGGCGTCGCCGCGATCGATGGGTTTCTGGCGCCGACCTATCGGCGCCACCTGGGTCGAGGCGTCGATCCCTTGACGCGCGATGGCCAGAAGAAGCTGCTCGCCGACTTTCGCGCCGCGTTCCCGGACGCCGAACTCGCTGTGGAAGAAATGATTGTCGAACGCGATCTGATCGCCTTCCGTTCGCGGATGCGTGGAACTCACCGGGGCACGTTCAGGGGTATCCAAGCCACGGGCAAGAAGGTGGAGGTACGCTTGCTGGATATGATCCGCGTCGAGAACGGGATGTTCGTCGAACAGTGGGGAGGTCCAGATCT
>DASYSU010000368.1:0-8292 GCA_036002925.1 Gemmatimonadaceae bacterium | reverse complement strand
CAGGAGTCGTGCTTGTCGAGCACGGAATACAGCGGGCGACGCGCGGCGGTCGGAAACTGATCGCTGCGAATTGGTGAGACGGTCGCCCCAGCGCCGAGTTTGCCGGCGCCGTCGAGCGTTTCGAGCACAGTGACAGCGACATCGAACCACGACGCCACACCGGCGTCGGTGAAGTGCAACAGCCCGCGCAACTCTGCGCGCTCGGCAATACGCCATAGCGCATCGGCGAGATGAAGCGCTCGCGTTGGTGTTCCCACTTGATCGTCTACGACGCGCATTGGTTTTCCCGCCGCGAGGAATTTCACGGCTGTCCGAACGAAGTTGGCGCCGCCGCCCGAATGGACCCAAGCCGTACGGACGACGACGCTGTTCGACGATGCCGCAAGAACGCGACGCTCTCCCTCCAACTTGGTTGCGCCATAGACGCTCAGCGGGCCAACGACAGCGTCGGTCTTGTACGGTGTATGCGCGCAGCCGTCGAATACATAATCCGTCGATAGGTGAATGAAGCGGACGTTCACACTCTGCGCGGCGTCGGCGATGATGCCGGGCGCGACACCGTTGGCCTCCATCGCCTCGTCGGCACGACTTTCGGCGCCGTCGACGTTCGTGAAGGCCGCGCAGTTAATGATGAGCTCAGGCTGCGCGTCGGCGATGGCGCGATCCACGGCTGACCGATCGCGAATGTCCGTCTCATCAAGGTCATGGGCGACGACAGTCATCGATGACGGGGCTATCTGCCGCAGCGCAGAGCCGACTTGCCCCGACGCCCCGAAAATCAACGCACGAGACGTCATTCGTAGAGTTGAGAACCGGCGAGCAACGGCGCCGCCGCGTCGGCGTCAGACAGGATTGGTGCGACATTGGCGTCGATCGGCCAGTGGACGCCGATCTCCGGATCATCCCACCGAAGGCTGCGATTCGACGTCGGATGATATAGTGTCGTGCACTTGTACGTGATGTCCGCCACGTCGCTCAAGACCAGGAACCCGTGCCCGAAGCCGGGCGGAACCCAGAGCTGTCTCCCGTCACCCGCCTCGAGCGTAACGCCGACCCATTTTCGAAAATGGGGCGACGACCGGCGAAGATCGACGGCGACGTCGAAGACGGCGCCGCTCACGGGACGAACAAGTTTCCCCTGAGGCTGCTCGAGCTGAAAATGCAGTCCGCGCAGTACGTGGCGCATCGACCGGCTGTGATTGTCTTGCACGAACGTGGCCGGAAGTCCAAGCAAGCCGAATTGATCCTCGCGAAAGACCTCGGTAAAAAAGCCGCGCGAATCGCCGAATACTGGAGAGCGAACAACGAGCACGCCCGGAAGTGACGTCGCTTCGACGTTCACGAGGGTTGGTCCTCGTCCGCGAGACCCCGGAGATAGGCCCCATATTCACTTTTGCCGAGCCCCTCAGCCAATCGGCGAAGCTGGTCGCGGTCGATGAATCCCATTCGGTAGGCGACTTCTTCCGGTGCGGCGATCTTCATTCCTTGACGCTGCTCCACTGTTTGGACGAAGTGCGTCGCCTGCACGAGCGAGTCGTGCGTCCCGGTATCGAGCCACGCACTTCCGCGGCCCATCACCTCGACGCTCAGTTTCCCGCGCTCGAGATACGTTCGATTGACATCGGTGATCTCGAGCTCCCCGCGCGGCGAGGGCTTCAGCTTGGCGGCGATTTCGACGACGTCCTCGTCGTAAAAATAGAGTCCCGTCACCGCAAAGTTCGACTTCGGCGCCGCGGGTTTTTCTTCGATCGAGATAGCGCGACCCTGCGCGTCGAACTCGACGACGCCGTAGGCCTTCGGATTGGAGACCCGATACGCGAACACTGTGGCGCCCGCCGACCTCGCAGCGGCTCGTTGTACGGTTGTCGCCAATTCATGCCCGTAGAAAAGATTGTCGCCCAGCACGAGCGCGGACTTTCCTCCGCCAACGAAGTCGCGTCCGATGATGAACGCTTCGGCTAGTCCATTTGGGTTGGGCTGCACGGCGTACGAGATCGCGAGCCCCCACTCGGCGCCGTTGCCGAGCAATCCCTCGAAGGCGGCCCGGTCGCGCGGCGTCGTAATGATCAGCAGCTCACGAATACCCGCCAGCATCAACGTGGTGAGCGGGTAATAGATCATCGGCTTGTCGTAGACCGGGAGCAGCTGCTTGCTCACCGACCGCGTGATCGGATACAGGCGCGTCCCAGACCCGCCCGCTAGGATGATACCTCGCGTGTTCACAGATTTTGGGTGAAAGATCTAGGTGAGTCGTCAGTGTTGAGTTTTGAGTCGTGAGCCTAACGACAACCGCAGTTGTGAGTCGTCAGTCGTCAGTTTTGAGTCATGAGTTCAGAAGTTGGCACTCAACACTCAGAACTCATGACTCAAAACTGAGCACTCGTGAAGTAAGCTCAAGACTCAAAACTGAGCACTGATGACTGTTCTTAGGTTAGTTCAGCCTGACGAACGCCTCCACCCCGACGCCGTTGGCGATCCGGTCCTTACACACGGCGCTGGCTGTTCGGCCGTTGAGCGATACCGTGCCGACGATCGTCGCCTCGAAGTTGTCGCCTGTCGGGTAGCTCGGCCAAATGACGGTGACGCGTCCGGTCCCGGACCATGTCTGTCCGCCGAACGGTGTGACGGTGATTCGTCCCGATGCATCCTCGATCTTGAGATCACGGCCGCCGTTCGGGTTCGTGCGTAGGAAACTGTTGAAATTGCCCCATCCGTCCGGACGGAATGTGCACGTACCGATGAACGGGAGCGGAATATCGACCCCTTCCTCGGACAAGTTGATGAACGCCGCACCGCCTCCCGCTCCCCGGGCAAAGGACCCCGAGCTCCCGTCGGTAGACGAAGGCAGTGTTGGGGCTTCAGCGCAACTCACTACCAATCCACACATTGCGACAACAATGACGGACAAGCGCATAGCGATTTCCTCCCGATCGGAAAGGCGACACGTGCGTGAAGCCGGTCCGCATTCGTCTGCGGAACTCGACGCAAGAACTATTCGATGTGCCTTGGGTGGGGCCGGTGGGACCTACGTCAGCGGTGCTGCCTCTCGATGCTTCTAGCGTCTGGAAAGCGGCGCTCAACTTGACGCCGCGTTCAAATAAGCACAAGGCGACGGATCCTACGACCTGCCTGTCGAGGGCCCCTGAAGGATTCGCACGATTTCATCGCGCTCGACGGCGGTAAGACGCGAGTGTGTCGGCAGCGTAACCAGATCGCGTGCAAGTCGGTCGGCTCCCGGCCATGCGCGCTCGGGACCAGTCAGTCGTGGAGCGAGCTCAACGAGAGATTGCGGATAGCTCTGAGCGACACCGAGCGCCAATGCGCGACTCGCGTCCTGCATTCCGTCCATACCACCGGCAACGAGGAGTGGCAGTCTAAGGTAGCCGGGCACAGACCCGTCGGTTGGGCGAATCGGCGTAGTGCGTTCACTTCGCGGAATTCGCTCGAGGAACCACCGCGCGTTCTCGCGTCGACACTCCGCCTCGCGTCTCGATGGCTCCGTTGCACGCAACACTGCCGCGGCCGCGGCGCGCGGCATCGCAGTCGGCTGGACGGGCGGGTGAAACGTCGTTTCACCCAGCCCCAATGCGGGAATCGAATGCGGGATTCCGTACACCGCCGGGCGGCCCAACGTCCACTGCGCAAACAATCCGATCACCGAGTCGATCTCTTGGCGCGCTGACGGTGGAACCGTTCCATCGAGCGAACCGCCACGGCGAATCAGCACAGCACCGCCGCGGCCACCGGTCCAGCCTTTCCCACGCCCGAAGCTCAGCGTGCTGACTTCGCCGAGCGCGCCGAGCGGTTGGCCGCGCCACGTTGCGCCATGGCCTTGTGCTGAATCCTCAATGAGTGTTGCACCATACCGAATCGCTAATGCCTCGAGTGACTGCCAGTCGACGGGCATACCGTATAGCGGCGCAATGACAGCGACGCGCGCTCCGGCCGCGAGCACACGCTCGAGCGATTCGAGATCGGGACCGAGCGTGTCGGAATCGAGATCATAGAGCGCCGCGGAGACGTTCGCCCCAATCGCCGCCGACGCCACGTCGAAGCAGCTGAACGCGGGCAGCGCAACCGTTCGTTCGGCGCCGGCAAAGCGCTTGACGGCACTCTCGATCGCAACGTGGAGCGCCTGGGTGCCGCTCCCAACGAGCAAGACATCGGACGCTCGAAATTCGCGACGCAAAAGATCGATCAGGGCGGGTCGTGGATCCTTCGTCAGACGGAACGCGGCCGCGACCCCGCGCATCGGTGCGCCGATCGGAATCGGCGAATACACCGCGAGCTGGTGACGAATCGCCATTGTTGCGCGACGCGCGCCCTAGGGAAGTTGCCGCGCGAGAACTGGGCCCAGCCGATTCGCGATCGCCATCGGCAATCGGCTCCATACGGCCGTCGCGACTCGGAACAGGGGGCGGTCGGGCGACGGCGTTCCCGCGGCACCGCTCCTGGACCAATACGCCCACGGCAACGGAACGTCGTCGCCGCCCCATTGCTGCTTGAAGCGATGCGTCGGGCCATCGGGCGTGCAGCGTCCGAAGTTGAACAGTCGCACGCCGCGACCGATCGCCTCCTCCATGAGTCGAGCGTACAGCAACATGTTCGGCGAGAGGCGATTCAATTCACGGATCGACGATGCCCACGTGACCTCGAGCTCGTCGCGCCACACGAGACAGCAGGCCGCAGCGGCCGGCATTCCTTCCGTCGTGTACACCGTGGCGAAGACCACGCGATCCCCGAACACCGCAGCGATACGCTCGAAGAAGGCGCGCGGGAGCACCGGCGTCCCGAGGTCACGCATGTTGCGAGCGAAGACATCGTAAAACGGCGCGAGCTCTGCCGGTCCACAGCGTGCCGTCATGCCATCCTTCGTCGGTCGACGCACCTGACTGCGCAGCTTCGCGCGAAACGTCTTCGTCCACAGCTCGTCGACGCTCTCGGGCATTGCCAAGTGCACCGAGATTTTTCGATGGGACGGGGTGACGGGTCCCGATACGGCGCCGCGCGACCGCAGCTCGAGTAGCGTCGCGCCGGATTGTCGCGCTTCGGCGACCGCATGCTCGACGAGCTGCAGCCGCGCGGCATCGTCGCCGAGTGGACCACCGTCGTTGAGGAACGGCAGCGATACGAGATAGTGGCCGAGTATGCTTCTGACGCGCACGAGCGGGAGCACGCCGCGCCACGTTTGGCCGGGATTCTCGGCCGCCAAATAAATGGCTTCGTGACCGAGGACGTCGGTCATGATCTCGCGCCACCCCGCCAGGTGGCAAAACGTGCTTCCCTCCGCCGTCGCGACGAATCGGTCCCAACGATCGTCGCTCGCGGCGACCGTGACAATCCGGAGCGAGTCGACAGACTCCACGCCGTCCGCCGGACTAAGCGTGTGTCCGGTCACCGTTCGTCGGCGAGAGCGAGCGACTCACCGCTCGTTCCACGAACGCGTCGCCGATCAGCCACCGCGAGCGTGTGAGCGATCGACTGAAACTGGAATGTCGCGAGCAGTTTTCGAAGGCGCGGAACAGTTCTCGTCAATCCGCCATAGTGGCGAAGATGTGTGCGATACGGCACGCTCACACGTGGCTGATTCGGATCCAACTCCCACGGATGAATGTAGAAGGTCCCAGGCACCCCACGTCGTTCGGCGTCGCTCAACGCGCTTCGGACGAGCGTGTACGGCAGATGCCGAAAATATGCGCCGCCGCCGGCCGGGAGTACCGCGCTTCCCCACTGGATCGTGGCCGGCGGAAACTCGTGCAAACTTCCCGCGGCACGACACAAGACATGTGGATCGCGTTCACCACCCGCGAAGCCATAGCCGTCGCGTCGCACCGGATAGAGACTCGAGTCGTAGCGGTATCCGGTTTCAATCAAGATGTCGAGCGCCCACTCGACATCGCGCGTGATCGAAAAACTCGGCGCGCGGTACCCTAACACGGTATGACCGGTGACGTCTTCGAGAATCGCCTTCGAATCGCGCACCGACTCGCGAAATGCGTCCCGACTGAGCTCGGTTATACGCTGGTGGTCCGTGCCGTGCGACGCGATCTCGTGACCTGCCTCGGCGATCTCACGCACCAACGCCGGCTGACGATCAGCCACCCAGCTCAAGATGAAGAACGTGGCGTGCGCGCGCCGCTCCGCCAACAGCTCGAGAAGCAGACGAACGCCCCGGTCGACCCGACTGGGTAGGCTGTCCCACTGGGACCGAGCGACATGCTGCTCGAATGCGGCGACCTGGAAGTGCTCTTCCACGTCGACGGTAAAGTGGTGGGAGATCGGCTCGGGAGAATTCATGCGTATCTTGGGTGACGCCTTCAGACGGGCGAGCGTCACCGCTTGCGCGACAGGCCCGGTAAAGTAAACCCCGTGAACCCCGGATAAGTTGACCCACAGCACCAAACGGCCCGGCTCGAACCGGAGATTGATCGTCGGCGCAATCGTGTTGGCGATCGTGGTCGGTACGTTGCTGCCCTCGCGGAGCCAGCCGCTTCGGTCATTTTCGTTCTGTCTGACCTGTGACTTTCGGTGGCTTGCCGACGGGGTAGCCAACGTCGGTTTGTTTCTCCCGTTCGGGCTAGCGGCGGGTTGGCGAGCGAGGTCGTCGTGGAGGGTTGTGTTCGCCGGCGCCCTGTTGTCGACCGCGATCGAGTTGCTGCAGATGGCGATTCCCGGGCGAGACCCGTCATTGCGCGATATCATCGCCAACGCGGTGGGATCGGCGCTCGGGGCGCTGCTCGCCTACCGACCGCGAGCATGGCTGACTCCAACAGCGCGTCACGCGAGTTGGCTTGCGAACGGAACGGCCCTTGTGATTTTCGCCGTGATCGCTGCGACCGCCGTATTTCTCGAGCCGGCGCAGCCGGGTGAGCTGATCAAAGTCTCCCGCGCCGAACACGATGCGATCGTGCGATATCAGTCCCAGGGCGACGTCATCGCGCTCGACCAACCAGCGTACTACGTCCAGGACATATTCTCCGATGGAGGATCCGCCGGGGCGAGCGGGGCAACGCTGACGCATCGATGGAGCGGTTGGTGCCTTCGCGTCGAACAAATGGAGCGATGCGCAATCGGGCCGACGCTCGGTCGCGGATGGGCGGCGCTGATGTATCCAGCCGCGCTGCCGCATTCTTGGGCCGACGTGCTGATCGACATGGCGTGGACGGCCGCGTTGTTTTTTCCGCTCGGATTTTGGACGACGCGCCGCACCGGCGCACTCTCGCTCGTCATAGCGATTGTGCTGCTCGGTGGCGTGCCAATCATTGTCGGCCTCGTTCCGACGTCACTCGCTGAATGGATGAGTGCGGGCGCAAGCATCGGGCTCGGCTACGCCGCGGCCCAGGCAGTTCGTCGCCACCTGGCCCCGAGCAACGCATAGCGTTTGAGCGGGCAGGTCTGTGGGAACCTCGACATCTGAGCCGGGCTTCATTTCCGCCGGAGCGCGCCGAGCGTGCCGAGCGAGACGCGCGAACGAGTGTTTAGAGAACCCACAAGGCGGAGGTGTGCAATGCGGAAGCTGACGATGACGATGAGAATTGCGTTGCTGACGACATTCATCGGCGCGTGCGCCGACCACCAGATTCCGGCGTCACCGGTTTCGCCGAATGACGGGGCATCGTTCACCGCCTCGAGCAATAACGACCGCGTCGTCTCGATCTTCGATGCGTGCGACGGGCCGACGTTCACCCAGGCTCACATCGATTGCTCGCGCCAGAGCGGTCTCACGCTCGATCAGTTCATCGCCAACCTCACCGCCCGCGGTTCGGTTGGAGCGTGGCATTTCGCGCCATCGAACATCAACGTGTTCGCCGGCCAGACACTCAACGTCATCAATCGCGGCGGCGAGACGCACACGTTCACGGAAGTAAAGCACTATGGCGGAGGAGTCGTCGCGCTACTCAACCAGTTGTCGGGAAACCCTGTTCCGGCGCCCGAGTGTCTCGACCCGGCGCACGCGAACTTCATCGCGTCGGGCGGGAGCCATCAAGAATTGATCGACGACGAAGGCACCGAGCTGTATCAGTGCTGCATCCATCCGTGGATGCGGGTCGTTGTGAACGCGAGGTAGAGCAGGGTGGAGGGTTGAGGGTGGAGGGTACAGGGGAGGATGGCGCCTTCGGCGCTTAACGGCATGGGTGACTTCGAATGCAGTTGAGTGGCGCGCAGCGCCACACACCTTCCCTCCACCCTCAACCCTCAACCCTGCACTCTCACGCCTGCATCACCCTCGTCGTTGCGTATTTCTCGAGTGATGCCGTCATGAAAAGCGTTCCGAAGACGAGAAGTCCGGCG
>DASYSU010000367.1:0-4649 GCA_036002925.1 Gemmatimonadaceae bacterium | reverse complement strand
CCGCCGCGGTCGAGACGGCATCGCTGCTCGAGGAAGTCGCGCGTATGGCGTTTCACACTGTCGTGCTCAACGCAACCGCGGAGCCGATCCCGGACTCACTGCGCGACAAACATTTCTTTCGCAAACACGGAACAGGGGCGTATTACGGGCAGCCGCGTAAGACATGACGATGAGTCCTTGGACCACAGAGGACACAGAGGACACAGAGGAAAACACGAAGGTCTATTTTTGATTGTTTGATTCCGCGCGACATACCTTCCCTCGCCGCGCGGAGGATTCCGCGTGGCTCCGCAGGGTCCGCGAAATCCGCGGCTGCTGTCTACATCTCCACTTCTCTCAGCTCACGTTGACGCGGCGCGCCCACGCACCTCGGAGGCGATTCGTCTGAGCTCCGGGAGTACAGTGCCGAGATGGACCGGATCGGAGTGCGGATCGCCCATCGCGAAGTAGAGTGACTTGTAGATCGAGTAGAGCCGCTCGTATGTCGCCTGCTCGCGCGCGTCTGGTTCGAACGCGCGGTACGTCGGACACAGTGCGCGCTGAGCCGCGTCGATTGAGTCGAAGACGCCGGCGGCGAGAAACGCGAAGATCGCCGACCCGAGGCTCGTGATGGGACGTTCAGGAACGAGCACGGGTTTGCCGAATACGTTCGCGTAGACCTGGTTCAACACCGCACTCCTCTGCGGAACGCCGCCGGCATTGATGACGCGGCGAATCGGCACGCCGTGTTCAGCCATTCGCTCGAGCACGATCCGTGTGTGAAACGCCGTGCCTTCGATGGCGGCGAACAATTCGTCGCGCGGGTCGTGGTTAAGGCTCCAGCCAATTGTGACGCCGCCCAAGTTCGGATTGACCAGGACCGTGCGGTCACCGTTGTCCCAGCTCATGCGAAGCAGCCCGGTCTGACCAGCATGATACTCGTCGAGGCCCTGCGAGAGTTCTTTAACGCTCGAATCCGCACGCCTGGCGATCGCCTCGAAGATGTCGCCAACCGCGGAGAGTCCCGCCTCGACGCCGACGTAACCGGGACGTACCGAGCCGTTCACGACACCACACACCCCCGGCACGCATTCGGCATTCTTCGCGATGGCGATGATGCACGTGCTGGTGCCGACGACGTTGACCACATCACCCTCGATGATGCCTGCGCCGATCGCGTCCCAGTGCGCGTCGAATGCGCCGACCGGGATCGGAATACCGGCGCGGAGCCCGAGGCGGCGCGCCCATTCGGGATCGAGTCGCCCAGCGGTGTGATCGGACGTGAGGTATCGCCCGGAGAGTTTTTCTCGAACGCCGACTAGGAGTGGATCGACGGAGCATAAGAACTCCTCCGACGGCAATCCGCCCATCGCTTCGTTCCACAACCATTTGTGCCCCATCGCGCAGATGGAACGGGGGACGTCGGCCGGATCCTTGATCCCGCACAAAACCGCGGCGACCATGTCACAGTGCTCCAGCGCTGTGACGAACTCGTCTCGCCGGGTCGGGTTGTGCCGCAACCAGTGGAGGAGCTTGGCGAATCCCCACTCGGACGAGTACACGCCGCCGCAGTAGGTGATCGCCTCGAGTCCGTCGCGGCGCGCGACGTCGGTAATCAGCGCCGCTTCGTCCTTCGCGCGGTGATCGGCCCAGAGATAGTAGTCGCCGAGCGGCTCGAGGTTTCTTCCGACGGGAATGACCGTCGAACCGGTCGTGTCGATCGCGATCGACACGACCTCGCGACCGTCGACGCGGGCATCGGCGAGCGCGGCACGCGTCGCGACCACCAGCGCGTCCATATGCGCGGCGTGCGACTGCGTGGCGAAGTCCGGATCAGCGCGGTCGCGCAGCACCGGATACTCGCCGATGCCCGCTCCGATCGGCCCGCGTTCGCTGTCGACGATCGCGACGCGAACGCTTTGCGTTCCATAGTCTACGCCGGCAACGATCGCCATCGACTCACGCGTGTCGGAGAACGTCCCAGCCGAGGTAACGCGTCGTTGCTTCGTGCACGGCGTCGGCGACCGTGTCCATCGTGCCGGCAACGTGATGCTCGAATCCGTTGGCGCAAATGAAGCGCAACAACTCTTGAAGCCGCGGAATTTCCACGACGCCGGCGCCGCCGAATGTCGTGAGCGGATCGTCGGTAAAACGTCCTTGGCCGACATAGCCGCGAATACGGCCTGTTCGGTCGTCAGTCGAGAAGCGCGCGAAGCTCATTGGGCTCGGCCTCACCTTGCCGACGCACGTTCCGTAGGTGTTCTCGCGACCAACGGTGCCGGCGATGATCGCTTGATAATCCATGTGGACTTCGTCGAAGAACGCTTTCGGCAAATTGCTGCAGTGGAAGCAAACCGCCTTGTTCGGATCCTCGCCGTAGTTGTTGTTCCAGTCGAGCAGCGCGCTCGGCGTTTGCGATGCGAGCGTCAATGCGTACATGCTGATCGTGCCGCAGACGTCGACTTCGCAGGCACTCGGCAAATTCATGTCGCTCATCATGCTCATGATCGTGCATGGGACGACGCCGAAGAACTCCTCGAGCGACGTCCAGCATTGGATCGCCGTGACCGTGACATCGGCCTCCTTCATCCAGCGGTCGACCACGACGCCGAGCTTCGCCATCTTCGCGAGCGCCGCGGCGGGAATGCCCTCGGTCGAGACATAGTCCTGCATCGCGTCGAGCTTGGCGCGCACCTCGGGCTCGTCGTCGGTGAGGCGCTGGATGCGTCCGAGGATCTCGGACAGGTCGATCGGCTCGACGGCGATTCCACTCGCCTCGAGGATTTTCTCGCTATAGCGCACCGTCTTGAACGCCGCGGGCCTCGCGCCGATCGCGCCGATGCGTGCGCGTCGCAATCCCCGAGCGACGCGACAGACCGCGGCGAATTGGCGAAGGTCGGCGTGGAAGCTCTCGGATTCCGGTCGTTGCGTGTGGACCGACGTGAGCGTGTACGGAATTCCATACTGGGTGAGCACATTGCAGACCGACATCTTGCCGCAGAACGCGTCGCGGCGAGCGTCGATGCCCATGCGCGAGGGATCGTCTGCCGTCGCGTGAATGAGCACCGGCACGTTCAGCCCAGCGAGACGGAGCGTCTCGGCCACGGCGCGCTCGTCGCCAAAGTTCGGTAGCGTGACGATGATTCCGGCGATCTCGTCGCGGTTCGCGCGGAAGAGCGCCGCGCACGCTTTCGACTCGTCGCGGCTCTCAACGGCGCCGTGCACCGAATCGGTCGGCGAGAGCGCGACGGAGCCGAACCCCTCGGCCTCCAGCGCCTGCAACATTTCTTCGCGTCCGGTTCGCGCGAGATGACCAGGGAAGAATCCGCGATTGCCGACGAGCACGCCGAAGGTGACACGCTCGGTCTGACGGGGTCGGTCCGGAGCAGCCGACGGTTTGGCAGCGCGCTTCGCCGCGCGTTTCGCGGTGAGTTTTCCGCCGGCGTTGGAGTCGATCTGATGGATCCGCATGGCTCGATCTCGAATGGTGTAAGCGCTTGCAGATTATTCGAAAGAGCGCGCCACCGAAAGAGCGGCCGCGTTGACACCCCTCTACCCTTTCGTATGTTCTACGCGCTCACAATCTCGCGCTCTACGTTCGTGCGTCTCTCGCCAGGAAGATCGATGCAATCGACACGCTTTCTCTCCGCCCGATGGTTTGTGCTCGCACTCATGGCCGCCGCGGGCTGCGCCAAATCCGACAAACCGGCCGGCGATACGACGAAGGCGCCGCCGACGGCGAGCGGAGCCGCTGGAGGCGGTAAGACCTTCACGATCGCGATGATCGCGAAAAGCTCGACGAATCCGGTGTTTCTTTCCGGTCGTCAGGGTGCCGAGGATGCCGCGAAGGAACTGACGAAGAGCAGCGGCGTTACGGTGAAGATCGACTGGCTCACGCCGCCGACGGAAGACGGGACGGTTCAGGCGCAACGCATCAGCCAAGCCGTCAACGCGGGCGACAACGCGGTTCTGATGTCGGCAAGCGACGCCGGCAAGGTTGTCGGCGCGATCGACGACGCTGTCGCGCGCGGGGTTCCCGTGATGACGTTCGACAGCGACGTGCCCAACTCCAAGCGCTTCGCGTTCTACGGTGGCGACGATGCGCTGATGGGCCGCGAGACGATGGACGAGCTCGCGAAGCAGATGAATGGCCAGGGCCACGTAGCGATTCTCGCCGGCAATCAGAACGCGCCGAATCTCCAGAAGCGCGTCGAGGGAGCGAAGGAAGCGGCGAAGAAATATCCCGGCATCAAGATCGTGAACACGTTCTACCATCCGGAAACGCCGCAGGATGCCGCGGCCGAAGTGATCCGCGTGCAGAACGCGTATCCCGACATCACCGGGTGGGCAATGATCGGCGGTTGGCCGTTGTTCACGAAATCGTTATTGACCGACCTCGATCCGAAGCGAGTGAAGATCGTCGCGGTCGACGCGCTGCCCGACGAGCTCGCGTATGTCGACGCCGGACTTGCGCCGGTCTTGATCGCGCAGCAGCCGTATCTGTGGGGATACATGTCGGTGAAGGCGATCTTCGATCACGTCTATCTCAAGAAGGACGTTCCCGCGCGCATCGAGATGCCGTTGGTTCGTGTGTCGAAGGACAACCTTGGCACGTGGGCGCGTCAGCTTCAGACGTGGGGCTTCACGGGCATCGACCCGAAGTACCTCGC
>DASYSU010000366.1:0-15726 GCA_036002925.1 Gemmatimonadaceae bacterium | reverse complement strand
GTTCCTGTCGCGCGCATCGATTGCCGTCGCTGAATATCGGGCACGGGTTGTGAACTTCATGGTCGCGTGCCTCCGACGAGCCGCTCAACGCGAAAGCTGCCTTCGACGCGAGCCGCGCTTGTTCGAATCGGCGCGCTTGCGTTCATTCTCATTGTCGTAGGACTGATCGGCTACACGCGCGGTTGGTTCAACGTTCGTCACACGCTCGAACATCTCGCACGGCTCAGACACTCACACAACGTTGTCGACTTCTCGGTCGCCTTCGTTGCTGTGGTTGGACTAGGTACTGCCGGCGGTGCACCTGGTCTGCCATTCGTCGTCGCGGCAGGCGCACTATTCGGCGCGGTGCTCGGCAGCATTCTTAGCTGGATCGGTGCGATGATCGGCGCCGCCGCGGGCTATTGGATCGCTCGCACGATCGGACACCACGTCGTCGTGAGTTGGCTCAAGCGATATAAGCGCGCGAGCAGCGCCGCCGAGCTCGCGCGCGATTTTCACGGCCTGCTTCGCCTGCGATTGATTGCCATCCTGCCGCTCGGCATCGTCAACTTTGTCGGCGGGTTGGCGCGCACGCCCTTCACGTCGTACATGGCGGCGACGGGGGTCGGGATCATCCCGTCGATTCTCATTTACTCCTACTTCGCCGACAGTCTCTTGGAGCGCGTGGGCAACGGACGGTCCGACGCGCTGCTCAGTCTCGTCATTGCAAGCGCACTATTGCTTGCGCTCTCGCTCGCGCCCAAGTGGCTTGCTCGCGCGAACCAGTAGACCGCGCTACTTGAGATCGATTCGCCCGATTCGACTCACCCCGCTCTCGGCGATCCACAGTCGGTTCCGCGCTGAGTCGACGGTCACGTTTCGAACGACCGAGCCGCGAGTTGGAATCGGTACGACTTCCATCTTCTCCGTCTTCGGATCGAACATCACCATGTTGCCCTGACGGGCTTCGTTGAACCAAATCACGCCGCTGGGCGCAACGCCGATGCCGTACGGTGCCGAGTTGTCGTCGGGAGTCTTCCACTCTTTCGCCGCTTTCGTCTTCGGGTCATACATCCCGAGATAGCCCCGTGCGTAATCGGAATACCAGATACGACCATCGGACGTGATCGCCAGTCGTCGCGGACGCGCTCCCGCCTCCGGCAGATCGATTTCCAGCAGCTTCGCCGTCGCCGGGTCGAGGTGCCCGAGCTTGTTCGTCCCGAACAGCGCCATCCACAGCGAGCCATCGGGGGCGCGCTGGAGACCGTATGGCAACGCGCGCGTGGTCGCGACGTCGTAGATCTTCACTTCGCCCGTCGATGCGTTGAGCGAACCGTACTTGTTCGACTGCTGCGCGGTGAACCACACCGTGCCGTTCAACCAGAGCGGCGTGTGCGGATCGCGAGCGCCGGGAGTCTTGTACTCGGTGATTGTTCCCGTCTTCGGATCGAGTCGCCCGATCAATCCCTGGGCATTCCCGGTGTACCACACTCCACCGTCTGGCGCCACGATGATCCCGTGCGGACCGGACTTTGGTGTCGGCGTCGCGTACTCTTTTACCTCGCCAGTTTCCGGATCGAGTCGGCCGATATAACTGCCCTGCTGGTCGGCGAAGTAGACCATTCCATCGCGCGCGACGGCCGGATCGTGCGCGAACGCGTCGGGGTTTTTGTGCGGCAAAAGGTATTCACGCACCGTGAACGCCGCCGAGATGACGCGAGCGACCTGACCGACGCCCGATGCGGGCGTCACGGCGAGGACGAAGAGCGCGAAGATTGCGATGGCAATCGCGCCGATGGCGAAGATGATGTGTGAACGACGGAGCGAGGCGAGACGAACGCGCATGTGAACCTCCTTAGCGTCGCGCAACGCGGTGTGGGCATTGCGGGAAAGGCATGATATTGATGTACTTAGGTCCTGGATTACACGCAACCCGAGGCTCTAGACCCCTTGGCAAACAGAACGGCGCCGGACCGGCGCGCTCGCGCGCGTCGCATGGAGCACATCGTCATTGAATGCGTCTCACCGGAGCTGGATGCCGGGCGACACGCGGTGAAGCGGATCATCGGCGACATTGTATGGGTCGGCGCCGACATCATCAAGGAAGGGCACGACCAGCTCGCGGCGAAGGTCATCTATCGAGGTCCGGGCGAGACCGATTGGTCCAGCGCGCCACTCCAGTACGACTACGACAGCGATCGGTGGTACGGCGCGTTCACCGCGGATCGCATCGGTCGTTGGACATTCACGGTCGAAGCATGGACGGACCGCTTCGTAACGTGGCGGTCGGAGCTCAAAAAGAAGCTCGATGCCGGCCAGGAAATTCACACGGAGCTCGTCGAAGGTGCGGAGATCATCCGTACTGCCGCGCGAACGACGCGTTCAGGAGCGGCCCGAGCCTCGCTGTTGATGACGGCGAAGATCCTCGTCGACCGTCGCGGCGATATGCTGATCGAGCGGCGCATTCAGCGCGCGCTCGACGACGATCTCCTCGCGCTCATGCTGGAGCATTACCGGCCCGCCGACCTCACGCGCTTCCGCCGCGAGTTGTCGATCATCGTCGATCGCGAACGCGCACGTTTCTCGTCGTGGTACGAGATGTTTCCTCGATCGCAGACGACGTCCACGCCAGGCGCCCCACCGCACCCGGCAACGTTCGCCGACGCGTCGGCACGTCTGCCGCGACTAGCTGATCTCGGCTTCGACGTCGTGTATCTCCCCCCGATTCATCCGATCGGGCGCACGTTCCGCAAAGGGAAGAACAACTCGCTCACTCCTGAGCCGGACGACATCGGCAGTCCTTGGGCGATCGGCAACGAGCACGGCGGACACACCGCGGTCGATCCCGCCTTGGGCACGATCGACGACTTCGATGCATTCGTGGACACCGCACGCAGCCTCGGGATGGAGATCGCGCTCGACTACGCGCTCCAGTGCTCGCCCGATCATCCGTGGGTCAAGGAACATCCCGAATGGTTTTTCGTCCGTCCCGACGGAACCATCAAGTACGCGGAGAACCCGCCCAAGAAATATCAGGATATCTATCCGCTGAACCTCTGGTGCGACGATCGCCAGGGGCTTTGGAATGCGTGTCGCGACATTTTCCTGTTCTGGATCGGGCACGGCGTGAAGCTCTTTCGCGTCGACAACCCGCACACCAAGCCGCTGCCGTTTTGGGAGTGGGTGATCGAAGAGGTCCAACGTGATCATCCCGACGTGATCTTCTTCGCCGAAGCGTTCACGCGACCGAAGCGAATGAACGCGCTCGCCAAGCTGGGCTTCACGATGTCGTACACGTATTTCACCTGGAAGAATTCGTCGGCCGAGCTGCGAGACTACGTCTCGGAGCTGACGCAGACGCCGATGGCCGAGTACTACCGCGGCAACCTATTCACGAACACGCCGGACATACTGCATGAGTATTTAGTGAATGGCGGTCGGCCCGCGTTCCGCGTCCGTCTGCTGCTCGCCGGCACACTGTCGCCCCTCTACGGCATTTACAGCGGATTCGAGCTCGGCGAGAACGTCCCGGTCCGCCCGGGAAGCGAGGAGTATCTCGATTCGGAGAAGTACCAGCTAAAGCCGCGGAATTATGAGGCGGAAGGGAACATCAACGCCGACATCCAGCGCTTGAACGCCGTTCGTCGCGCACACCCGGCACTCCAGCGCTACGCCAACCTCTCGTTCCATCTGAGCGAGAACCCGACGGTCCTGTTCTATCGGAAGTCGCCGGCCGAAACGCCGCTGCAGTGGGCCGGGTCTCGCGCCCAACCGATTCCGCCGTCGATCGTGCAATCGATCACGTCGTCCGCCCCCGCGGGCAACGCCAACGGTGACATCCTCGTCGCCGTGAACACCGATCCGCACCACGTTCAAGAAACGATGGTCCATGTGCCGATCCACGAGATGGGGATCGACGACGACGAGCCGTACGTCGTCAATGACGTGCTGACCGGTACTCGGTACCACTGGCGTGGCGTGCGAAACTATGTGCGCTTGGATCCGGCGGACCATGCCGGCCATGTGCTACTCCTCGAGCGCGTAGTTGCGGAAGCAACCAGTGGCGACTCGGACGAATAATGATTGTCGAGACTGGCAGCCTCGAGCATCGCGGAGTCTTTCGTTCAGCCGGCCGGTCTAATTGACATGAGTTTGGGCCGCAGATCGCCACGCGAAAATCCGCGGTCTCATCGCTCCACGCTCGTTGCTTTTCATCCGTTCAAATCCGTTTCATCCGTTCAAATCGTTTCACCAAATTGTTTTGGCCTGCCCGAGCGGCAGTCCGTGAGAGACCCTCCTGCAAGTAGGCGGCGTCCCGCCCCGTGAGTCGTAACATTAGGTGAAGCGAATTGGACGGATGAGACGAATTTGGACGGATTGAACGACGCCGCTTAGAACGTGCAACGATGAAGGACGGCAGATCCTTCGCTTCGCTCGGGATGACGGGGTAAGGTTCGTTCAGGACGACATAGAACAGTCAGAGGCCCCGCTTGAGCCACATGATCAACGTCCCCGCACCCGCGATGCTCATCGACACGAGAGCGGCGTTGCGGTGACGATCTTGCGCGTGAAACGAGTCCTCCGCGTCGCCCGCGAGCATGGCGGTGATCAAGAAGCCAGCGTCCGATGCCAACATCAACGCCGAGTGCGTCCACACGAGCGCGCGCTGATCTGTCTCCTTGCGCGACTCATACAGGTTCCACACGCCAGTGATTGTATTGATCGCAAACAGGCCGCCGAGCGTGCCGGCAACGACGGCGTGCGTCGTCTTCACCCAATCGGCCGGCGTCTCGGTCCGCGAGATTAACTTCTGCCCGAGCCAATACTCCGCGCCGAAGATCGGAAACTCGAGCCAACTTCCCACGCGATGCATCTGCAGGCGGCTGTAATATTCGTCGCTGTACTCCACGGCCTTCCGACGGCGCGGGTTCGTGTCGGCGACCGCCGATCGATTCCAATCAGGCACTAGTCGTGCGTCCATCGACGTCTCGCGACGATGCCGCGCCACGACGGAGGCCGAGTCCGCTGGTGCGGTTGTTGCCCGAAGTTCGATGTTGGTCGCGGGCACCGTATCGCCGTTAGCGGACGTGGGCAGCGCCACCTGGAGCAGCGCGGCGACAACGAATGAAGCGACGACCATGCGGAATTCCTCGAGCAGTAGAAGACGCAGGCGCTCTCCGGCGCCTTTTGCATGTGCATGTGATGTACCCGTGCATCTTTGGATACCGTTCGACGGGCCAACCCTGATCACGCTCGCCCTAAAACATCTGTGAACGACAACGATCCGCTGTGGTACAAGGACGCCATCATCTACCAGCTGCACGTCAAGAGTTATCGCGACGCGAACGCCGACGGCTACGGCGATTTCAAGGGACTCGTTGAACGGCTCGATTACATCCGGCAACTCGGCGCAAACACCGTGTGGCTTCTGCCGTTCTTTCCGTCACCGCTGAAAGACGACGGCTACGACATCGCCTCCTACGAGGAAATCAATCCGACCTTTGGGACAATCGAGGACTTTCAGGGCTTCCTCGATGCCGCGCATGCGCGGGACATTCGCGTCATCATCGAGCTGGTGATCAACCACACGTCCGATCAACATCCATGGTTCCAGCGCGCGAGACGCGCGCCGAAAGGATCGCCCGAACGCAACTGGTACGTGTGGAGCGACAATCCGAACAAATACTCCGGATCGCGCATCATCTTCACCGACACCGAGAAGTCGAATTGGTCGTGGGATCCCGAGGCGCAGCAGTTCTACTGGCACCGCTTCTTCAGCCACCAGCCGGATCTCAACTTCGACAACCCCGAGGTCGTCGAGACAATCAAGAACGTCATGCGCTTCTGGTTGCGCATGGGCGTCGACGGCCTGCGACTCGACGCCATTCCCTACTTGGTCGAACGCGAGGGAACCAACTGCGAGAACCTCCCCGAGACCCACGAGATTCTTCGCGACCTCCGTCGCACGCTCGACGACGAATTCCCGAGCCGCATCTTTCTCGCCGAGGCGAATCAGTGGCCGAGCGACGTGCGACCGTATTTCGGCAACTCCGACGAGTGCCACATGGCGTTCCACTTCCCGGTGATGCCGCGCATGTACATGGCGCTGCGCAAGGAAGACCGGACGCCGATCGTCGACATCATGCGACAGACGCCGGAGATTCCACACGACTGCCAGTGGGCGATCTTCCTGCGGAATCATGATGAGCTCACGCTCGAGATGGTGACGAACGAAGAGCGCGACTACATGTACCGTGAGTACGCCAGAGATCCACGGATGCGCATCAACGTCGGCATTCGCCGACGCCTCGCTCCGCTCATGGAGAGTGGCCGCCGGCAAATCGAGCTGATGAACGCTCTCCTCATGTCGATGCCAGGCACGCCCGTCATGTACTACGGCGACGAGATCGGCATGGGCGACAACGTCTATTTGGGCGACCGAAACGGTGTACGCACTCCGATGCAGTGGAGTCCCGACCGCAACGCGGGCTTTTCCGAGGCCGACACCGCCGCGTTGTTCGCGCCACTCATCGTCGATCCGCCGTATGGCTACCACACGGTCAACGTCGTGGCGCAGGAGCGCGTGCCGACATCGCTGCTGCGGTGGACACGACGCCTGATCGGCGTGCGGCAACAATACAAAGCCTTCGGACGTGGAACCTGGGAGCCGCTCGACGCCGCGAATCGCCGCGTGCTCGTATTCCTGCGACGCTACAAGGACGAGCTGATTCTCTGCGTCAACAACCTGTCGCGCTTCGCACAATACGTGGAGCTCGATCTGCGCCAATTCCACGGCATGGTGCCACTCGAGCTGTGGAGCAAGAATCCCTTTCCGCCGCTCGGTGAGCTGCCCTACTTGCTCACCCTCGGCCCCCACAACTTCCTTTGGTTTCGGCTGTTGCCCGCCGAACGCGCCAAGGAATTCTTACGGTCGACGTGACGTCGTCCCACGACGCACCCATCGTTGCCGCGATCGCAACGCTCGCCGGCGACGATCTGCTCCGCTTCGTCACCAAACAGCGCTGGTTCGCCGGCAAGGGCGCCGCACCAACCGCCGCGCGTGTTGCGAGCTCGATCGTTCTTCCGTGGGGTGATGGGCGATTCGCGATCACGCGCGTCGTCGTGACCGCGGACGCCGTCGACGTCGAATACCAAGTCCCCCTTGCCGTCGGCGACTCGATTCCTGTCGGCGTCGCCGATCGATTCGTTCTCGGAGCGAGCGGCGCAAAGAGCCGCGTGTACGACGCCGTCCAAGATCCCGAGTTTCGCGTCGGGCTCGCGCGAGCGATCGCACGCGGAGCGGTGGCGCGCCACGGAGACAGCTCCTGGGTCATCGAGCCGATCGAAAGTGAGTGGCTGCCCGTCACCGAGACCATCAAAACCGCCGTCAGTTCCGCGGAGCAAAGCAATACGTCGATCGTCGTCGATGAACGAGCGATTCTCAAACTTTTCAGAACACTCAAGCCGGGTGTCCACCCCGACGTCGAGGTGACGGAGTTTCTCACGAGCCGCGCCGGATTCGCCAACACGCCGCGACTCTTGGCCACGATTCATTTCGACGACGGCAGCGAGCGAACCACCGCCGGCATGGTGCAAGAGTTCCTGCCCGGTTCAACCGATGCATGGAGCTACGCCCTCGAGCGGGGCCGCCCGTACTTCACGGCTCCAGCCGGTCGCGACGCGCCCAACGTATTCGTCGCCGACGCCAAGCGACTCGGCGCGATCACCCGCGCGATGCATGACGCGCTGGCGGGCGATGACGACGACCCGTCGTTCGCACCGGAGCCGGTCGTGCCCGAAGACCTCGAGCGATGGGCGCACCGAACGCAGCAATCGATTCGGGAATCGCTAGCGCTCCTCGAGCGGCAGATTGAGACGCCCAGTTTCCCGCGCGAACGCGTCGCCGAGGCGCAAGCGCTGGCGCGGCGACGCGATCATTACGTCGGATGGATCGATGAGATCGTCGACGATTTAGCGGACGCCGCATCCGACGGAGTGCGGATCCGCATCCACGGTGATTACCACTTGGGCCAAGTCCTCCACACCGCGAGCGGCGATTTCATGATCATCGACTTCGAGGGCGAGCCGTCGAAGTCGCTCGAGGAGCGGCGCGAGAAGACGTCGCCGCTCCGTGACGTTGCCGGCATGCTGCGAAGCATCGCGTACGCGGCGGCGACGCTGGCCGCGTCGGTCGAAAAGACGGTCGACTTGCCCGCGCGCGAGCTTCGGTCCGCGCGTTGGGAGCGCGACGTTCGCGACGCGTTTCTCACCGGATATCTCGCCGATAACGACGAGCGCGAGGATATGCCGGAGCTTTTTCCCACCGACGACAAGCAGGTGCTACAGCTGCTGTCGTTGTTCGAGACCGAGAAAGCGTTCTACGAGCTCGCCTACGAGCTGAACAACCGTCCGTCGTGGGCCGGCATTCCTATGCGCGGCATCGCGAAGCTGTTCGTCACGCGCTAGCGAAGGTGTTGCAGTCCTTGGGATTGCCCGAATCGAATCCGCGACGGAACCACGTGGCGCGCTGCTGCGATGTGCCGTGCGTGAAGGTGTCGGCATTCACGCGGCCCCTCGTCGCTCGCTGAATTCGGTCGTCGCCCACCGACGACGCAGCGTTGAGCGCCTCCTCGACATCGCCCGTCTCGAGCATTTGCTGTCGCTGCGTCTCGTGCGCCCAGATGCCGGCGTAGCAGTCCGCCTGCAGCTCGAGACGGACCGACAGTGCGTTGGCTTGATCGGGGTTCGCTTCCTGGGCCCGACGCACGCGCTCGTCGATGCCAAGCAAATGCTGCACGTGATGTCCGAGCTCGTGAGTCAGCACGTACGCCTGCGCAAAGTCGCCCGGCGCGCCAAATCGGCTGCGCAGCTCGTCGTAGAAGGCGAGGTCGATATAGATCTTCTGATCGAGCGGACAGTAGAAGGGTCCCATCGCCTCTTGCCCGACGCCACATCCGGTTTGCGTCGCGTTGCGGAACAACACGAGCTTGGCATCGTGCCATCGCGTTCCCATGTCCTGCGGGAGCAGGCGGGCCCACGTCGCCTGCGCGGTGTCGAGCACGAACGAGACGAATTGCACCTCTCTCGCCTCTTCCGGTGACTGCTGCACGGCGGGCGCCGCTTCTCCATTGGCGGTCTGTTCGCCGGCGCTCCCGTTGTCACCCGACCCGGAGACGAAATCGCGGCCGAAAATCAGGCTCAACACCAACAAGATGACGGTGCCGCCGATGCCCATCGGTGCCATTCCAAATCCGCCAGAACCGCGACGATCCTCTACGTTCCGACTCTCTCCACCGGGCGTCCAGCGCATGGGCTCTGCCTCCTCAGGAAGCCCGCTCGTGCGGGCTGCGCACAGAGAAAAGGCAAAAAGCCGGCCGAGTCAATCACCCAAGCGATCGACTCATGACGTCGTCGGACTGTAGATCGCGCCCGAGTACGAAGGTTTGCCGCCCAACTTTGCGGAACCCTACTTTCTCATAGAACGCTATCGCCCTCGGGTTGCGCTCCCACACGGCGAGCCAGAGCACGTCGCACTCCCACGCTCGCGCTTGCTCGACACACGCGGACATGAGCGACGCGGCCACGCCACGCCCATGCCACTTCCGGTCGGCATATATGCGCTGCACCTCAGCGGGCCGATCACCAGCCACGCCATACCCACGCGTTCCGCGACGCATCGACGCGTAGCCAATCCACTCACCTGACTCATCGACCGCGATCCACACGGCGCGACCTTCCTCCACCAACTCGGCGAGCTGAATCTCCTCCGAGAACGAGCTCGCGAGGTACAATCGCATGTCCTCGGGATCGTTATCCGGACCGAACGTCTCCTCGAACCACCGAGCAGCGACCTCGGCGAGCAAGCGCGCGTCGGCGGTCGTCGCTCTGCGTAACCGGGTGGTGTCGACCCTATTTGTTATCGACGCTCGCGTCTGACGCTGGTCGCTCTTCATTTGATCCTGACGTAACGTTAGGGCTTATGCTCCGCCCATGTTGATGACTCGAATGACGCACAAAACGGCCTTCGCGAACTCGCGGGAAACGGGAATGAAAGTAGGGCAGCTGGCCAAGCGAACCGGCGTCTCGGTTCGCGCGCTCCACTACTACGATGAGATCGGCCTCTTACAGCCGTCCACGCTCACGAAGTCGGGCCATCGCTTGTATGGCCCGGCCGAGCTCGTTCGCTTGCAGCAAATCAAATCCCTCCGGCAACTCGGCTTCAGCCTGGACGAAATTCGCTCGTGCCTCGACACGCCGCAATTCTCTCCGCAGCGCGTGCTCCAAATTCACGTCGAACGACTGCGCGAGCAGATCGACCAACAAGAGCGCCTCGTCGCATTGCTCGAGACGCTGTCGGCCAGCTTCGCGGCGGGCTCAGTCGCTTCGGCCGACGATTTCGTTGACGCGATCGAGGGCATCACCATGGTGGATCGAATCTTCAGCGTCGAAGAGCTGGACGAGATCAAGACGCGCGGCGAACGGCTGGGACGCGAGCACATTCGCTCCGTCGAAGCGGAGTGGCCGTCGCTCATCGCCAAGGTTCGCGCCGAAATGCTCGCTGGCACGGATCCGGCGAACGACCAGATGCGACCGCTCGCATCGCGTTGGCGGGAGCTCGTTCGGGAGTTCACGGGCGGCAACCCGAACATCGAGCGGAAGGTGCGGGCCGCGTACGTAGCCGAGCCGAGACTCATGCAGCGCGCCGGCCTCGACCCGCAACTGTTTGCCTACATCAACACCGCGATTCGAGCACTCGACGGCTAGCTTCTTCCGTCTGGATCAATCTCCGCACTCCATAAAGACAATATGCGTGTCTGGCCCGGCCAACCCTATCCACTCGGCGCAGTCTGGGACGGCCAAGGTGTCAACTTCGCGATCTTCTCGGAAAACGCGACCGCGGTCGATCTGTGTTTGTTCAATCACGCCGACGACGCGATCGAGTCGCAGAAGATCAGCATGCACGAACGCACCGATCAGGTGTGGCATTGCTATCTGCCCGATGTGCGGCCGGGACAATTCTACGGCTACCGCGTCGACGGCCCGTATGATCCGAACAGCGGCAATCGGTTCAATGCAGCCAAGCTGCTGATCGATCCATACGCCAAGGCGATCACCGGGACGATTCGATGGAGCAACGCGCTGTTCGCCTACAAGGTGGACTCGCCAAATCAGGATCTCGAACCTGATCCCAACAACAGCGCCGGCGGCGTGCCGAAGTGCGTCGTGATCGATCCCGCCTTCACGTGGGAAAACGATCGCCCGCTTCGCATACCCTGGAATCGCACGATCATTTACGAATGTCACACCAAGGGAATGACCGTACTGCATCCCGAGGTGCCGGAGTCGCTGCGCGGGACCTACCTCGGCTTGTGCAGCGATCCGGTGATCGAGCATTTGCTCGCGCTTGGCGTGACCGCGGTCGAGTTGCTTCCCGTGCATGAATCTGTGGTCGACCGACATCTCGCCGAACGCGGCCTGTCGAACTACTGGGGCTACAACTCGATCGGATTCTTCGCGCCCGACGTGCGGTTCGCCGCAAAAGGACTCGGCAATCAGGTCTACGAGTTCAAGAGCATGGTGAAGACGTTTCACTCCGCCGGCATCGAGGTCATCCTCGACGTCGTGTACAACCACACCGGCGAGGGGAATCATCTTGGACCGACGCTCTCGCTGCGAGGAATCGACAACCAGGCGTACTATCGCCTCGAGCCGAACAAACGTCTCTACACCGATTTCACCGGCACGGGCAACAGCCTCAACATGCAGCACCCTCGCACGATCCAACTCATCATGGACTCGCTGCGCTATTGGGTGAACGACATGCATGTCGACGGCTTTCGTTTCGACCTCGCCCCCGTGCTCGCGCGCGAGCTCCACGACGTCGACAAGCTCTCATCGTTCTTCGACATCATTCATCAAGATCCCACATTGGCGAACGTCAAGCTCATCGCCGAGCCGTGGGATATTGGTCCTGGTGGGTATCAGGTCGGCAACTTTCCCATTCGTTGGGCCGAGTGGAACGGACGCTATCGCGACACTGTGCGACACTATTGGCGCGGAGATCAGGGTCAGGTGCCCGATCTCGCGTCGCGCCTCGCGGGCTCGAGCGACATCTACGAGCCGAGCGGTCGCGGCTCGTACGCGAGCGTCAACTTCATCACGGCGCACGATGGGTTCACGCTGTACGATCTCGTGAGCTACGAGCAGAAGCACAACGAGGCCAACGGCGAGAACAATCGCGACGGAACGGACGATAACATCAGCAGGAACTGGGGTGTCGAAGGCGACACCGATGATCCGGCGATCCTGGATCGACGCTTCCGTGTCATGCGCGATTTCATTGCGACGCTCGCGTTCTCGCAAGGCATCCCGATGTTGTCACACGGCGACGAGATCGCTCGCACCCAACATGGAAACAACAACGGGTACGCGCAGGACAACGAGATCTCATGGATGCATTGGGACCTCGACGACCGCCGACGTCTACTGCTCGCGTTCACGCGCAAGTGCATGAATCTGCGGCATACACACGGTGTGTTGCGCCGGCGGCACTTCTTTCGCGGCGAACCCACGCTCAAAGGCGGCCCGAAGGATCTGTCGTGGGTCCGCGCCGACGGTCGGGAGATGACCGACGCGGACTGGCACGATGGCGACAATCACGCGCTCGGCATGCTCATCTACGGCGAGGGCACCGATGAGACCGACGATCGTGGACGGCCGATCAAGGGAGATACGCTACTATTGGTGCTGAATGCCTCCGAAAACGCCGTGACGTTCACTATGCCCGCGATGAACGGCGATGATGCCTGGGCCGAATTGATCGATACGGCGACGCGCGAACTGAACGTGCTTCGAACACAGGTCGTCGACGTCGCGCCGTTTTCACTGGCGCTGCTGCGATATGGTGCCAATCGCCGAATCGCAACTGAAGGCCTTCACGACATGAGCGGAGTTGGCAGGTTGAGAGAGACGAATGGCTAAGAAGAAACCACCGAAGGACGATTCACCAAAAAAAACAACCCGTGCGCCCCGAACTCCGCGGGTCGCAAAATCAACCAGCGCTCCGGAGAAAAAGCCGCGGGCGCCTCGAAAGAAAAATGCAGCGGCGATCGCGGCGACTGAGATCGCGACATCCGTGGCTTCTGCGTCGAGTCTGCCGACAGTCCCGCGCGCCGATCTCGATCGGTTGCTCACCGGGGAACATTCAAGTCCACATTCAATCCTCGGCGCGCATCCGACGACGCTCGGAGGCGAAGCCGGCATCGTCGTGCGCGCGCTGATTCCGAACGCGGTGTATGTCGAATGCGTGTTCGACGACGGCCGCGTCGTACCGCTCGCGCGTGAGGCCGAGGGTCCGTCCGACCTGTTCGCCGCTTTTGTGGCCGGCATGATGCTGCCGGCGCGCTATCGTCTTCGCTTTCACTACGCCGACGGTGCCACATGGGATCGCGCCGACCCGTATCGCTTTCTTCCCACACTCGGCGACGTCGACCTTCACCTCTTCAACGAAGGAACGCACCGACAACTCTGGAAAGTTCTCGGCGCGCATCTACGAACTGTCGACGGTACGAGCGGCGTCAGCTTCGCCGTCTGGGCGCCGAATGCGCGCCGCGTGAGCGTCGTGGGCGACTTTTGCGCCTGGGATGGTCGCATTTTCCCGATGCGCATGCTCGGCAGCTCTGGTGTGTGGGAACTCTTTCTTCCCGACATCGGCGCCAACGCGCTGTACAAATTCGAGTTGCTTACGCGCGAGGGTGCGCTGCGCGTGAAGACCGACCCGTTTGCCGCCAAGATGGAACAAGCGCCGGGATCGGCGGCGATCGTACAACCCGAGGACACCTACGATTGGAACGACACCGCGTGGATGCAGGCGCGTCGCAAGACCGATCTGATTCGCTCCCCGGTGAGCATCTACGAAGTGCACCTCGGCTCATGGGCGCGTGTTCCGGAAGATGGCGGACGACCGTTGTCATACCGCGAGATCGCTCCGAAGTTGGCTGAACACGTCACCAGCTTGGGCTTCACGCACGTCGAGCTGATGCCGATCATGGAGCACCCGTTCTATGGGTCGTGGGGCTATCAGGTGAGCGGCTACTACGCCCCGACGTCGCGCTACGGAACGCCCGACGATTTTCGCTTCTTCGTCGACGCGCTGCATCAAGCCGGCATTGGCGTCATCCTCGACTGGGTTCCGGCGCACTTTCCCAAGGACGACTACGCGCTTCGCCGCTTCGATGGCACAGCGCTGTTCGAGCACGAAGATCCACGTATGGCCGAGCATCCGGATTGGGGAACGCTCATCTTCAACTATGGGCGATTGGAGGTTCGCAATTTTCTCGTCGCCAACGCCCTCTACTGGCTGAACGAATTCCACGCCGACGGCCTGCGGGTCGACGCCGTCGCGTCGATGCTGTACCTGGATTACAGCCGCAAGGCGGGCGAGTGGCTGCCGAACCGCGCGGGTGGACGCGAGAATCTCGACGCGATCGAATTCCTCAAGCAGTTCACCGAGACAGTGCACGCAGAAGCGCCGGGCTGCGTGACGATCGCCGAAGAATCGACGGCGTGGACGGGCGTGACGACGCCCGTGAACGAGGGTGGGCTCGGGTTCACGTTCAAGTGGAACATGGGGTGGATGCACGACACCCTCACGTACTTCTCGCACGATCCCGTGCATCGGCGATTCCATCACGACCAGCTCACCTTCGCCATGCTCTACGAGTACAGCGAGCGATTCATCATGCCGCTGTCACACGACGAAACCGTGCATCTCAAGGGCTCGCTGTTGAGCAAAATGCCGGGCGACCAGTGGCAGAAGCTCGCCAACCTCCGCGTGATGCTTGCCTACATGTTCACTCGGCCCGGGAAGAAGTTGTTGTTCATGGGAACGGAGTTGGCCCCGTGGTCGGAGTGGAATCACGACACCAGCCTCGATTGGCATCTGCGCGACGACCCCAACCGCGCCGCGTTCGGACGATTTCTCGCGCGACTCGGTCGAGTCTACAAGCAGGAGCCGGCGCTGTGGCGCGACGACGCGAGCTGGGAGGGTTTCAATTGGATCGACGTCGCTGACAAGGAAAACTCCGTCATCGCGTATGCGCGGCGTGCCGCTCAGTCGCATGTGGTGGTGCTCCTGAATCTCACGCCGGTCCCGCGAGAACGGTATCGTGTCGGCGTTCCCGAGAACGCGAGATATCAACGCCTCCTCTCGACCGACGACGAGGCTTGGGGTGGCAGCGGCTACGCGGCGTTCGAGTCGGTCGACACTGAGCCGTCGCCGTTTCACGGGCAGCAACAATCCATCGAGATCACGCTGCCGCCGTTAGCCGCGATCGTCCTCGCGCCGTCGCGCCAATGACCGACGTGGCGCGCGCGGGCAATCGTCGCGTTCACGGAGGGCAATCCGCGAGCGGTGATGCGAGGCATTCGCCGCTGGTCGAACTTGCGGACTACATGGGCATCATTCGCGAGTACGTCGATCAGACCGGTAAAGAGACTCGTGTGACGAGCGACAGAACTCGTCGCGCGCTGTTGTCGGCGCTTGGCGTCGATGCGTCGACGGATGAGGAGGCGCGAGCGTCGCTGGCCGCACTTCGCGATCAGGAACGCCGGCAGCTCATCGCGCCGGTGCGCGTCGTCGAGCAGCGCGACATGTCCGCCGGCGTGTTGCCGGTTCAATTGCCGCTGACTCGTTCCGCGAGCGGGCCGTGGCGTCTCGAGCTCGAGACCGAGAATGGCGAGCGCCAT
>DASYSU010000365.1:0-5060 GCA_036002925.1 Gemmatimonadaceae bacterium | reverse complement strand
GGGATCGTCAACGTCGAGTTCATCGGCGGCTTGATTCCGGGCAACGTCGAGCAACTTCTGCCGCTTCGCGACGCGGGCGTTCGCGCCTTCAAGTGCTTTTTGTCGCCGTCGGGAGTCGACGAGTTCCCAGCAGTGTCGGAGCAGGATCTTCGCGCGGCATTCCCCGTGCTCGCGCAAACTGGATTGCCGCTGATGGTTCATGCCGAAGATCCAGCGCGCCTGTTGCCATCTCCCGCTCAGGGCTCGCGATACTATGCGACCTATCTCGCATCGCGACCACCAATCGCGGAACGAGACGCGATCGCCCTCCTCGTTCGATTGATGGAGTGGTGTCCGACTCGAGTGCACGTCGTCCATTTGTCCTCGGCCGAATCCCTCGACACGATTCGCGCGGCGAGAGCTCGCGGTCTGCCGCTGACGGTGGAGACTTGTCCGCACTATCTGACGTTCACCGCCGAGGAGATTCCCGACGGCGCGACCGAGTACAAATGCGCGCCGCCGATTCGCGGACGCGCCGAGCGCGACGCGTTGTGGGCCGCGCTGATCCGCGACGAGATCGACCTCGTCGCGTCGGATCACTCGCCTTGTCCGCCATTGATGAAGGCAACGGAGGGTGACTTCTTTGCCGCGTGGGGCGGAATCGCGTCCTTACAACTCTCGTTGTCGGCGGTTTGGACGGGGGCACGCGCGCGCGGCGTGGGACCGGAACGAATTGCCGGGTGGATGTCGGCGAATACCGCACGACTCGCCGGCGTTGACGACCGCAAAGGCCAACTCGCCGCCGGATACGACGCCGACATCATCGTTTGGGATCCCGAGGCCGCCTTTACGGTCGACGCGAACCGTCTCGAGCACCGTCACGCGGTGACGCCCTACGCCGGCCGCGAACTATTCGGGCGCGTTCACGCTACATACGTCGGTGGCCGAATCGCCAACGAAGCCGTATGATTGTGCGTTGTCATTGGTAGCGTAGTTCCCGCCTCGGTTTCCCCCTCCCCTGCTCCGCCCGTGTTCATCGATCTCCCCGACCTCGCGGCCGAGCGGTTCGGCAGCGCGGTGGTCGCCGCGAATGATGAATTCTTCGCGCCAAAGGAGTCGCTCATCAAAGCCTCCGCGCCCGAATGGCGCGACGGAGTCTATACCGAGCGTGGAAAGTGGATGGACGGTTGGGAAACGCGCCGTCGCCGCGAGCCGGGATACGATTGGGCCATCATTCGACTCGGCTTGCCGGGTATCGTGCGCGGCGTCGTGATCGATACGAGTTTCTTTACGGGCAACTTCCCCGAGCGCGCGAGCATCGACGCGTGCGCGGTCGACGGCATCCCGCCGACCGAGTGGCTCGTGGGACCCGACGCGCCGTGGCGGTCGATGCTCGCGCCGTCTCCACTTGCCGGAAACACGCAAAACACATTCGCGGTGACGGACACGCACCATCGCGTCACGCATCTCCGCCTCAACATCTTCCCCGACGGCGGCGTCGCGCGCCTCCGTGTCCACGGCGACGTCGTACCCGACGAGAGCGCGTTCGCGAATCGTCGTGAAGTCGATCTGGCGGCGATCGAGAACGGCGGATTCGTCGTCAGCTGCAGCGACATGCACTACGGGCATCGTCAGAATCTCATCATGCCGGGACGCTCGACGCACATGGGCGACGGCTGGGAGACGAAGCGGCGGCGTGGACCCGGGCACGACTGGTCGATCGTTCGACTCGCCAGGCGCGGCTCGATCGAGCGAATCGAGCTCGACACCGATCATTTCAAGGGAAACGCTCCAGGCTCGGCGATGATCGAGTATGCCGACGTCGCCGATTCTTCGGACGCCGAAATCCCGTCGAGCGCGTGGCAAACGTTGGTGACGGAGACGCCCGTCCAGCCCCACGCCCGGCATCGTTTCGACGCGCTCTCGACGGTCGCAGCGACGCACGTGCGGCTCAACATCTATCCCGACGGCGGCGTCGCGCGCTTGCGGGTATTCGGCCGAGTCGAGGCGACGTGACGCTGACCGTGCGCGAGCTCAATGCCATGCCCGCCGCACGGGCCGCCGAGTTGCTCGCCGCGTGCTGTGGCGCGCCACGTTGGGTGTCGTCGATGATCGCGCGCCGGCCGTTCGCATCGCTCGACGCGTTGTTTGCCGCGGCCGACGAAGTCTGGTGGTCGCTCGACCAGCACGATTGGCGCGAAGCATTCGCGCGCCATCCACGCATCGGCGAAGCCGAGAGCGCGCCGCCGACCGATGAGCGCGAACGGAATTGGGCGTCGGGCGAGCAGGCCAGCGTCGCCACCGCGCAAGACGCGGTGCGCAACGCGCTGGTCGAAGCAAACCGTGAATACGAGCGACGATTTGGCTACATCTATATCGTGTGCGCAACCGGGCGGAGTGCGGACGAAATGCTCGCGCTGGCGCGCGGCCGGTTGCACAATTCGCCGAAGGTCGAGTTGCGCGTCGCGGCCGACGAGCAACGCAAGATTACCCGACTTCGGCTTCAGAAATTGCTCGTCGACGAGGAGCAGGCGTGAGCACGCTCAGTACGCACGTGTTGGACACGGCGCTCGGCAAGCCCGCGGCTGGGATTCGCGTCACGCTGGAGCGTGCGGACGGTGAAACCGTGGGCACTGGAGTCACCGACTCCGATGGACGCGCTCGCGATTTCCCGCCTCTGTCAACCGGCGAGTATCGGTTGCGATTTGCCGTCGCCGAGTACTTCGCGACCATTCGCCGTGACACGTTCTATTCAGACATCGTCATCGCCTTCCGCGTCGCGCATGACGAGCACTATCACGTCCCGCTGCTTCTCAGCCCGTTCGGGTACTCGACGTATCGCGGAAGCTGACCTCGTCCCGCGCATCGTCCTGCCCGCGGTTAACGAGCCGGTGGGCAGTTTTCGAAAGCAGTTGTTTTCATCCCTTGCAATCAGTTTCAATCCGTTCAATCGTTTCACCAATTGTTATGGCTTGCCCGAGCGGCAGTCAGCGGAAGTATGTCGCGCAATGAGGCGCTATCGTCCTGCGCAGGCCATAAGGACTTTTGAAAACGATTGAACGGATGCAAACGGACTTCAACGGATTGAACGACCAAGCTGAAGGGCGTTAGGCCTGACCTCGCTCAGGGATCACGTTCCGCTTTCGCTCGGCGCACTGGCTTCCTCGGCTGGGTTGGAGCCGTCCGGCTCACGGCGGGCGAAGTACGCCATCCACGTCGCCGTGTCCCAGGCATTGTGAATTCCGATGAACATGAGCAGCATCACGGCCGGGGCGATTGTGAACAGCGCGGCGTCGATGTGGCTCGTGACCATCGCGCTCGCGATGACGAGCAGCGTGTAGACCACAAACGGCAGCACAAAGTGCCAGAGGACGTCCTCGAACACGGCCTTGTAGGTCGCCTGGCGGCGCGCGATCAAAATCACTCGGCCAACGTACATGAGTCCTGCCACTCCACACGCGCCGATGCACGCCGCGATCGCTGACGCGCTGTGCCAGGGCGCGCTGAGAATCGCTGAGATGAGCAGCGCGGCGCAAAAATGGATGATGGTCGGAGTCGCGAACGCGCTCAGGTCCGCGGGTCGGGCCGACGTTCTCGACTCCGCGCCGAGGGCAACGACGACGAAGTTCAATCCCGTCAGCGCCGCCGCGGACGATCCGATGATCACATAGAAGCTGTCCCAACCGGAAACCGGAAGTAGGTCTGGCGCAACCACCGATACCTCCTCGAGAGAGTGTTACGGAATAGACGCACCTTGTTCGATCCAGCGCGCGAGCAGTGCACGCTCGGCGTCGGTGATGTTCGTCTTGTTCGCCGGCGGCATCGTCCGGGTCACGATCGCTCGCTCGCGAATCCGTAACACGCGGGCCGAGATCTGCGTGGGCGTGTCGAACATGACTCCCGCCGGCGCCACCCCGAAGGTCATATCCGCCGGTTGCGCGGAATGGCAAACCGCGCAGCGGCGGTCGATCACGTGTCGCGCATCGGCGAACGACACGTGCGCCGGGATCGACGCCGATACATTATCGTTTGCCGGCGATGTCGCCGGCACGAGCAGAACGTACAGAAGCGCGATGCTAGCGAACATCGTGGCAGCCAATGCCGGTTTCCACGACGGATACGCAAACCGAATGTTGAGCACGTGTCGCACCGCCGCGCCCGACGCAATCAACACGAGGAGCAGCAACCAACTCCGGGAGCTTCCGTACACCGACGGAAAGTGGTTACTGACCATCAGCACGATGACGGGAAACGTGAAGTAGTTGTTGTGAATCGACACGCGTTTGGCGCGCGCCGAGACTTTTGGATCACCGCCGCGTCCTTGTGACACCGTCGCCACGAGCTCGCGTTGTGACGGGATGATCGTGAAGAAAACGTTCGCCGCCATGATCGTGCCGAGCATCGCACCAACGTGCAGGAATGCCGCGCGGCCATTGAGCAGACGCGTCAGCGCGTTCGCGATCGCAGCCAACGCCACGACCCAAACAACCGCCGCCACGTTCGGAGCGTGAGGCGCAACGAAGCGCTGCATCGCCTCGTAGATCGCCCAGCCGCCGGCAATCGCGCCCAGTCCGACGAGCGTCGCCTGCGCGTGGCTGAGCTGAGCGACCGTTGGATCCGCCAGCACCGCCCGTCCACCCAAGTAGTACACGACGACGAGCAATGCCATGCCGCTCAGCCACGTCGTGTAGGCTTGCCACTTGAACCAGTGCAGCGGGCGCGGCAGCGGTTGGTCAGCGAGCAGCGTCTTCTCCACGAAGTAGAAACCGCCGCTGTGCAACAGCCAGATTTCACCAAGCGCGCTCCCTTCGCCGATCGCGCGCGATGAGGGCCGGAGACTGCGATCGAGCCAGTTGAACAACATGGAATTGCCGATCCACATGATGCCCGCGATCACGTGAACCCATCGGGCGACGAGATCGGTCAGCTCGATGACGTTCGCGGGAATCGTCATCCGTTGTAGATCTTGCCGCTCGTCGAACGGTACAGCTCGAGCACGGCGCGCGCTTCGTCGCGAAGCACGTTGTGCTCGATCGCGATGCCGCGATCCTCGAGATACCGATACGACTGCGGAAACACGG
>DASYSU010000364.1:0-6311 GCA_036002925.1 Gemmatimonadaceae bacterium | reverse complement strand
GATCGTCGACGCTGACCCAAATGTCTTGTCGCACGCGGGCGTGGCGCGCGACTCCGTCTCCCGTCTGCTCTCCGCGCTCGACGCGCTCGGTATTCCATCGAGCGCCCGCGGTGTTCCCGACACGCGCGCCACCGACGTTGTCAACTTCATGGGCCGTCTCGATCGGCCGCTCTTCGATTACAACACGTTCACGCCCCAGAACACCACATGGGGCGTTACTGGTTTCGCTAATCGCAGCCACACAAGTGCACTCAATTTTTCGCCGACGGCGACGCCCGCGCACGGCGGCGAGACGCAAGATTTGTCCGCCGGCATGCAAGGAGACTACTCGACCTACTTCGGTGCAAAGAAGGATCAGCTCAACGACACCAAGAGTGGCGTGAGCGTCCGTCGCGTCACGACCTCGCCGTATGTAACCCTTCCCGACGGACGCGTGCTCGTCTCGTCAGCACTCGACGACGCACGCGGCGGCGTCGCGTCGCTCGCCTTTGCCGGCAACGCGGGGCTCGACGCTGAGCGGACCACGGTGACCTGGGAGACAACGAACGAGACGTACTTCTATTGGAAAGGACGAGCGACGCATCGCGGCAAGCTCTACGCCGATTCCCGCCTCGATCAGTACTCGATCGACAACGCCTTCAACCGACTCGGTACGTACAGCTACAACTCGCTTGCTGATCTCCAGGCCAATCGTCCCGCGAGCTTCACGCGCACGCTGTCGTCGCCCACGCGGACTGGCGGAGAATGGAGCGGCGCGTTGTCGCTCGCCGACAACTGGGTCAAGTCGACGCACTTCTCCGTTCTCTATGGCGCGCGGCTCGAGGCGAATGCATTCACGAGCACGCCCGCGAGCAACCCCGACATCGAGCGTCTCTTCGGTGCGGCGACAAATCATGCGCCAAATACTTGGCACGTGAGCCCGCGCGTCGGCTTCAACTGGTATTACACGTCCGCGCGACCAGTCAACGGAGTCTCGGTCAATCCAACCGGCATCTTCTACACGGTCCCGCGCGGCGTCATTCGCGGCGGGATCGGTGAGTTCCGGCAAATCGTCGATCCAACGCTTCTCTCCGAAGCGAGCGTCGCGACGGGATTACCCGGTGGCGCGACGCGGCTCTCGTGCTTCGGCGACGCCGTGCCGCCGCCCGACTGGCAGTCGTTCTCGGCCAATGAGTCGAGCATTCCATCGACGTGCGCGGGCGGCGCCGCATCATCCGGCCTTACCGACGCGGCGCCGAACGTCGTGTTGTTCGACCGGCACTACCAACCCGCGCGCTCGTGGCGCGGCAACCTGTCCTGGGGATCGGCGGTCAAGTCGCTGTTGTACGTCGTCGACGCGACGTATGCCGTGCACCTGAATCAGCCGAGCAGTACGGATTTGAACTTCGCGCGCGTGCCGCATTTTGCGCTGGCAAACGAGGGCGATCGGCCCGTGTTCGTTCCGGCGTCGAGCATCGTCGACGCATCTGGGGTGATCGCGCCGGCGGCGGCGCGCGAGACGCAGCAGTATGGTCAAGTGCTGTCGCGCATGTCGGATCTGCGCGGCTGGGCGCGGCAGGCGAGTCTGCGTCTTCGTCCGAACGCGGTATTCGTCGGCCGTTGGACGGTTGATGCGACGTATACGTTCACGGACGCGCACATGCAGAGCCGCGGCTTCGACGGCACGACGTTCGGCGATCCCGCGCGCGTCGATTGGTCGCGAGCCGACTACGCGCCGCGGCATGAAGTCACGCTGTCCGCAGGATTCTCGCATCGCTGGTTCGCCGTGTCGCTCTACGGCAAGGCAAGCTCCGGCCTTCCCTTTACGCCGATGGTCGGCAGCGACGTCAATGGTGACGGCCTCGCCAACGACCGCGCGTTCATCACCGATCCCGGGCTGACGAGCGACGCGACGCTCGCGGCGGGCCTGCGCTCGCTCCTTGCGACGACCTCTTCGCGCTCGCGCGATTGTCTCGTGGCGCAACTCAATAAGCCCGCGGCGAAGAATAGTTGCGAAGGTCCGTGGACGGCGCAGTTCAACGCGAACATCTCGCCGGGTCGTCAGATCATCAACAAGCTGCCGTTCAGCAGCCACAATCCTCAGATCTCGTTCTACGTCAGCAATCCATTGGGTGGGCTCGACCAATTGCTGCACGGGAGCAGCCTCAAGGGCTGGGGCACCCCGTCGTTCCCAGATCGCGTGCTCTATTACGTGCGCGGCTTCGATTCGACGGCGCGCCAATTCCGTTACGAGGTGAATCCTCGCTTCGGCAACACGCGTGCGTCGACGACGACGCTGCGCGTCCCGTTCCGCGTGACGCTCGACGTGACGATGAGCTTCGGGCCAAGCAATGATGAGCAGCAGATCAACCGCATGCTGCGCGCGGGGCGTAATGGAAATCCCGGTCCGAAGCTCGATTCGGCGGCGATCGTGCGCCGCTATTGCGGCAACTTGCCGGACTGGTACGGCGAGATTTTACAGCAATCCGATTCGTTGTTGCTCACACGGGAGCAGGTCGAAGCGCTTCAAGCGGCGCGCACGGCATATCTCGTTCGGTTGCGCGCCCACTGGGGACGATTCGCCGCCCAGCTCGCGGCCATTCCGGACACATACGATGTCAAAGAGTTGACGAAGGCGCAGACGGACGCGACGAACATGGCGTGGGACATTGCGCGTGACGAGGCGCAGACCACGATGACGAAGGTGCTCACGCCTGTCCAGCTCAAGATCTTGCCGGGCAACTCGCGCTTCCTCTACGAGTCGAAGGACCCGATTCGCATGGTACGGTTCTTTTCGTCGGCGTCATGTTAACCATGGACGCTCGTTGTTGACATTCGAGATCACGCACCGCATGTTCTTGTTGTCGACACTCGACACCATGCCACCAAAGCGCCTCGATCTCCTCAAAGTCACGCACGACCTGCGTCTCCGCCTCCGCGCCCTGCTACGGCGCGAGACCGTCGAGCGCGAAATGACCGAGGAGATGGCCTTCCACCTCGAGATGCAAACGCGAAAGCACATCGCCGCCGGGTGTGATCCGGTCGAAGCCCAGGCGCGCGCGCGACGAGAGTTCGGCAACGTCGAGCTCGCGAAGGAGGACGCTCGTGACGCGCGACGCGTGTCACTGCTCGAGACACTCGCGAAGGACATCCGGTTCGCCCTACGCTTGCTCCGGCGAAGCCCGGGATATGCCATCGTCTCGATCGTGGCGATCGGGCTCGCCATCGGCATCAATAGCGCGTTCTTCACGCTGGTCGACGCGTTCGTCTGGCGTCCGATCCCGGTGCCGCACTCCGACCAACTCGTCAAGATCGCACTCCGGTATCGGCGCGGAAGATCGATCCTGGTGTCGTACCCGCAGGCGCGAGCGATCGCGACGCATGGAACCTCTGTCGGCGACGTCATTTTCAAGGCGCGCTGCGCCGCGCTCGCGTTTCGCGCGTCGTCGCGAACGACGGCGGCCCCAGCGGCTCCCGGATGCGTCAGCGGCAATTACCTCTCGGCGCTCGGCGCCACGGCGTTGCTCGGTCGCAGCTTGAATCCCAACGACGATGACGTTGGCGCCACGCCCACGATCGTCATCAGCGATTATTTCTGGACGCGCGTCTTCGCGCGAGCACCAGACGTCATCGGACACGACGTGATCATCAACGGGACGCATGCGACCGTTGTCGGAGTGATCGCGCGATCGTTCGTTGGCACCGTGCCGATCGTTCCCGACTTCTGGATGACGATTTCGCTGGCGGCGCGGGTCGGCGCGATTCCCGGAACGCTCGACGATCCGGAGAACCGCGTCATCGATCTCCGAGCGCGCTTGCGTCCCGGTGTCACACTCGCCCGCGCCGAGGCGGAGATGTCGGGGCTGGTCGCGGAGCCGGGTGGACACGATCGACCGGGTGCGCAGCAGGTCGTCGGCGCGGTCCTCACGCCGAACGGATCGATGCTCGTCGCCACCTGGCAGACGACGCTCGTCCTCGCGCCGGCATTGTTGGTCGTCGCGCTGGTGTTGATCATCGCTTGCGCCAACCTCGCGACGTTGAGTTTGTCGCGCGCCCTCGCGCGACAGCGCGAGATCGCCATCCGACTCGCGATGGGCGCATCGCGCGGCCGGTTGGTGCGCCAACTCCTCACCGAAGGACTCGTGATCGCGTTGGCGGGTGCCGCGCTCGGACTCGTGCTGTCGCGATGGACGATCGCCGTCGTGGCGCGCTCGTTCTTCGCGTGGATTCGCTCGTCGTTTGGAACGGTCGCGCTGAATCTCTCGCCGAGCTGGCGTGTCGTCGCGTACACGATCGGGTTGGCTGGACTCGCGGTGGTGACGTTCGGCCTCGTACCCGCACTACAGGTCACGTCGCAATCGCTCACCTCGTCGCTGAAAGGCGAGGACCGCGCGCTCGGCACGCGGATTCGTCGTTCGCGGTTCCGTGACACACTCGTGGCGGTCCAAGTTGCGGCGAGCTTCGTGCTGCTCGTGGCGTCGGCGACGCTGATCGCCAGTCTGCGTGGCTTGGGTTCCACGCCCCTTGGACTCGACACCAGCCAAGTCGGTGTCGCGACATTCGGGCTTTCCGCCCAAGGACAGGTGCCTGCTCCGTTGGCGGCCGCGCGCGACACGTTCGCCGTGCGCGTCGCTGCGCTCCGTGGCGTTCAGGCGACAGCGCGCGCGCTGTTTCCTCCGCTCACGAGTTGGTTCCCTCTTCTCAGCGTAGCGCCGGCGACCGACCAGCCGTCGTACCGCCACGTCCAATACAACGTCGTCACACCGGGCTACTTTGCGCTGTTGGAGCAACGGGTCGTCGCGGGGCGCGCGTTCTCGAACTCCGACACCGCCGGCGGCGCGAACGTCGCGATCGTCACGCGAGCCGCGGCACGAGCGCTGTGGCCGACATCCTCGGCCGTCGACAAACGCCTTCGAGTCGCGTCGGCACACGAGGAGCCGGACCGATTGGTACGCGTCATCGGGATCGTTGCCGACGCGCACAGCGGTTCGCTCTGGGACGACGACTCGGACGGATACGTCTACTTCCCCGCTTCCGCCCACGACCTCTCCCAGAACGTGATGCCGCTGCTCGTTCGAGCCAGCGGAAGCCTGACGTCGGCGACGCGCGACATCGAGGACGTCGCACGTCGGATCGATCCCAATACGCCCGTCACCGTCGAGCCAATGGTCGCCGAGCGCGAGACGACGTTGATGCCGATTCGCTACGGTACGTGGATTACGACCGCCGTGGGAGCGTTCGGATTGGGCCTCGCGTTGATCGGGCTGTACGGGATCGTGGCGTTCGCGGTGCTGCAACGTCGTCGCGATCTCGCGATTCATGTCGCGATGGGCGCGCTGCCGCGGGACGTCATGCGACTCGTGCTCGCTCGCGAGTTGCGTCTCGTCGCAGTCGGCCTTGCCGCGGGGCTCCTGCTCTCGACGATCGAGGCGCGACTGATCGCGGCGTGGGTGATCCCGCTCGCATCACTCGGTCCGATGGCATTCTTGGCGCTTGGCGCGCTGCTATTCACGATCGCACTGGCCGCGACGGTGATCCCCGCACGCGCCGCGTTGCGCGTCGCACCGATGTTGGTGCTGCGTCAAGACTGAGCGCTACCGCCCCGGGTACGCGTTGCTCATTCGCTGAAGTGGCTTGACCACACGAACGCCGGTGAGCGTCGAATCCGGTGCCGTCGCGGCTGAGTTGCTCGTCGGGGTCACCTGCCAAAGCCACGTATAGCGCCCCTCGGTCATCGGCAACTCGACGACCCAAGCGTCGCCGCTCTTTGTCGCGGGGATCGGCGCGCGCAGAAAATTTCCATTGAGCGACACACTAGTCGCACCCGCGGCGGCCGGCGCGGAGGCGGGCAGCTCGAACCGCACGACCGGCTCGCCCCAGTGACGTTGAATGAGGAAATGATGATCCGGATCGATACGCACCCCGCTCACCGCACCAACGCCGCGGAGCGACAGCGTGTCGGCATGATGCGCCAAGTGAATCGTCTTGCGAATCGGACCCGAGGCCGTGGTCAGCTCGACCTCGAGCGATGGTAGATCGAACAGCTCGCCGGGCTGATCTTGCGTCACGATGAGACGCCTTCCCTCCACGCGCGCATCGACGTTCGGGATATACTTGCTCGTGAGCCACGGCATCACGAACGACTTCATGCTGTGCCCAGCCGCCTTGGACCACGCCGCGATCAGCTCCTCGTATCCACTCGGCCCCTTCCCCATGCCGTCGATGTACAATCGCATGCCGCGATTGAACGCCGAATCGCCCATCACGTAGTTGGCCGAGTACAGGATCCACACGCCTTTGCGGTAGTGGATCCTGCCGTTGTCGTAGTTTGC
>DASYSU010000363.1:0-8674 GCA_036002925.1 Gemmatimonadaceae bacterium | reverse complement strand
ATTCATTGAAGATACGGCGACCGGGACGTATCGCGCTCGACCCAAAGAGCAGGCGCGAATACAGTCGACGTTTCCCATCAATCCCGCGCCGCAGAGCAGCGAACAAGCGATGCGGCGACCGGCAAATGCGCCGGAGCTATTCGTGATCGCGCTCAAGCATGCTCGGGCAGCTGACGTCGCGGCAACGATCAACGCTCTCTTCGGACGAAGCAGCGGTGTGCAGACCGGCGCGCTCAATCGTCCGTCCACGCTGTCGGACGAGCTGCGATTCCTGCAGAGCCCACCGACTGAGCCACCGCTGCCGCAAGCCGTTCCCGGAACCGGCGGACGTTCGGCGGCATTGACCGGTGAGCTGACGATTGTCGCCGATGCACGCGGCAACAGCCTGCTCATTCGGGCGAATCGCGCTGACTTCGAGTTGATTCAAGCTGCCGTGCAGCAGATGGACGTCCGACCGGCTCAGGTGCTGATCGAAGTTCTGATCGTCGAAGCGCGGCGGGATCGTAGCTTCGCGCTCGGGGTCGAGGCGTCGATTGGCGACCAACGCGTCAAAGGCACGGAGAACACCACGATTGGCGGTGACTTTACTCCGGGCTCGACGGGCTTAGGTGACTTCACACTCAAAGTCATGGGCGCCGGCGGCTACGACTTGAACGCGACCATTCGCGCGGCGGCGGGACGCGGCGATGTGAAGATTGTGAGCCGTCCGGTCGTTCTCACGGCGAACGACGAGCAAGCGGAAGTCGTCGTCGGAAGCCAGCGACCGTTCGTTCAGGTGTCACGCGCGCTGCCAACCGATGCCGCGGTGCGCGATCAGATCGTGCAGTACAAAGATGTCGGCACAAAGCTCACCGTCCGCCCGACAATCAGCATCGATGGAACCGTGCAGCTCAATGTGACACAAGAAGTCAGCAACGCAACGACGGAGACGGCATTCAATGCACCCGTGATCTCGACGCGCTCGATTCGCACCGACCTTCTCGTGAAGGACGGCCAGACGATCGTGCTCGGCGGGCTGACCGACAAACAGCGTGACGTGCAAAGTGCCGGCATTCCGCTGTTCTCGAGCATTCCTCTACTCGGCGGGCTCTTTGGCCGCCAATCGCGAAACACGACGGAGACTGAGTTGTTCGTCTTCCTGACACCACGTGTCATTCGCACGGACGAGGATGCACAGCGACTAACCGATCCGATCCGGAAGCGCGCCGATCAGGTGAAGCCGTGAGGGGAGCGGACGTGATACTGATTGGCGACTCTGTACCAATGCAGAGATTGCGAATGCTCGTGACGGCAGTCGCGCCGACGCGAATTCCGGTACTGATCGAAGGCCCGACCGGGACCGGAAAAGAGCTTGTCGCGGCGCTTCTGCATCGCGAGAGTCGTCGCGACGGAGCGTTGGTGGCGTTCAACGTGTGCGCGCTTGGCGACTCGATGTTCGAGGATGCGCTGTTTGGTCACGCCAAAGGCGCGTTTACCGGCGCGGCCGGCGAGACGTTGGGGTTTCTTCGCGAAGCAAATGGAGGCACCGCGTTCTTCGACGAGATCAGCGGGTTGCCGCTGGGACTCCAGGCGAAGCTGCTGCGCGCGATCGAGACTGGCGTGGTTCGACCGGTCGGATCCTCTCGCGACGCGAGGAGTGATTTTCGGACAATCGCGGCGACGAACGAACGAATCGACGAACTTGTTGCGCGCGGTCAATTTCGCACGGACTTGGCGCATCGGTTGAGCGGCATGGTGTTGACGGTGCCGTCGCTCAACGAGCGCGTTGATGACATCCCGGCTCTCGTCGACTACTTCGTTCGGTCGGCGCAGCCCGCTCGCACGGTCGTCGTGGCGCCGTCCGCGATGGATCTACTTCAGGGGCGCTCGTGGCCGGGGAATGTTCGCGAGCTCAAACAGGTCGTGGAGGCTGCCCTGGCGTTCGCGCGCACTGTTCTCGACACCGAGGCGCTGAGCATCGTGCTCACGCAACGGGCTCGCGGCGGCGAGGCAGCTACGACGACGCCGGCGCTCGTGGAGCGACAGCGACTGCTGACTCTTCTGACGAACGCCTCATGGGATACCGAGGTCGCCGCGTCCACGTTGGGCGTGCATCGAACCACGGTCTACCGACGCATGCGGCGCCTGGGGATTTCGGTTCCGAGTCGCAGCGGCTTCTTGCGCAGTCCGATGAATGGCGACGTCCCCACGCCGCCGATGTTCGTTGGCAGATTCGCAGCCGTTCGCGGCGATGTGCACGGCGGGCTCGCCAACCACGCTAATCGGACGACATGAGTGTCGTCGTTAAGAGAATGATAATATAGGAGTTAGACTGTCGACCGCGTCGGTCCGACGGTTGCTTTAGAGACGGGCGATCTCTCCCATCCCCCTTCCGGAGATTGCCCGTGTCTCGTTTTACCACTCGCTCTCCCGCCAGTAGCGTTTGCAACCTGATGCTGATCGCAGGGCTCGTGTTCGCGCGTCGTGCCGCGGCCCAATCGGCTCCGATCATCGTCACCGGCGTGAGCGCGTCGATCGGAGCCTACCGCGGTATGGACCAAGAGCGCGGATGGCTCGTCTTCGGTGTCAAGAACACCACGGCACAATCACAATCGGTGCACGTGCAAGGCGACTGCGGAGCGTCGCGGCAATACGACGACTGGTCGTACGATACCGATTCTGACACCTGGGTCGACGGCGGATGCTCGGCGATCAACAGCACGGTGACGATTGCGGCAGGCCAAACGCTGGCGGTGTCGTCGGCCATCGGTTTCGACCAGTTCGGGTTTTACGATGACCAAGTCACGCTCACCGTGTATCCCGTCGGGAATCCTGGTGCGGCGTTCGCGGGCGTGGCGCGCGTCACCTACAGCGCCAGCAACGAAGTCCTGAGCGCGACGTTTCTCACGAGCACCACGACAACCACATACACGCCGTCCGTTTCGCCGAAAACGAGCAGCGTGAGCGTCTCGACGAGCAGTTCGTCTGCTCAGACGATCACGGTGAGCAACACCGGCAACACGACGGCGAATTACGCGCTCGGCGTTACATGCTCCGGATTCGTGACAACGTGCGGGCTGAATAATACGACGAGCACCAACGGCAGCCTCACGGTGAACCCAGCCGCGTCGGCGACGGTGATCGTCAGCTACTCGACTGGAACCAGCGGCAGCAGCGGAACGGCGCGACTCACGGTGACCGCGCCGGCTTCTTCGACCGGCCTGATCCAAGCTGATACCAGCACAGTCACCGTGACGCCAGCGGCCCCGAGCTTGGCGCCGGTTGTCACTGTAACGCCGGGAAATGGCACCGTGTTCACCACGTCGTCAACGGGACAGGTACGCATCGACTACTGCGATCACGACGATGCGATCGTTCAGCGGACCGTGACGTGGCAGGGGCAAACGCTTCTAGACAACTTCACATCGGCGCCTCAGAGCGGATGCGTCACGGGCGGCTACTCGCTCTATGCCGGCTTCGCGCTCAATCCTTGGCAACAGAACCTCGCGGTAACGGCTCGCGACTACGCGGGCCACGTGACGACCGCGACGACGACGTTCACGTACTCGGCGCCGCTCGCCAACTTCCGCGCGAAAGTGACCGCGAGTTCGGATTGGCATCGCCTGTCCGCGCAGGGCAGCGTGACGGCGGCGGACACGTTCACGATTCAGAATCAGGGCGCCTACGTCGTGGCGTACACCGTTGCGCCCCTTTGCGGCGGGACGGCCACGCTGACCAATTGCGTGTCAAACAAGGGATCCGTCTCGCTCGCGCCCGGCGCGACTGACGTGGCGATTGTGACGTATACGCGCTCCGGCGCGCTCGATCATCCCGATACGCTCAAGCTCGTCGCCACATACACGTCACCGCTCGGCGGAGTCATCGCTGATAGCGGGAAGAAAGTCGTCATCGCGCTGTCGGTCGAGGCGGCGCCCGCCGTGTCGGGAATGAGCGGGACCCAGCAGCTCCCGACGAGCTCCATCATTACCGAGTACTTCACAGTAACGAACTCGAACGCAGCACCGATCACGTTTTCGCTTGCCGCTACCACGACGAACGGTTACCTGGTGAATGGTTCGCAAGGGACCACGCCGCCTTGGACGATGACCGTTCCATCCCACCAGTCATCGACCATTCCCATCGGCGTCGGCACTCCGAGCGCGACAGGAATTACAGGTACGATCGCGCTTGCCGTGAGCTACGTGACGGCATCTGGTACCACGCTCAGTGCGTCTGCAGTGAATTCGATGGTCACCGCGGCGAGCGGGTCATCCGGCGCCGCGATCATTGCGGTCGGCCCCAGTACATCCAGGACGTTAGCGACCGGCAAGACGACACCTCAGCGATTTGGCATCACCAATTCCGGGACACAGGCCTCGATCAACTATCGGGCGGTCTGTTCTGGAGCGGCAATCCTGGCATGTACGCTGGACCGTTCGAGCGCGCTGCTTGGCACCGGCCAATCCGACTCCGTCAACGTCAACGTGTCGACGACCGGCAGCACTGGGGCGACAGGCACGGTCACATTCATCGCTGCCGGTGGAACATCCGCCGATACCGCTGTTGTTTCGGTCGCCATCGGCGCCACGACCGGTGCCGTGACAATCAGTCTCGCGAAACAGCTCAATCCGGGGACGTCGATCGCTCGCGATGAGTGTTTGACAATAGCCGCCGGTGATGATGCGGTCTACGAGTGCGGCGACCTACGGCTCGTTCACGCGCTGCCCACAACGACGACCCTGAACAAAGCGCGCACGCCCACCTTGATCTACACAAGTGCGCACGCGCAGCCGGTTGCACTCGTGCAAGCCGACGTCACGATCGATGGCTCGAGCCTTGGCGGCGCGTGCGTCTCGCAGATAAAAGCGACGGTTCGGTTCACTGCAAGCGATACGAGCCAGCGGATCCTATCGTGGAACGGTGCATGTGGGCAGCTGGCAACGCGCCGCATTGCCATCGCGGTTGATGCCCGTGCCCACACGCATCCTACCGGCCGCTATCGCTACACACTCGAAGTCCAAGCGCTTGTTCAGGGCTTGCCCACGGCAACCGACACCACCGGTGTCATGGTCGTGGTCGATCGCTCGGCAAGCCAGTTCGGTCCGGGGTGGTGGCTCGATGGTCTCGAGCAACTTGCACCGATCCCGAATCACGCCGATTCGCTCCTGTGGATCGGCGGCGACGGAAGCACACGGCTCTACGTGAAGGTGGCCAACGACACGTTTGTCGTCAGACCAACCCTCGATCGTCCCGATTCGCTGATTGCGCTTCGCACGAATGGGAATATCAGTGAATACCGGCGGAAGCTACGTAATGGTGCGTACGTCTCTTTCGACGCGTATTTCCGTCACACGTCCACCGTCAACACGATCGGCCATACGACGAGATTCGTGTGGCACGCACCTGGTTCCTCGCAGCTCGATTCAGTCGTGCTGCCTGTACCTAGCGGTGGAGCGCGACGAGCCTATGCGTTCGGCTACACGAGCGGCTTGCTGTCGTCTGTCACGGCACCGACGGGTCCCGCCGGTGCGCGCGTCACGACGCTGACCCGCAATCCAAGCGACTTGGGGATTGGCGACCCGGGCGTTGCGGCGGTGCACTACATCTCCGATGCCGGCGGGCGCATCATCATTCGCAGGAGTCGGCTGAACGATGGAACGCGGTTCACGTATGATCCCGGCGCCAGTGTACTGACACGGGTCGCGCTGGACATGAGTCGAACCAGCACGGCCGGCGATTCAATCAGCTCGACGTTCTGTCCGGCCGAAGCCGCGAGCGTGGCGACGTGCGCTGATACGCTCGTCGATCCAACCGCGGTGCGAACGCTCTACGATGGACCGCGGTTGGATGTCCCTGACTCGACTGCGTTCTATCTCACACGCTTTGGCGCCCCGCGTCTGATCGTCGACGCGCTCGGGCATCGCACGACGATTGTGCGCTCCGACTCGCTGTGGCCCATGCTCGCGACGAAAGTCATCGACGCGCGCGGTCATGCGGTGACGGCGGTGTACGATGCGAGTCGTGCCGTGTTGTTATCGACAGTCGATGCAAACCCAAACGCGTCGAGCGCTGGCGTGACCACTGGGAATGCCGTCACGACGTACACCTGGCACCCGCGGTGGGATCGCGTTACGGAAATCGCCGCGCCGATGAACCTCACAACCCACGTCGTGTACGACGCGACGACCGGGAATCGTCGCGAGCAGTCCGTGGGGTCGACCCACACCAATAGGACCACCTTCGACTACGACCCGGTTACCCAGCTTGTGGCGAGTATCACGACCACGCAGTCGGCGACGCCAACGCGTTTGGACTATGACGGGGTGGGCAATTTGTGGCACACAACGACGCCGAAGGGCTTCGTTACGACGTTCTCCCGCGACGCGACCGGTCGAGATTCGCTGATCAAGTCTCCGATCGATTCGCTGCAGACCCAATTTCGGACGCAGATCCATCTCTATGACGTCAATGATCGCCTAACGTCCAGCACCGACAGTGCGCTCGCCGGTTCCGTCGCGCAGGCGCTGCGGATCGTGAACGAGTATGACGACGACGGACATCTCAAGACCGTCTCGCGCAATACGACGCCTGATACGGCGCACGTCGGGACCATCATCACGGATTACACATACGACGCGGCTGGCCGAAAGGCGACCGAGCATGATCGAGTGGATCCGGAGAATTGGGTCGCCCGCTGGCATTACGACCAGGCGGGCAACGTGTTCCAAATCGACAATAAAGACTCGCGCATTGTGACCATGCGATACGACACGTTGAACCACTTGTCACATCGCACTATTGCGCGGATCGGCAACCTGTATGGTTCCGTCGACGATGTTCAAGACTTCTCATACGACGAAGTCGGAAACCTGGTGCGGGCGACGAGTCCATTCGCTCAGGTCATCCGGTCGTACACGCTGGGCGGCGGGTTGGAGAGTGATTCCTCGGCTCTTCACGCAGCGGATCTCACGGCGAGCGGCATGGCGCACGGATATCGGCTGATGAACCACTACGATCTCGCAGGCAGGCGCATTTCGCAGGATCAACCTCCCAACCTTCTATGGATTGCCGCCGGCAGTAGTGCTGCCGGCCCGTCTAACTCGTACGGTTACGATCCCGAGACCGGCGCGCTCGCCACGGTAACCGATCAGCGGGGCAACACGTTCAGATATCACTACAACAGCGCGGGTTTGCTCGACTCGCTATGGATGCCGGGCGCGATTGTCGAAACGCATTTCTACGACGATGACAGTCGAGAGGTTCGCCGCCTTGAGGTCGGTCCCATGGGAACGATCCACGATGACCGCTCATTTCGTGATGCGGGCGGGCGCGCGCTTGGTGTAACGGTCGGTGGGTTCGCAAGCGCCGGCGGCGGCGGAAACTTCACATACGCTGGTCTTGGTCCGGTGATGCGATCCGCGATCGACTTGGCGGACTTCGAGTCCATTCAGTTTGCGGCGGACGGCTTCGGCCACTCAGTCAAGAAACAGCAAGCCGGGACGGAGTCGGATCCGGGGACGAAGCTCTACCAGTTCGCGTACGAGTCAAACTCCAACCGGCTATCGCAAGTCAGCGGGCAGCTCGGAACCGCTGGGACCGATATCCTGAACCACGGCTACGATGCGGTTGGAAACCTGACGCAGCAGAGCTACGCGCAGACCACGCCGATGCAGTTCGGTGAGGGCGGCAGCTTCATTCACGTCGATGCGTGGTGGAGCGTCTTGATGGGCTATGACGGCGTGGGTCGCCTGCTCACCACCGATCGTGCGACGGTCAACGACAGGACCAACTGGCAAAACGACACGTATCATCGTCGAACGCAAGCCGCGATCAATACCGGATACGGCTCGTATGAGGAGTATCGATACGACGCGTTAGGTCGCCGCATCTGGAAACGCACGCATCGCGACAGCTACTGCACGAATGAGGCGCGTGCGCAGACGATCTACCAAGCGGAATGCGCGAGCGCGATCACCGTGACCGTGTGGGATGGCGACCAAGTCCTCTACGAGCTCCGTGGGGCCGCAGGTGACAACCTGACAGGGTCGCAACTCGAGCACAACATCGACAGTCCGATCGGGAGCGGGACACCGTTTGGTCAGTTCGCGGGCGTGACGTATCTCCACGGCGCCGGCATTGATCGACCGCTCGAGCTGATTCGGATTGGCGAGGTGTTGGTTTTCCACTCGTCGTGGCGTGGAGCAGTCGACGCGTCGACAAATACGCTAGGTCAGTTCTCGACGTGTGGGCTCTCGACTGATGGGTCGTGTGTGAACGTCAGGTGGCCCGGACAGGATATGGGGCTGACGTACACGCGGCCGTACACTGCGCGCGCGGCGGTGGCGTGGTACGGAGATCTTCCTCAGGGCCAGCTGGATGCGTCGGGGAAGATGTATATGAGGAATCGTTATTATGATCCTACTACTGGGCGTTTCACGCAGGAGGACCCGATTGGGTTGGCGGGCGGAAGCAACCTTTATGGATTTGCTGGAGGCGACCAAGTCAACTACTCGGATCCGTTCGGCTTATGTCCGATGTGCGTCGGGGCCGCAACAGGCGTTGCCGAAGGTTTCCTAATTGCAAAATTGACCGGCCAAGATTACACCTGGAAAGATGCAGCCTTGGATGCGACGCTCGGGGCAGTGGGTGCGGGCCTCGTTAGCAAACTCAATAGACTCAGAGACACCGAGGAAGG
>DASYSU010000362.1:0-4180 GCA_036002925.1 Gemmatimonadaceae bacterium | reverse complement strand
CGCGATGAGTATCTTCCGAGGGTGACCATCTCTTCAGCGTCTCCGGTTCATATCGTCGGCGGCGGACTCGCCGGTAGTGAAGCCGCGTGGCAACTCGCCGAGCGTGGCCACGATGTCGTGTTGCATGAGATGCGCGGCGCGCAGGGAACGCCGGCGCACAAAACGGATCGCTTGGCCGAGCTAGTGTGCTCCAACACGTTCAAGAGCACCGAGACGTCGAACGCCCACGGCCTCCTCAAGGCCGAGATGCGTCTGCTCGGGTCGATCATCCTCGTCGCCGCGGATGAAGCGCGGGTGCCTGGCGGGAGTGCGCTCACCGTCGACCGCGACGTTTTTTCGGCGGCGGTGCAGGAGCGCGTGACTTCTCATCCGACCATCACGGTCGTGCGCGAAGAAGTCTCGTCGCTCCCGAGTCCGGGTGTGATTGCCACGGGCCCGTTGACGTCCGACGCGCTCGCGGCGGCGATTCGTGATCGCCTTGGGATCGCGTCGCTTGCGTTCTACGATGCGATCGCGCCGATCGTCGCGCGCGAATCGATCGACGATTCGATCGCATTTCGTGCGGCTCGTTATGGCAAGGAGACGATGCCGGGTGCGGGCGAGATCGATGGAGGCGAGCCCTCGAGCGAGGGCGCGTACCTGAACTGCCCATTCACGCGCGAGCAATACGAGGCATTTCTCGACGCGCTCGTCGCCGCCGACCAACATCACGGACACGAGTTCGACGAGGTGCCGTACTTCGAGGGATGCATGCCCGTCGAAGAGATCGCGAAGCGCGGACGCGAATCATTACGCTTCGGGCCCATGAAACCGGTCGGGCTGCGCGACCCGCGCACCGGCCGCGACGCGTACGCCGTCGCGCAGCTCCGCATGGAGGACCGAGGCGGCCGCATGTGGAACATGGTCGGCTTCCAAACGCGACTCCGCATTCCGGAGCAGCAGCGCGTCTTCCGGATGATCCCCGGATTAGAGAACGCTGAATTCCTCCGCTTCGGCTCGATCCATCGGAACTCGTACGTCAATTCGCCGGCGTCGTTGAGCGCGCACCTGTCACTGCGTGACGACCCTATGACACTCTTCGCCGGTCAACTCACGGGCGTCGAGGGTTACACGGAGAGTACCGCCACCGGGCTCCTCGCGGGGATCAACTTATCGCGCATGCTGCACGGCGACGAACCGGTCGTTCCGCCGCCCACCACGATGCTCGGGGCGCTCTATCGCTATCTGCGCGAGGCCGAGCCGGCGCACTTCCAGCCGATGAACGCCAACCTCGGCCTCGTCGACGATCTCCCGACGCGCGTGAAGGACAAGCGTCTCAAACGCGAGGCGATCGCTGCCCGCGCGTTGGCCGACATGACCCGCTGGCGTGACGAGACGATCGCCGAAGAGCGATTGTCTCGCGCCACCTGATGGCTCGGACCCCGCCAGCGAAGGTGCCCAGCGTCGCCGGCGATCTGAACGACCGCGTCGCCGACTATCTCGATCATCTCGCCAAAGAGCGCGACGTCTCGCCGAACACCGTCCGCGCCTACGAGCGCGACCTTCGCGAGTTCGTTGGCTTCCTCGGCCGCTATTACGGCGGCGCCGAATGGACCTGGCAGGGCGTCGATCGCATCGCCATGCGCGGATTCCTCGGCCACCTTTCCAAGCGCGGACTCGGCAAACGCTCCATGGCGCGCACGCTGTCGGCAATTCGCAGCTTCTATAAGTACCTGCATCGAAACGAAATCGTCGACACGAATCCCGCGCGCGCCGTCGGCGCGCCGAAGCTCGACAAATATTTGCCGGGCTATCTCGACCGCCCGCAGATCGATTTGTTGTTTCAGATGGCCGAGGTGCGCGCGTGGGAAGGGAAGTTCGTCGACGTGCGAAATCTCGCGATCCTCGAGCTCTTCTACTCGACCGGCATGCGATTGTCCGAGCTACAAGGACTCAACCGCGCCGATCTCGACATCGTGTCGCAGCAGGCCAAAGTCCGAGGAAAAGGACGCAAAGAGCGCATCATCCCGATCGGTGACCACGCGATTCTCGCGTTGCGCAATTACGAGTCGAAGCGCGATGATCTCCTGCGGTCGATCGGGCCCAAAGCCGATCGCATGGCCGTGTTCCTCGGGCGAAACGGCAAGCGGATCGGCATACGAGCCGTGCAGAAGACGATCACGAAACTGCTCAGCCAGATCGACGAGGACGCCGGTTTGAGCGTCCACTCGCTGCGACACACGTTCGCGACGCATCTGCTCGACGCCGGGGCCGACCTTCGCGCGGTACAGGAGCTTCTCGGACACGCCTCCATCTCGACGACGCAGATCTACACCCACACGAGCGTCGAGCGGTTGAAGCAGGTTTACCAGAAAGCCCATCCGCGGGCCTGACAGCGATCTCATTCACGGTCCGGAACGTGCTTGACTCGACCGTATGCGCATCGAGCTCGTCCCACTCATCATTGGTGTCTTTGTCGGACTGGTCGGCCTCGGGCTGGTTTTCGACGCCTGGACGCCCGACGAGATCATCGTGCGCAAGGAGCGCCGGCGCCGGCCCCGCATCGAGCGGAGCCGCGGCGGGGAGTCGGCGATCGGGTTCGGTGTGCTTTGCATGGGGGCGGCGTTCCTTGGCCGCGACACGTGGCGCTATTCCGTCGTCGCCGTGATCGCCGGGACGCTCCTGCTCCTCGTCGGCGTCATCAAGAACCGCCACTACCTTGGGCAGGCGATCACCAATCGCGGTGCGCTGCGGCGACGGCCGACTGAATAGCGTGGTCGGCGGCGGTCCCGCGTAAGCCGCAAGGGGCCGCTAAGTTTCTCCGAATGGACTCAGGGTCACACAACACGCTGCCCCGCATTCGGGCGACGACCATCCTGGCCGTCCGCCGCAACGGGAAGGTCGCGATCGGCGGCGACGGGCAAGTCACCGTCGGCGAGACGGTGATGAAGTCGCACGCCCAGAAAGTGCGCGTGATTCGCGGCGGAAAGATCGTCGCCGGATTCGCCGGCGCCGCCGCCGACGCGATGACGCTGTTCGAGAAGTTCGAGGAGAAGCTCGAGCGATATCCGGGCAACATGCCGCGCGCATCGGTCGAGCTGGCCAAGGATTGGCGCTCCGACCGCGTGCTTCGCCGCCTCGAGGCGCTGCTCATCGTCGCCGACAAGGAGCACGGATTCATCATCTCGGGCACGGGCGAATTGATCGAGCCCGACGACGGTATCCTTGCCATCGGTTCGGGCGGCTCCTACGCTCTCGCCGCCGCGCGCGCATTGGTCGACAACACCCAGCTCGACGCGCCGGAAATCGTGAAGCGGGCAATGAACATCGCCGGCGACATCTGCATCTACACCAACACGAACATCACTGTTTTAGAAACAAACTGAGGCTGGTTGCTGGTTGCTGGTGGCTGGTTGCTGGCTCCAGTTGCCGGCACCGGCGAACAGCCCCGTATAGCGAGTACCAACTACTAGCAACTAGCACCAGCAACCAGCACCGTTTCAATGTCTTCACCACGTACGCTGCAAGCCCTCGCCCGACTCGCGGATCTCACGCCGCGTCAAATCGCCACGGAGCTCGACCGCTACATCGTCGGACAGGCCGAGGCGAAGAAGGCGGTCGCGATCGCGCTGCGCAATCGCTGGCGCCGGCAGCGCGCGCCGGAGGCGATTCGCGAGGAGATCTCGCCCAACAACATCATCCTCATTGGCCCCACGGGTGTGGGGAAAACGGAGATCGCGCGGCGTCTCGCGAAGCTGGCCGGCGCGCCGTTCATCAAGGTCGAAGCATCCAAGTTCACCGAGGTCGGGTACGTCGGGCGCGACGTCGAATCGATGGTTCGCGACTTGGTCGAAAGCGCGATCGACATGGTGCGGAGCGAGAGAGAATCGGAGGTCGAGGATCTCGCGCATGAGCGCGTCGACGAACGACTGCTCGACTTGTTGTTGCCGCCACCGCCTCCGGAGAAGCCTGAACCGGCCGCGCAGCCCGCCGCACGAGACTCGCACGCATCGGACGACGCACTCGGCGTCTTTCTCGTGTCGGGCAGCGGCGCCGTCGTGAAGGAAGCGGTCGACCCGGCGCAGGAGCGCTACAAGCGCACGCGCGACAAGCTTCGCCAACTCATGCTCGACGGAAAGCTCGAGGAGCGCGAGGTCGAAGTCGAGGTCACGCCGCAGGGACCGATGTTCGACGTGCTCGC
>DASYSU010000361.1:0-4804 GCA_036002925.1 Gemmatimonadaceae bacterium | reverse complement strand
GGCGAGTACTGATCCCGACCTCGGACGCACCGATCTCGGACGCACCGAGGCGCTCGGCTATACGTGGCATTTCAGCGACGGTAGCCAGGCATCCGGCAAGGTCGTGACGAAGTCGTTCGCCGATAATGGCAGCTTCACGGCCACCCTTGTCGTCAACGACGCCTTTGGCTGGGAGAAGAGCGTGCAGCATGGCGTCGCTGTTGCCAACGTCGCACCGACTGTCTCCCTGAATGCTACGACTGCGCTGTCGATCGCCTCCGGCGAATCGGTGGGAGTGAGCGGCAGCTTCTCCGATCCCGGTTCCGATGCGCCCTGGCACTCGCTGATCGATTGGGGCAACGGCACGACAGTGCCCGGCACGTTCAACGCATCGGGCGCGAGCATCACGGGGACGCAGACCTATCTCGCTGCCGGCACGTACACCATCACGTTGACGGTGACCGACAAGGACGGCGCGACTGGGTCTCGGTCGCTTATCGTGAACGTCGGTCGGCGTTCTGTGCTCGCCGACAACGGCTCGGGCGTCATCAACCTCAACGATCAGGGGACTGGAGACGTCAAGATCACGTTGGAGTCCGATGCGAACGTCGACGTCTCGCTGGTTGACGTCTCGTCCGTCCGCATTGGCACGGTGGGCGTCACCCGTCGTGGCGGCCGATTCATGGCCGACCTGCAGGATGACAAGCGTCTCGCGCTCCACTTCGATCGCAAAGCGTTGATCGACGCCGGGGTTCTGTCGTCGTCGACGACGGAGCTCGTATTGTTGGCGAATTTGACGACCGGCGTGCAGATCATTGCGCGCACGACGGTCACCCCCCACTGATACCCGAGGACGCAATGCGAGCCCGCTACATCCTCTCCGCGATCATCGCCGCCACGCCCGCGCTCGCGCAGCAACGTGCGATCACCAGCGCTGACTACGCGCGCGCCGAACGGTACATGGCGTACAACACGACGCCACTGGTGTTTGGCATCGGCGTTCGGCCAACCTGGCTCCCCGATGAGCGTTTGTGGTATCGGAACGTCACACCGAACGGCGTCGAATTCATTGTCGTCGATCCCGCTCGAAAGACGCGTACGAATTTGCTCGCCGAACCAACGCTTGCCGGCGCCATCGCCGCCGCCACACAATCGACGCCCGACATCATGCGTCAGGCGAGCACGCAATTCGAGTTCGTGCCCGATGGTCGGATGATCACCGTCACGATCGGTGGACGAACTGCCACGTGCAGCGTCGAGACGTCGAGGTGCGACGCGGCGATCGACGATCGCGAGCGTGCCACCGCCGGTGGACGCGGCGGTCGCGGCGGACGTGGCGGTGGGCGTGGCGGTCGCGGCACTCGAGCCCCCGAGACGATGTCTCCCGATGGCAAGCGCGCCGCATTCATCCGCGATTGGAATTTGTGGATGCGCGACGTCGCGACCAATCGCGAGATCCAGTTGACCAAGGACGGCGTCAAAGATTTCGGCTACGCAACGGACAACGCGGGCTGGACAGCCAGCGACCGGGCCATCCTGATCTGGTCGCCCGACTCGAAGAAGATCGCGACATTCCAGCAGGATCAGCGCAACGTCGGCGAGATGTACCTCGTGAACACCCAGGTCGGTCATCCCGAGCTGCGGGCGTGGAAGTATCCGCTGCCCGGCGACAGCATCATCCCGACGATTCAGCGTGTCATCATCGACGTCAGCGCCGAGGAGCCGCACGTCGTCCGACTGCAGATGCCGCCCGACCAACATCGGTCGACACTGTGCGATCACATCGCGTGTCGCGGTGGCGATTGGGCCGACGTCGAGTGGTATCCCGACGGCTCGCATCTCGCCTTCGTTTCGACGTCGCGCGATCACAAGCACGAAGTATTACGCGTGGCCGATGCAACGACGGGCGCGATTCGCGACGTGTTCGACGAGACGGCGCCGACGCAGTTCGAGTCCGGCAACGGCCGCGTCAATTGGCACGTGCTGCCCGCGTCGAACGAGGTGATCTGGTTCTCCGAGCGCGACAACTGGGGGAACCTCTATCTCTACGATCTCACGACCGGAAAGCTCAAGCACCAGATCACGACTGGCCCGGGCAACGTCACTCAGTTGCTGCGGATCGACGAGAAGACGCATACGCTGTACTTCCAAGGTGTCGGCAAGGAGCCCGGTCGCGATCCATACTTCCGCCATTTTTATAAAATTGGCATGGACGGAAAAGGCCTGGCGCTCCTCACGCCCGACGATGCCGACCACGACATATCCTTGTCGCCCTCGGGCCGCTTTTTCGTCGACACGTATTCACGTCCCGACGTTCCGCCAACAGCCGTGGTCCGCGATGCGCGTGGCAAGGTCGTCGTTGCGCTCGAGAAAGCCGACATCTCCCGCCTCCTCGCCATCGGATGGAAGCCGCCAGTTCCCATCACCGTCAAAGCGCGCGATGGGAAGACCGATCTCTATGGTCTCATGTTCGCGCCGACCAGTCTGGATTCGACGAAGAAATACCCGATTATCAATCACATCTATCCTGGCCCGCAAACTGGATCGGTCGGCGGCCGGTCATTCTCGCCCGCTCGCGGCGATGCACAGGCGCTCGCTGAGTTGGGATTTGTCGTCGTCGAGATCGACGGGATGGGAACGCCGTGGCGATCGAAGGCGTTTCACGACGCGTACTACGCGAACATGGGCGACAACACGCTGCCCGACCAAATCGCGGGCATGAAAGAATTGGCAAGGCGTTATCGCTGGATCGACGCCGATCGCGCCGCGATCTACGGTCATTCCGGCGGCGGGTTCGCAACTGCCGACGCGATGTTTCGCTATCCCGACTTCTTCAAGGTCGGCATCTCCGAATCGGGGAATCACGATAATCGCGAATACGAGGACGATTGGGGCGAACGATACCAGGGCCTCGAGCAGCGAACGGCCGACGGCCACTCGAACTACGACGATCAGGCGAACGAGAATCTCGCCAAGAACCTCAAGGGCAAGCTGCTGCTCGCGCACGGCACGATGGACAACAACGTTCCGCCGACGAACACACTGCTCGTCGTCGATGCGTTGATCAAGGCGAACAAGGATTTCGATCTCCTCATGCTGCCGAATCAGCCGCACGGCTACGGCAACGAATCGAACTACATGACGCGCCGGCGTTGGGACTACTTCGTGAAGAACCTGCTCGGCGTCGACCCGCCGAAGGAGTACGAGCTCGGACCAAAGCCCGCCCCTGGCGGGCGAGCAATGCCGTAGCGCCACGCCGTCATCAGGATGACGGTTTGCGCGGCGGCGTGAGTTGTGGGAGACGCTCGCCGTTTCGTGAATACTCGATGAGGATCGCCAACCGGCGCGTCCGCGTCTCCGGCCGCTTCGCGCTCACGACCCAGTAGGTCGACGTACGCTGGTACCATGGCGCCTGGGCGCGATAAAACGCCCAGGCTTTTTTGTCGGCTTTGAATTTCCTGGTCGATTCCGGGTCGAGCTCGGCGCTCTCGCGTTCGTACGCGTAAATCGCCGACCGCTTTTCATCGCGTTTGCCGAATGCCGCGAGACCCGCTTCCGACATGCGCCCGGCCGCCGTGAGCTCACGTACCCGCCGAATGTTGACGGCGCTCCAGATGCTCCTAGGCTTTCGTGGCGTGAAACGAATCGTGTAGCTCGCGGCATCGCGAGCACGCCGGACTCCGTCGATCCAACCGAAGGCCAGCGCCTCGTCCAGTGCTTCTTGGTAGGTGATGCCTCCCTTCCCTGACCCTTTCTTATAGAAGCCGAGCAGCAGCTCCGGTTTCGCGCGATGATGTTCCTCGAGCCACGCGCGGAAGTCGGCACCCGATTTGAAGAAGGTTGGTTTCATCGCGGTGTGGGATGTAGTATCTCAGGTCCGCCGCATCAAGTTCGGCTGTTCGACTTGCATTTTGGAGCTTTGATGATTCAACGACGTTCCTTCACGCTGTTCGCGTTGCTCGCCGCCGTCCCGCTGTCGGCCCAGCAAGTCCCACAACCAGCGACCCGCGCGATTCGTCGCGATCTCCCGTTGACCAATACCATTCGTCGCGCATTCGTGGCGGGCACGCGTGATTCCACCGGTCGACCCGGGCGGAACTACTGGCAACTCTGGATGGACTATACGATCACTGCGCGCCTTGAGCCGGCGACTTCGACGCTGTCCGGTCGCGAGACGATCGAGCTGCACAACGCAAGCGATTCCGCCCTGTCGTCGATCCAGATGCGGCTCGATCAAAACATTTTTCGTGGCGACGTTCCGCGTGGCGCCTCAATTCCGGCGGAAAACCACGAAGGGTTCGTCATCACTCGGTTGGCGGTGAATGGTGCCACGATCGACCTGGGCGCTCCACCGGCTGCTCGGGCCGCGTATGGCAGCGTTGCGTCACCCGGCCCGTTTGTCGCCGGCTTACACTCGACGTCGGCTCGCATCGGTCTCTCGTCGCCCATCGCCCCGCGGACCACGGCGACGATCGACGTCGAATGGCACTATAAACTCGCCGGCGGAAGCGGCTCGGGTCACCGAATGACGTATCGGTGGGGCGACACGCTGTACCAAGTCGCGCAGTGGTATCCGCGCGTCGCGGTATACGACGATTTGCGCGGCTGGGACACCGATCCCTATCTCGGGCCGTCAGAGTTCTATAACAACTTTGGCCGCTTCGACGTCACGCTCGACCTCCCAGCGGGCTGGCTCGTCGCCGCGACGGGCGTGCTGCGTAATCCGCAGGAGGTGCTTACGCCCGCGGTACGCGAACGCCTGTCGCACGTCCTCGAATCGGATTCGACGCGCACGATCGTCGGCGCTGACGACGGCGGGCCGGGA
>DASYSU010000360.1:0-7291 GCA_036002925.1 Gemmatimonadaceae bacterium | reverse complement strand
TATCGGCCTCACGGCCACCATGTTCAGCATCATTTACGGTCTCCTCATCAAGGGCCTTCCGTTCGACGAGCCGTCGCGCATCGCGGTCGTCAAGTTCATCGATCCGCGGCAGCCGGGCGTCGACGCGCTCGTGACCTTAGGCGACTTTACCCAGTATCGCACACAGCAGCGGTCGTTCGAGATGCTCGGGGCGTATTCCACCGCGACGGTGAATGTCAGTGGCGGAGACCGGCCCGACCGTGTCGAGGCGGCGCGCGTGACTGGCGGAGTCCTCGAGACGGCGGGCGTCCCGCCTGCTCTGGGCCGCACGTTTGGCGCGGCTGACGCGGATCCGGCTGCCCCGCCCACCGTACTTCTCAGTCACTCACTCTGGCGCGACCGGTTCGCAGCAAATCCACAGATCGTCGGCAGCAGCATGCACGTGAACGGCCGGGCGCACACGATCATCGGCGTGATGCCGCCGAAGTACGAGTTTCCATACAACACGCGCCTGTGGTTGCCGCTACAGGAGAACACCGCGAGCCTGGCGGCGGGACAGGGTCCGAGCGTGAACCTCGTGGGCCGATTGCGTCCCGCAGCGACATATGACAACGCGAATGCGGAGTTCGCCGGACTGGCCAAGCGGTTCGCGACGGTGCGTCCGACAGCGAACACGCACATGCGTATGGTCGTGTTGCCTTTCGTCCGCGCGTCGATCAATCCGCGCGTCTACACGCTGCTCTACGGGATGCTCGTCGCGGTCCTTTTGGTGTTGCTCGTCGCTTGCGCGAACGTGGCGAATTTGCTGCTCGATCGCGCCGCGCATCGTACACGCGAGATTGGCATTCGGACGGCGCTCGGGGCGTCACGTCTGGCCATCGTGCGGCAATCGCTCGTGGAGTCCGCCATTCTCGCGGCCGTCGCGGCGATCGCCGGCGTCGCGCTCGCCCAACTCGGGGTCGTGTTGTTCAATCGTGCCGTTCCTCCGTCGTCGATGCCGCTGTTCTGGATGGACATTCGTCTGCACCCGGCGGTGCTGATGTTCGCGATTGCCGTTGCGGCCGTCGCAAGCATCGTTTCAGGTTTGGCCCCAGCCATTCAGTCGGCTCGACTCGACATCAACGCCATTCTCAAGGATGAATCGCATGCCGCGTCGTCGCTCCGCGCCGGTCGGCTGAGCCGAACGATCGTGATCGCTGAGATCGCGGTGTCGTCGGCGATTCTGCTCGCGTCGGGCTTCATCACGCGAGGCATCGTGAATCTTCGGAACATCGATCCGGGATTCACCACCGACGGAATCCTGACGGCTCGGGTGACGCTGGCCACAAACGATAGCGTGCGTCAGCGGACATTCTTCGAGACGCTCGAGCGCGATCTTGCCGCGCATCCTGGAATCACCGGCGTGTACGTCGGCAATGGTCTACCGGGCAGCGGGTGGTCGCCGCGCCACCTGACGCTCGAAGGGCGCGCCTATCCGCGTGAGAACGACCATCCTGTTGTCTCCTCGCTTGCGGTGACGCCTGGATTCTTCTCGACGTTCGGCGTCCGCGTGACGCGCGGTCGACCGATCGACGCGACAGACCATAACGGCTCGACGAGCGTCGCCGTCGTGAGCGAGTCGTTCGTGCGCAGACATTTCCGCAATGCCGATCCGATCGGCAAGCGGATTCGCATCGGCTCTGCACAGAGCGCACCCTGGCTCACCATCGTTGGTGTGATACCGACGCTGGTGTCGGCGAGCTTCAATGATCCGCGCCCGGCGGAAGTGCTGACCTCGTTCTGGCAAGAGCCTCGATTCGACACGGGCGCGCTTGCCGTGACTGGAAGCGCCGACGCATCGAGCGCGGCGACGCTGCGAAAGATCGTCGCGTCGATCGATCCCGAGATCCCGCTGTATGCAACCGAATCCATGACGGATCTCATGCGGCAACCCATGCGCTTCTTCCAGATCTTCGCGACGCTGTTCATCGTGTTCGGCATCGTGGCGCTCGCGCTGTCGTCGATTGGATTGTACGCGGTCATGACCTTCTCGGTGAGTCGCCGTGTGCGCGAAATGGGTATTCGCTTGGCGCTCGGCGCGACCTCGGGCAACGTCATCCGGATGGTGTTCCGGCAGGCTGCATGGCAGGTCGGAATCGGGATGGCAATCGGCTTCCTGGCCGGCTCGGGTCTCGTGCGTGTCATCGGAGCGGCGCTGTTTCAGGTGCGACCGAGCGATCCGATTGTGACGATTCTCGTTGCGGCGGTGCTCGGCGGGACGGCGCTACTCGCGTGCTTCGTGCCCGCGCGCCGGGCCACTCGCGTGGACCCGGTGACGGCGCTGCGCACGGAGTAGTGTCGGCGGCGTCGCCAGAGGCGTGGCGAGCACGTGAGCTGTTGCTCCAACCTACATCGAACGCATATATCATCGAGCTCGTTGCCGGCCGGCCTCGCCACCCCGGCGAGGCCGCCGCCCGAGAGTGTTGATCACTCCAGGCTCGGAAGCGTGATCATGCAATCATTCCAGTATCGCGCACTCGCGTGCGCGTCGCTCGTCCTGACCGCGGCGGTCGGCGCCGCGGCCCAAACGTCCGTCATCCTTCCCGGACCGTCGGGACGTGCACGATTCAAGTTCGAGATCCAGGTGCCGCCATCGGTGCGGAGCGAGCCGCTCACTGGCCGAGTGTACGTCATCATCGGCACTGACAGCACGCGCGAGCCTCGCGCGCAGGTCGGCCGAGTGGGAGCGCCTCTCTTTGGGCGCGACGTGGTGCGTCTCGCGCCAGGCGCCGCCGCCATCATCGACGGCACCGACCTCGGCACGCCCGTTTTCGACATGGCCGACATCCCGGCAGGCGAATACTGGGTGCAACCCTTCGTGAACGTCTACTCGGAGTTCAAGCGGGCCGATGGACACGTGCTCTGGATGCACGACGACCAGTGGGAAGGACAGAACTGGCCGCGCTCGCCCGGGAACATCTACGGCGCACCGCGGAAGGTGCGTCTCGATCCGAAGACCGCGACGGTTGTGAGACTGGTTGCCGACAAAGTCATTCCGCCGATCACGATCCCTGCCGACAACGAGTACGTCCAGCGATTCAAGTTCCAGAGCCCGTCGCTCACGAAATTCTGGGGACGTCCCATCTACCTCGGCGCCACCGTGCTCCTGCCGCGCGATTACAAGACGTCGACGATCAGCTACCCGGTGAACTACATCCAAGGGCACTTCGGTCTCGGCGCACCGTACGGTTTCGACGCGGCGCCCGGAGGTCGCGGCGGCGCGCAGTCGATCCGCGAAGCGTGGTTGTCAGAGAGTTTCCCGCGACTCATCGCGGTGACGTTCCAACACCCAACGCCCTACTTCGACGACTCGTACGCGGTGAACAGCGTGAACGACGGCCCGTACGGCGACGCGATCATGAACGAGCTGATCCCGGAGATCGAGAAGCGCTATCGGGTCATCAAAGAGCCGTGGGCGCGTTGGCTCTCGGGCGGATCGACAGGCGGCTGGGAATCGCTCGCGCTCCAGATCTTCCATCCTGACTTCTTCGGCGGCACGTGGTCTTCCTGCCCTGACCCCGTCACGTTCACCGACGTCGAAGGAGTGAACATGTACAAGGACGCGAACGCCTTCTTCAAGAACTACAGCCAGTGGCAGCTCACGCCGACGGTGAACTCACGCGAGGTCAATGGAGAGATTCGGCAGACGGCGCAGCAGCGCTACTGGATGGAGCTCGTCAATGGAACGCACGGCCGTTCCGGTACGGGACAGCAAGACATCTGGGAGGCGGTGTTCGGGCCGATCGGCGCAGATGGCTACTTCAAGCCGGCCGTTGATTCACGCACGGGCGTGATCGATCACACAGTCACGCAATACTGGCGCGACAACTTCGACCTGCTGCACTACTTGCAGAAGAATTGGGCGACCGTCGGGCCGAAGCTCGTCGACAAGGTTCACATCTACGTCGGGAACATGGACAGCTTCTTCCTCGATCGCGCGACCCGCGAGCTCGAGGCGTGGATGAAGACGACGACCAACCCACACTACGAAGGCTATTTCGTCTACGGAGATCAGAAGCCGCATTGCTGGACTGGGCCGGGAACGAACGCCGACCGCTTGCGAGAGATGGCCGAGTTCGGGCTGCGAAAGATGCCGCCGGGGACGACGACGCCCTGGTGGAAGTATTGAAACGGGGATCCCAGTCGGCTCGCCGATCCACGCGGCTCGTGGCCTGGGCCTCACTCTCCTGTCGCGATCACCGGAGCAAACCTGGCGCCTCGTGCACCTCGCGAGTTAGTTGAGGCGTGACCCAATCGACGGCGTAGCGTGGCCGCTGAGCTTCGCACGCACCTGCAATCCGCGCTTGGCGACGCGTACCTCCTTGGACGCGAGCTCGGCGGTGGCGGCATGTCTCGGGTGTTCCTCGTCGAGGATGTGGCCCTTCATCGACAACTGGTCGTCAAGGTTCTGCCGCTGGAGATGGCGGTCGACGTGTCCGTCGCTCGTTTTCAACGTGAGATCGCGCTCATCGCGCAGCTGCAGCATCCGCACATCGTTCCGCTCCTTACGACCGGCGAGACGCACGGCCTACCGTACTACACCATGCCGTTCGTTCAAGGCGAGTCGCTGCGTGATCGCCTGGCGCGTGACGGCGAACTGCCGATCGCCGAGGCAGTCCGGTTGTTGCGCGAGATGGCGACGGCGCTCGCTTATGCGCACGAGCGAGGGATCGTTCATCGCGACATCAAACCGGAAAACGTTCTTCTCTCCGGTGGCATCGCACTCGTGGCCGACTTCGGCGTCGCGAAGGCGCTGATCAATTCAGCGACCGCGGAGCGCGGACCGTTGACGTCAGTGGGCATCGCGATTGGGACGCCGGCGTACATGTCGCCCGAGCAAGTCACGGCCGATCCGAGTGTCGATCACCGCGCTGATATCTACGCGCTCGGCATGGTCGCTTACGAGATGCTCGCTGGACAAACACCGTTTGCCGGACGCACGGCGCAGGCTCTGCTCTCGGCGCACGTCGTGGATACGCCTGAGCCGCTGCAGAACCGCAGAGCGGCAATACCGCCGGCGCTCGCCACGCTAGTGATGGGCTGCCTCGAGAAACGTCCGGCCGATCGCCCTCAGAACGCGACCGCGATCGTGCACGCTTTGGACGCATTGACGACGCCGACGCAGATCTCGGTTCCACGCAACCGCTCGAGTCGCGCATCACGCGCCATGCTGGTCTCGGCGGCGCTTGTCGCAGCGATCGGCGTGGCGGGGGGGTCTGGCTGTGGCGCGCTCGAGAGGAACCGTCCGCGGCACCGGTGGGCACGCGTCTGCTGATCGCACCATTCGAGAATCTCACGGGAGACTTACGATTCGACAACATCGGCCGAATCGCCGCCGATCGAATCTCGGCGAACGTCGCACAAGCGGGATCAATCGAGGTCGTGCCATCGAACATGGTGTTGATGGCACTCCGGGATACGATGGGCGGCCAAGCCGAACGGCTCAATCGGTTGTCGACCGCGACGCACACCGGGATGATCGTCTCGGGTACGATCGTGCGGCGCGGTGACTCGCTTGCACTTCAGGCGCAAGTCACAGACGTGCGCACCGGCAAGATCGCGATCACACTGGATCCGTCCACTGGCCCAGTGACAGATCCAATTCCGGCCGTGGACGCGCTGGGCGACCATTTGTTAGGCGCGCTCGGTATTCGACAGATCGCAATACTGCCGCGCGGATTCAGGGCGCCCAGGTTCGCCGCATACCAGGCGTTCGTCGAGGGATTCGAGCGTTTCGCGTTACGTGGCGACAATTTCGGCGTGGCACTACAACGATGCGCTCACGTCGCTGCACGGCTACGCGCCATTCGATGCACTCGTTCGACCGCAACGATAGCGCTGGGGGCGCAAACGAACGGATCAACCACGTCGCTGCCGTCATTTCTTTGTCGGAGTGACGTCGGTCACGGGCAGATCCCAGTGCGCGAGCAGGATCTCGAATCGGCGTTGCTCCTCTCTCATGAAGGTCGCCTGATCGGGCCACAATTCTTTAATGAGCGCCGGCTCGTCGGGATTCGCCGACGTCGCGACCGCCGAGCTCTTGAACACGAGCGTGACCCGATAGTCCCACCGTGAATCCTCCGTCATGTGATTCGCCGGCGTTTCGATCTTGACCGAGAGGATTCGGCCGCCGTCGACCTCTTTGCGCAGCAGTGGGTAATGATTCTTGAGGAAGAGGTTGAGGAATTCCTGTTGGTGTCCCCACTGTACCTTGTAATAGTACTCCATTGTGTACGGCTGATTCGCCGCATTCTGGGGCGGACTGCCTTGGGCGAGGACCGGCAGCGCGAATACCCAGAACGAAAGCGCGAACGTCAAGCGTCTCATGTTGTCCTCCGACGGGGTGCCAAAACGTGCTCACAGCCAACTGTCGGCGCTAGGAAACTCTCCCGCCGCGGCTTCCAGTTGAGGCTCTTCGAACACTGGCGTTTCAGTTCGACTCGCCACCCGCGACGATGGCCCGACGTCTAGTGCGCAGACGCGACACGACGTATCGTTTCTTCAGTTCCTCGGAACCGATCAACTCTCTCTCGCCGAGGAGACTGACTGAAGGAGCTCATCGTGACGACCAAACGCGTTGCCAGTACGCTCGTGCTCTCCATAGGATTGATCGGCGGTCCATCCCTCGCGCTCTCTCAGAGTGGCGACATGAAAGGCATGGACATGGGTCACGAGATCGTGATCCCGAAAGGCGCCCTCTATACCAAGGCCGACGTCGAGTTCATGCAGGGGATGATCGCGCACCACTCGCAGGCGATCGTCATGTCTCGCATGGCCGAGTCGCACGGCGCCAATCCGCAAGTGCTGAAACTCTCGAACAAGATCGATCAGTCGCAGGTGCCGGAGATTCGCATCATGCAGGCCTGGCTCAGACGCAACAAGCAGTTCGCACCCGATACCTCGTCGTGGCACGACATGATGATGGCGGGAATGCTGACGACCGCTCAACTCAAGGAGCTCGACGCGGCCAAGGGAGTCGAATTCGACCGTGCGTACCTCCGCCTGATGATCCAGCACCACGCCGGCGCGCTAAAGATGGTGGACGACCTATTCAGCAGCCCGCTTGCCGGACAGGAAGTCGACGTGAACGTGTTCGCGAACGATGTCGTCACGGCGCAAACGGTCGAGATCGGCATCATGCAGAAGTTGCTCACTGAATTGCCGGCGAAGTGAACCGCCGCTGCAGTCGCCCGTACCACACCAGCCACTGGAGTCCATCCCGATGCGTAGTTCATGTAAGCTGATAGGCTTTATCGCGACCCTCGTCGCGCCG
>DASYSU010000359.1:0-15042 GCA_036002925.1 Gemmatimonadaceae bacterium | reverse complement strand
TCGATCTAACGGGTACCGGGAACGATACCTATAATGGAAAATGGCGTTGCTCCCTTCGCGTAGAGTTTGAATGCGATCCCCATCAGGTGACCCGTTGTATCGCATATTCGAGATCGCGCCGCGAATCATCGCCGCGGCAGTTCTGCTGCTCTTGCAACCGACCGTGCGCGATTCGGCTGCTCAAACAGTCGGTGCGTCAGGCCCACGGAACGCATCGCCCCGATCGTGGGTGCATGAATCGTGGACCACGAAAGACGGCCTCCCCGTCAACTCGGTCAACGGTCTCGTCCAGGACAGAACTGGATACCTCTGGGCCGCGACATTCGACGGACTCGTTCGCTTCGATGGAATTCGGTTCACCGTCTTCAATACGGCGAATTCTGAAGGATTGCCGAGCAACCGAATCGTCCAGTTGAAAGAAGGGCGCGACGGGACGCTGTGGCTCACGACCGAGCAAAGTCACGTGGTGCGAGTACGCGACGGCCGATTCGACAACATTCCCTATGAAAATGGAACGCCGGGCGGGGGTGTCCCGGTGATGGAGGTCGACTCGACGGGCGCCGTTTGGGTCGGAACGCCCGAGGGATTGTGGACGGTGCGCGGCGATCGACTGATTCGCGTCGGGCGTGGAACGTTGGATGCGCCGGCAACCGCCTTGGTGCGTCGGCGCGACGGAACGCTGTGGGTTGGCACAGCAGGCGCCGGCGTCTTCAAAGTCACCAACGATTTGCAGGTCTCCAAAGTTGTAACGGATCCCGCCATCGAGGGCGGCTTCGTTCCTCACCTCATGGAAGATGCATCCGGTGTGCTTTGGGTCGTCGTCGTTAACCGCGGACTCTGGTCGCTGCGCGACCACGCTCTGCGCGTCCCCGGCGTGCCGTCTTCGGTAGTGAACCTGGTGCAAGTCCGCGCGACAGGTGCCTTGTACGCCGAAACCCATGCCGGCATCTACCGGTTCGATTCGGGTGTCGGCGTCCTCGTGCGTCCGGGATCGAGCGCGTACGGCGCACGACTGTGGTCGGACGGCGACGCAGTGTGGACGGTCGGTGGGAGCGACGTCTTCCGCAATGACCAGCATGTGTTCACGCTGCCCGAGCATCGCACCGTATCGAACGCGCTCTTCGATCGCGAGGGTAGCCTTTGGATCGGCACAGACGCAGGCGGCCTCCATCGACTCAAACAGGGATTGTTCACCACCTACAGCGTCGGGGAAGGTGTCGGGTACCCGAACGTCTACGCGACCTACGCCGACCGAGCAGGCAAGATCTGGCTCGGCACCTGGGGCAGAGGGGCGAGTCGCCTCGATCCGGTCACTGGTCGCGCGACAGTTGTCGGCGATGGCAAGCACCCGACGGCGGTCAACTCCTTCTACGAGGACCCAACCGGCGCGATGTGGATGGGGACGGCACACGGTGATGGAGGAGTGTTGCGATGCACTCCGCCGACGATGAGCTGTCACAGCGAACGCCCGCGGGAGCTCGGCGATCGCGCAGTGCTGGCACTGTACGGCGACGCGGACGGTCGCTTGTGGGCGGGCGCGCCGGGCGTCCTCCTTCGATACGACGGAAAAACATGGACCACGTTCCCGACATCGTTCGGTGGGCGAGAGGCGACGGTGCGCGCATTCGCGAGTACCGCCGACGGCGCGCTGTGGATGGGAACGAACGGTGCAGGTCTCATCCGATATCGTGAAGGCACGCTCACCTACGTCACGAGCGCCGACGGTCTTCCGAGTGATCTCATTCGCTCGCTGTATAAGGATGCTGATGGGTTGCTCTGGGTCGGAACAGAAGGACGCGGGCTCGCACGCCTCGATCCGCGCGCGTGGAGCGGAGCCTCGGGTGGCGGCGCGAACGCGTCGAAGCGGATCGTGCGTATCGGAATGGCGAACGGATTGTTCGATGAGGTCATCCACCAGATCCTCGAGGACGACCGCGGACGTCTGTGGATGAACACCAACCGGGGAATTTTCTGGGTCGAGCGCGCCGAGTTGAACGCGTTCGCCGACGGAAAGGCGACGGCGGTTCACTCGACGGCGTACACGGAACACGACGGCATTCGTAATCGCGAAGGCAACGGCGGCGTTCAACCGGCGGGAGCCAAGGGAGCGGACGGACGTTTGTGGTTTCCGACGCAGGACGGCGTCGTCGCGGTCGATCCCGCGGACGTAGGCCGCGAACGCGTCGCACCGCCGCTCGTCGTCGAGCGAGTGCGTGCCGGCGGAGAAACGCTGCGGCCGGAGCAGGGCTCGATCATGCTCCGCCCGAACCAGCGGAACGTGCAGATCGAGTACACCGCTCTCACATTCGTAGAGCCGACGAACGTTCGCTTTCGCTACCGGCTCGACTCGTACGACACGGCGTGGGTCGACGCCGGAAATCGACGCACCGCGTTCTACACGAAAGTCCCGCCGGGACGATACAGCTTCGTCGTCGAGGCAAGTGACGTCGCCGGCGGATGGTACGAGCCGGGAACGAGACTCGCTGTCCAAGTCATACCGCGCGCGACGGAGACGGCCCTGTTTCGTTGGGCCGCGCTCGCAGCGCTGGGATTGCTGCTGTTTGGCGCCGTGCGGTTCCGCGAAGTGCAACTCCGCACCCGCGCGCGACAGCTCGAGCAGCTGGTCGACGAACGAACCGCAGCGCTGCGCGACCGGGAGCACGAGTTGGCGGACCGCAACACTCGACTCCAGTCGCTCGACCGCGCCAAGACGCGCTTCTTCGCCAACGTCTCCCACGAACTTCGCACGCCGCTCACGCTCACCATCGGGCCGCTCGAGGACTTGCAGACGCGTTCGTCGGATGATCCGCAGGTCACACGCTGGCTCGACATTGCGCTCCGCAACTCGCGTCGCTTGCTCCGGCTGGTGAACCAGTTGCTCGACGTCGCGAAGCTCGATGCCGGGGCAATGCACCTCACGCCGCGTCCAATCGATGTAGCCGCGTTCACGCGTGGGATCGTCGGCGCGTTCGCCGCGGTGGTCGAACGCAAAGGCATCCGCCTCACGGTGTCGGCCCCCGAGTCGTTGCGCGGTTCGTTCGACGCGGACGCGATCGAGAAGATTCTCACCAACCTCCTGTCGAACGCGATCAAGTTCACGCCGAACGGCGGATTCGTGCAGGTCGCGCTGTCAGACTCCGGCGATGCCGCCCGCGTCGTCGTGCGGGACTCAGGGTCAGGCATTCCTCCCGATCAGATTGCACACGTGTTCGAGCGATTCTACCAGGTCGACGAGTCGACCTCGCCCGCCCGAACCCAAATCGGCACCGGGATTGGGCTCTCGTTGGTCAAGGAGCTCGTCGAGCTGCACGGCGGAACGATCGCTGTCGAAAGCGGGACAAACGGAACGACGTTCACGGTGATCATCCCGCGCCTCGCCGCGGCCGACGAAGGCGTGGCGCTCCCCGACGTTCCTGGCACGGTCGCCACCGACACCGCCGAGCAGCGCATCGCACCCGCGGAATCCGAGGAGATCGAAGCGCGCGACAACGTCCCCACCCTTTTGATCGTGGACGACAGTGCGGACCTCCGCGTCTACGTCCGCGATCATTTCGCGGCGACGTTCCGCGTGCTCGAGGCGTCGGACGGCGCCGAAGGTATCGCGCTCGCCCGCCGGCATCTGCCGGACGTCGTACTCTCGGACGTCATGATGCCAGGTACCGACGGGTACGAGCTCGTTCGCACGCTCCGCGCGAATCCCGAGACGGACTTTCTCTCGATCGTGCTGCTCACCGCACAGGCCGACGACGAACGCCGGTTGGCGGGACTCGAACACGGGGCCGACGATTACATCGTGAAGCCATTCGAGATGCGCGAGCTCGATGTACGCGTTCGCAATCTAATCCGCTCGCGCCGTCGGCTGCGCGAGCGATTCTCGAATCCTTCCCCGGGCGAGCCACCTTTCGTGCCGTCGGCCGTCGCTCCGTCTGATAAGGCCTACGTTGAACGAGTTCGTGCCGAGATCCAACGAGGGCTCGCCGATCCCGATTTCGGCGTTGCCGAGTTGGCGGACGCATTGGCCCAGGACCGTTCTCGCGTTTTCCGGCGAGTCCGCGAGCTGTTCGATCAGTCGCCATCAGACCTCATCCGGCGTATGCGGGTCGAGGCGGGCGAGCGGCTCCTCTCGGAGAGCTCGGCGACCGTTACCGAGGTCGCGTACGCCGTCGGGTTCAACAGCGTGTCGTATTTCTGCCGCTGTTTTCAGGAAGCGTACGGCGCCACTCCTGCCGCGTATCGCACCAGGGTCAGTGGCGCCGCGCGGCGCTGAGTTGAGGTTTCATCATGCTCGTCGACCGGAAGGGCACGCGGTTTCCTTCGAGATCCTAAAAAAGATCCGGTGCACTGCTCGGGTTGGCACGCGCGCTCATCCTCTTGTGAGCGTGGGAAATGTTAGTCGACTCGCAGCGCGACGGCCGGAGCGACGTCGAGCGCGCGGCACGCCGGCAACAACATCGCGATCATGGCAACGAACGCGAAGATTCCAGCGGCCAGCACTAGTCCGCCAACCATCACCGGAACGGTGACGGGCATCGTCGCCGCAATCACCTGGCTGACGGCGAGACTCAGCAAGAGTCCAATCGCCCCGCCGATCAGCGTGAGACGGACCCCCTGTCGCATCACCAGCACGATCACACTTCGCCCGCTCGCGCCAAGCGCGGTACGAATTCCGATTTCGCGGCGCCGCAGCGTCGTCACGTAGGCGACGAGTCCTGACAATCCGGCGACCGCGAGCAGCAGCTGCAACGCCGCCAGTACGCCGGAGGCCCGCGCCATGATGCGCTGTGGCAGCACCACGCGATTGTAGTATTCGTCGAGCGTGATCACGTCCGGCGCGACGATTCGGGTGCTCTCGCGGTGGAGCATTTGTGCCAGCTGGCCGGCGATCGCCGCCTGTCTCGACGGGGCGCGGACGTGTAGAATCACCTCGGCCTCGGCCCTCAGATTCATCGGCAGGTACAGCAGGCCTGGGTACGAGTGCTCCGTCGCCGGCCCCTGCCCGAGCGGATCGGTGGCCACGCCGACTACCTCAGCGGAACTCTTGTCGTTGATCACGATCCGCTTTCCCATCGCGTCTTCACCGGGCCAGAGCGCATCCGCCATCGCCTTGGTCACGATGACGGTTTGGTATCCGACGCCGACGTCGCGTGGTTCGAAGTCGCGCCCACGCAACAATGGAATGCCCACGACCCGGAAGTACCTCGGTGCGACAGCGGTCACGTCGAGCTCGCGCTTCTTTGTTTGACGCGCCGCGTCGCGGACCTCGGCCATCACGGTTCGGCGCGTGCCGCGCACCGGGATGAACTCGGCGGCACTGGTCGAGACGACGCCCGGAATGGCGTTGATGCGGGCGATCAGCTCGTCGACGAGTGTGCGCACACGAGCCGAGTCGCCACCGGCCGGGAGAAAGTTGAGACGGGCGATGAGCACCTTGCGGGCCTCGTCGCGTCCTTCGCTCGCGTTGCGCATGAGCGCGAGTGCCACCAGACCCGATGCCGCCGTGAACACGACCGACAGCGCCACCTGGACGACAATCAGGCCGCCGCGCATACCGCCAATTCGCGCGCCGCGCGATCCGCCGTGCTCGCCTTTCAGATCGGTGAGCACGTCGGCGTTCACGGTTTGCAGCGCGGGCAGCAATCCGAACACGAGAAGCGCGAGCATCAACGCGCCGGCGATGAATGCGAGAGCGCGCCAATCGAGTGAGAGATCGATCGACGGAAGTGGTATCGGCCGGTAGTGCGAGACGAGCGTCGACGTCATGACGGCAAGCACCACACCCGCGATCGTGCCGGGTACGGTGACCAGCGCGCACTCGGCGAGCAGTTGACGAATGAGTCGGCCGCGACTGGCCCCGAGAGCCAAGCGGGTGGCGATCTCACGCCGGCGTGCGGCGCCACGCGCCAGCTGCATGCTCGCGAGGTTGGCGCAGGCGATGGCCAGAAGCCCGAAACCAAGGGCAACGACACCTCCAATGATCGCCAACAGATCCGGCAGCTGAATGCTGGCCATGTATCCATCGTGCTCCAGCATCGCAGTCACGACGCGTCCGCTCCCTGTGGTGTCGCGCCAGGCATCGGGCTCGGCCTGGTACAAGCGTGACGCGACAACGTCTAGACGTGATTTGAGCGCGTCGAGTGACGCGCCGTTCCGCAGACGACCGAAGAGGTGAAAGGCTCGATTGCCGCGGCGCTCGAGAAAGTCGTCTCGCGGACTTACCAGTGGGGCGAAAGTCGCGTCGATCCAAAATTCATCGGCGTTTTCGCGGCTCGTGCCGCGGAACACTGGAGGCGCAACGGCTAGGATCGTGAAAGGTTGGCCGTTCACTCGTACCGAGCGCCCGATCGCTGACGAGTCCGAACCGAACGCCGTCCGCCACAGCGTATAGCTCAAGACAATCGACGGGACATCCGGCTTCTCCACCGACGGGAACCGTCCTGCCTCGGGTCGCACTCGCATCACCCGAAAGTATCCGGAGGAAACGAGGGATCCCGTCACCAGCTTGACGTTGTCGTTGATAGTGAGCGCGAACATGACTCGCGCCTGGCCGGCGAGATCGGCAACTGGTTCCGCTTCGCGCGCGAAATCGACGAGATCGGCGTAGGAACTGCTGCCGCGGCGTTCGCGTCCGTTGTAGTCGCTTGTGTAGATGGCGATGAGCCGGTCACCATCCGGGATCGGGAGCGGACGGTAGATCAGGCCGTTGACGGCGGTGAATAGCGCGGTGCCGATCGCGATCGATATGGCGAGGGTGAAGATCGATACGGCAACGAATCCGGGAGCCCGGGCGAGAGAACGCGCGGCGTATCGCAAGTCGGCGAATATGTCCTCGACCACGCGCGTGCCGCGCGCATCTCGATGCGCCTCGGCCATTCGGTCCACGCCGCCGAACGCCAACACGGCCGCCCGGCGCGCCTCCACCTCGGCCATTCCGGCTTTCACGTTTTTCGCGATCTCCATCTCGAGATGGAAGCGCATCTCCTCGTCGAGCTCGCGCTCCATCACGCCACGATTGAATAGTGCGTGCAGGCGTCCCCGCGCTGCGGCCAGGAGCGCGGCCGGATGGAAACGCGTTCTAGACCGCACCGAGAATCAGCTCCACGGCCTGCGCATAGCGACGCCAGTCGTCCGTTTCGGCTTTCAGCTCTTTGCGACCGAGCGCCGTGATCCGATAGTAGCGTGCCCGGCGATTGTTCTCGGACACGCCCCACTCGTTGTCGATCAAGCCTCGATTCTGCAGGCGAAGCAGGGCCGGGTACACAGAGCCCTGCCCGACAGTGAGTGCTTCGCGCGAAAGCTGCTGGATGCGCTGAGCGATGCCCCACCCATGCATCGGCTCGAGCGCTAGAGTCTTGAGCACGAGAAGGTCAAGGGTTCCCTGCAGAACGTCGGCCGGCGTTTCACGCGGCATGCCGTTGTGCTCTCCTGTTGAGTGTCGGAAGGAGTAACTCCGTTCCTTCCGATTGTCAACAGGAGATCGAGTCAAAAGGCGCAGCGAATGCCGCCTTCCGGGCAATCCATGCAAGCCGTGATGCTCGCGATGTCACTCAGGGTGCGCGCACCATCAATCGCCTAAAGTCGCACCACCGCTGCTCAGTGTAAGCCGCAGCTGCCCATAAGGTTTCCGGCGCGAAAGCAGTTTGGTTCTTCGACGCCTGGAGGCACATATGCGCAAGATGCGGACATTAATGGGCATCACGGCAGTCTCGGTCGGCATGGGATGCGGCGCGACGCAGGACGCGGCGTCCCCCAACGTCTCGAGGGCTCCGACTGAAGTCTCAGCCAATCGCGACGCCAGTGGGCACGGCGGTCATGGGCAAGAAGCCACAACCCTCTACGTCTGGGCGAGCGATCAGGCGCACGTTGCGCCGGACTTCCTCGCCGTGATCGACTTCGATCGGAAGTCACCGGAGTATGGGAAGTTGCTCAAGACTGTTCCCCTCCCTCCCCCTGGCAACATCGGCAACGAGCCGCATCACTGTCACACGTCGGTCGATCAGAACATTCTCGCCTGCGGGGGACTCCTGAGTGTCCTTCACGGGCAGAACGACATCTTCTTCTTCGACATTTCCGACGCGCGGAATCCGAAGTTCGTCTCGTCGACGCACGCGCCGCAGTCCAGCATCACCGACGACTTTCTCGCGCTTCCCGGCGGAGGATTTCTCGTCACCAACATGGGATCGGCGAGCGGCGGCCCGGGCGGCCGCGTTGCGGAGTTTGACGCGAATCTGAAGCTGGTTGCGGAATATCCGTCCGCGCTGCCTGCCGACGGCAAGTTCAACCCGCATGGCATGGACGCGGATTTCTCGCGGAACGCGCTCGTCACCAGCGACTTCGTGAATCCGGCATCGACGCTGAACGTGGTCCCAGGCGGTCTCGAGCTTCGCAGCTCCATTCGCTTCTGGGACCTCGCCAACCGCACGATCACGCGATCGGTATTCCTGCCCGACGACGCGGGAACCATGGACGTGAAATTCATTCCCGGCGACGAACACGGGCGCGCGGTGACCGTGAACATGTTCACGGGACTGATGTACTCCGTTGATCCCACCGACGGCAGTTACGTGCAAGCATTCGACCTGAGCGACGTCACGCCCCATGTCGACACACCGGTTCCCGGCGGGATGCCGGGGTTGTTGGCGGTGCCGCGCGGCGGGCGGAGCCTCATCACGGCCACTTTCATGGCCGGACAAGTAGTCATGCTCGACATTTCGAATCCCGCGAGCTTCAGGCAACTCGCCGTGGTCAGCTTCGGCGCGAACGCGGGGCCACACTCCGTCCACCTAACGCATGACGACAAGCGTCTCGTCGTCACCGACTATTTCCTCAACGAAGACGGCTTCGGAAAGGTGCACCTCGAGGGTGACCACAAGCTTCACGTTCTCGACGTCGGCGAAAAAAGTCTGAGCGTGGATCCGGCCTTTCAGGTGGTGGATTTCAATACGGCATTCGCGACCGGGCCGGCGCGGCCTCACGGCATCGGCATGAAGTGATGCGCGACGAGCCCGTTCCGCCTCCGTCCGCTCGAGTCCGGATGGAGGCCGCCCTCCTCGACGACGGGGAAGCGACCGCGCCCACTCTGGCGGTGCGCGACGAGCCGGCGCGTTTCACCGTGCTCGTCGTCGCGCCCGACTCGGACGTTCGTTGGTACGTGGGCGAATGTCTCCGGAGACGACGCGAGCTCCGCGTCCTCGAGGCGCCGACCGTCGATGCGGGCGTTGTGCTTGCGGAGCGAGACACGCCGAACCTGCTCATCGTTGACGAATCCGAACGGCGCATCCTGGTACGAATGTCGGAGACTCCCGCGATCGTGATGGTCGACGATGTTCAGTACAGCCCACCGGGGTGGACGGGCGCAATTCACATTCTCACCCGTCCATTCTCGGCCGATCAGCTGCTGGCCGAGGTCGATCGGCTTCTCGTCTGACGTGTTCGGGAACTGCGATTGACCATCTGCGATCATTTCAGCCCGCAGTAACTTCGCGCAGAGAGGAGCTGGGGCGCGCATGTACGTGGACCGACGTCGGGAGACGCGGCTCACGAGTGTTTGACATCACGCCCCGCTGCGTCGATACTCGTTAACGATTCGCGCGACGCACGAGGTGCTCCATCAAAGTTGGTCTTGTTGGTTTTGCGGGCGCCGGTAAGACCACGGTCTTCAATACGCTGACCGGCCTCGGCGTGCCCACCGGTTTCGGCGGCGAAGTGCACCTCGGCACCGTCAAGGTCCCCGACGAGCGCATCGACCGGCTCAGTCGCATGTTCAAGCCGAAGAAGACCACCTACGCCGAGATCGTCTTCAGCGACATTCCCGGCGAGCACGGCGCCGAGAGCAAGGGACTGTCACGGAAAGCGCTCGATCGCATTCGCGAGCAGGACGTGCTCTGCCTCGTGCTGCGCGACTTTGACAACCCCGCGCTCGAGCGCGCGGCTGATCCTGCTGGCGATCTCGACGCCTTTCTCGCCGAAAGCATCCTCGCCGATCTGGGTATCGTCGAGCGGCGCATCGATCGCGCGCGAAAAGAGAAGGCGGATCCGCTGGAGGTCGCCATGTTCGAGCACATGAGGGCGACGCTCGAGCAAGAGCTGCCGATCCGCTCCCTCTCACCGCAGGCGCTCAACCGGGAGCCGCTGCGCGGCTACGCGCTGTTGACCGATCGGCCGCTGCTCGTCGTGCTCAATCGCGGCGAACAAGACGCGGCGAGTCCCATGCCGCCGGCGATGGCGCGAACGCTCGAGCAGCAGCATGCGGCGGGCATCGTCTTATCGGCGAGCATCGAAGCCGAGATCGCGACGATGCCAAAGGAAGATCAGCCGGCGTTTCTCGCCGATTACGGCCTCACCGAATCCGCGGTCACGCGCTTCATTCGCGCGGCGTACGGGCTCCTGGATCTGATTTCGTTTTTCACCGTCGGAGAGGATGAGGTACGCGCGTGGCCCATTCGGCGCGGCACGCACGCCAAGCAAGCCGCCGGCCGCATTCACTCCGATCTCGAGCGCGGTTTTATACGCGCTGAGGTCATGCCGTATGAGCAATTCATCAAGCACGGCTCGGAGCACGCGCTGCGCGATGCGGGCTTCCTCAAGGTCGAGGGAAAGGACTATGTGGTCGCCGACGGCGACATTCTGAGCATTCGATTCAACGTTTGACGCAACCTTGCAATAGGAATAGTCGTCGTGATCGTCATTCCGCCCGCAACGCGGTCAGCGGATCGACACGCGTCGCGCGGCGCGCCGGGAGATAGCTCGCCAGCAGTGCCACCGCTACAAGCAGCACTGCAACGACGACGAGTGTTCGCGGATCGTGCGGGCTCACACCAAAGAGCATCGTCGTAAGTAGTCGCGAGAGCGCGAGCGCGGCGATAATTCCCACAGCCAACCCCAGCACGACCGGCGCCATCCCTTGCCGCACGACGAGCCCCACGACCGTCGCCGGTCGCGCGCCGAGCGCCATGCGCACGCCAATCTCGTGGACGCGACGCGCGACCGAGTACGACACCACGCCATAGATGCCGACGCTCGTGAGTCCGAGCGCCACCGCCGCGAAGAGCGACATGAGCACGAGCGTGAACCATCGTTGCTGGTACGACGCGGAGGAGGCCAGAATGTCGCTCATCGTCGAGATATCTGGTACGCCCATTCTCGGATCGGCGTCGGTGATCGCGCTTCGAAGCGCCGTCGCCGCGGCGCGGGCGTCGGTTGCGCGAACCGCGAACGCGGGCAGCAACGCGAAGTCGGACTGCATCTGCGCCTGCGGCACCCACACCGTGTGCCGCGGGCGCAATTGGTCGAGCGCCATGTCTTTCATGTCGGGAACGACACCAACGATCTCCCGCACCGGATCGCCGGGGCCGGCTCTGCCCTGCTTGCCGCGGTACCTGCCGATCCAGATGCGCCGACCCAGCGGATTCTCGCCGGGCCACCAGCGATCGGCGAACGACTTGCTGACGATCACCACCGCCGGCGCCGAGCGGCTGTCGGCGTCGCTGAAGTCGCGGCCGTGGAGGAGTTGAATGCCGAACGTGCGCAAGTATCCTGAGCTCACCGCGCGCCACTCGAGGCCACCTTCCGATGCGTCGATATTCCCGTCGAGCGTCATGACCGTGTTCCATCCGCGTACGAGCGGCAGCGATGACGTTGCCCCGGCGCTCGCGATGCCGGGCGTCGCACGCAGACGTTCGAGCACGCGTCGCTCGAATTCGATGATCGCGCTCACCGAGTCGTAGCCCGCCGGTACGTGCGCGACGCGCGCGGTGACGATGCCGTCGCGGACAAACCCCGGGTCGACGGCGCGCATTTTCGCGAAGCTCGCGATCAAAAGTCCCGCGCCGGCGAGGAGCAGTATGGCGATCGCGGACTCGGTCGCAACGAGCGCGTTGCGCAGGCCGCGCTGCCGGCGCGACGGTGATCCGCCGCGCGCTCCCTCGGTGAGACTCCGCGCGAGATCGATGCGCGTGGCGGGAATCGCCGCCGCCAATCCGATGCCGATGCTCGCCGCCACCGCGATCAACGTCGTGAACCAGAGCGCGCGTTGGTCGACAGCGAGTTGGGTGCTGCGCATCAAGCTGCCGTGCGCAAGCGCGGTCAACGCGCGCACGCCGAGCAGACTCACGCCGCTGGCGATCGCGGCGGAGACGACGCCGAGCAACAACGCCTCGATCACGACCTGCCGCACGATGCGGCCGCGACCCGCGCCCAACGCGGTGCGGACGGCAAACTCTCGCTGGCGGCTAAGCGCTCGCGCGAGCAGCAGGTTGGCGACGTTCGCGCAGCCGAGCAGCAGCACGAACATTGTCGCGGCGAATAGCACCCACAGCACCGACTCCAACCCGCCGACAAACAGTGATCGGTAGGTTAGCAACGCCGGGCCGACATCATCGTTCTTGACGAGATCGGGAAACGCCGCGCGGTAGCGGTCGAAGGCGAGCGCCATGTCCTGCGCGGCCTGTGGTTCGGTCACACCCTTTCGCAAGCGGCCGAGGACCAGGTAGTTGTTGCCAGTGTCCGCGAAATCCTCCTCGGTGAAGCGAAGCGGAACAATGAAATCGGACGACTCGGTCTCCTCGGCTAGCTCGAACGACTGGGGCATGACACCGACGATCGTGTAGGGCCGATCATCGAGCCTAAACACGCGCCCGATCACGGTCGGATCACCGCCGAATCGCGTCACCCACAGCGCGTTGCCGAGGATCGCGACCGATGGCGCGCCGGAGGAGAATTCGTCGGGAACGAACGCGCGGCCCCGGGCCGGCTGCACTTTGAGGACGCGAAAAAAGTCCGCCGTCACGCGAAGACCCCGCACGAACGACCCGTTCGGGGCTTCTCCGAGCGTGCCGCTGATCCCGTGCTCGGCCACCAGGCCGTCGAAGATGTGACTTTGATCATGAAAGAACACGAACTTCCGTGGCGACAACGCGCCGGCGTAGCCGCCCTTGCCGCTCCATCTCCAACCGACGTAGACCACGCGCTCCGGTTCGGGGTATGGCAGCGGATGGAGGATCACCCGATCGACGACGTGGAAGATCGCCGTCGTCGCGCCGATCCCGAGTGTGAGCGTGACGATCACGACGCCGGCGAAGACCGGTTGGCGCGCGAGCGTTCGAGCGGCATATCCAACGTCGGCGAGGAGCGCGTCCGCGCGCTCGGCGAGCGTGCGACGCCGGGTCATGCCACGATCGATCCGTTCGACCTCCGACTCGATACGGGCATAGTCCCCGAACAGGCGGCGCGTCTCCGCTTCGGCGTCGGCGTGAGACATGCCGCGCGCCATCAACTCTTCGATGCGGCCTTCTATATGGAAGGTGAGCTCGGCATCGACGTCCGCCTTGACGCCCATCCAGCCGAGCGGAACGCGGAACACGCGCTTGAGGCCGCGCCACTCGCCGGCACTCATGAGCGTGCTCCCTTTGCCGCGATGATCAGACCGACGGCTTCGGTGTAATGCGCCCATTTCGAGAGCTCGAAGGCAAGTTGGCGGCGGCCCGAGGCGGTGAGGCGATAGAACTTTGCTTTGCGCCCACGATCGGTGTGTCCCCACTCCGCCTCGAGCCAACCCTTCTCTTCCAGGCGGTGGAGCGCGGGATAGAGCGCCCCTTCCTCGACTTGCAGCTTCTGGTTGGTGGTGCGCTCGATCCACTGGAGAGCGGCGAGCCCGTGCATCGGGCCCCACGACAGTGTCTTGAGTAGGAGGAGATCGAGGGTGCCGCGAATGAGGTCGAGGTCGGGCGCAGCGGGCATGAACGCTCCTAGCCTAAGAATCTTAGGCTAGGATACAATGGAGTCTCCGTGTCTGTCAACCTCGGCTGTGGGCGGCAACTAACCTCAACACTTGATTGAATCAACTGTTGAGGGTATACTCGGACATGCCCGCTCGCGAACTCGATCTCCTTCAGGGTACCCTCGACGTCCTCGTGCTCCGCGCGCTGTCCTGGGGACCAATGCATGGCTACGCCGTCGCGCGATTCATTCGAGCCGGCTCCTCCTCGGCCTTCAAGGTGCTCGACGGCGCACTATATACGTCTCTCCACCGAATGGAGGAGCGCGGCTGGATCGAATCGGAATGGGGCACGTCCGAAAAGGGCAAGCGCGCAAAATTCTACCGCTTGACCACGGCCGGCCGCCGCGCCCTACGCAGCGAAACCGCCGACTGGAACGACTATGTCACCGCTGTCGCTCGAGTACTGGCTGCAACACCGGAGTCGGCGACGTGAGCGCGCGAACACCACCTTCCCTTCCAAGTCGGACGCCACTCTGGCGTCGCTATCTCCGATTCTGGCGCGCGGACCTCGATCGCGACACCGACGACGAATTGCGTATGCACTTCGAGCTTCGCGTCGAAGAGCTCATGGCCGAGGGGCTGACGGCGGAGGCAGCCCGCGAGCGCGCCGTGACGGAGTTTGGCGACATCGAAGAGACCCGAAGTCATCTGCGCGAGATCGACGCGCGCCTCGCCCGACGCCATCGACGAATCGATCGCCTTGGATCGTTGCGCGACGACTTGCGTTACACTGTCCGATCGCTGAGCCGGACGCCCGCGTTCCTGGCCACCGTCGTCATCGCCATGACACTCGGACTCGGCGTCAATGCGGCGATGTTCAGCTTCCTCGATGACGTCTTCTTTCGCCCGCCGGCTGGAGTGACTCAGCCAGCCGGCCTGCGTCGGCTCTGGTGGGAGCACAATCGCAGCACCGGCGGCAATGTCTTCTGGAGCGAAAACGTCAATTACCCCGATCATCAAGCGATCGTGGCGGCGCTGGGACACGATGCCGCCGTCGCACTCTATATAGTAGAACAGCAGCGTGTCGGACACGGCGGGGATGCGCCAATGGCGCATGTCGCATACGTGAGCACGAACTACTTCTCCGTGCTCGGGGCGCGGCCCTCGCACGGCCGAAGCTTTGGCGAGGCGGAGAATCAACTCGGGAGTGGTGTCCCCGTCGCGGTCGTGAGCGATGCATTCCGGGACCGCTACTTCGGAGCCGGCGCCGAAGTTGTCGGAGACACGATGCGGCTCGGGGGCAAGTCGTACACTGTCATCGGTGTCGG
>DASYSU010000358.1:0-11284 GCA_036002925.1 Gemmatimonadaceae bacterium | reverse complement strand
GCCATCGCCAGCGGGTTCTGGATCAATCGCTGAATCGACCGCTTGAGTGGACGCGCACCGAAAGCAGGATCGTAGCCCTCTTCGGCGAGCAGACGCTTCGCTTCCGGCGTGACCTCGAGCGTGATCTTGCGCTCGGCGAGCAGCTTGTCGAGGCGCTTGAGCTGGAGGTCGACGATCTTCTCGATCTGCTCGGTGCTGAGCGGATGGAAGATGATGATGTCGTCGATTCGGTTCAGGAACTCCGGCTTGAACTGCTGCCGCAACGCCGCCATGACCTGCGTCTCGACGAGCGCCCAATCACCGCGGGCATGCTCGAGAATGAACGTCGAGCCCACGTTCGACGTCATGATGATGACGCTGTTGCGGAAATCCACCGTGCGACCCTGCGAGTCGGTGAGCCGGCCGTCGTCGAGAATCTGCAGCAGAATGTTGAAGACGTCGGGGTGGGCCTTTTCGATTTCGTCGAACAGAATCACCGAGTACGGACGGCGGCGCACGGCTTCCGTCAACTGGCCGCCCTCCTCGTAGCCGATGTACCCCGGCGGTGCACCGATGAGCCGGGCGACGGCGTGCTTCTCCATGTACTCCGACATGTCGATACGCACCATCGCGTGCTCGTCGTCGAACAGAAATTCGGCAAGCGCGCGAGCCGTCTCCGTCTTTCCGACGCCGGTCGGCCCAAGGAAGATGAACGATCCGATCGGACGATTCGGATCCTGGAGCCCGGCGCGCGAGCGGCGCACCGCGTTGGCGACGGCGTGGACCGCTTCGTCCTGACCCACGACGCGATTCGCCAGCTCCTGATCGAGCTTGGTCAATCGCTCGCGCTCGCTCTCGAGCATTCTCGATACCGGAATGCCGGTCCATCGGGCGACGATTTCGGCAATGTCGTCCGCGCCGACTTCCTCTTTCAAGAACTGTGGTCGACCATCGACGCTCGATAGCTTCTGCTCCGTCTCGCGCATGCGTCGCTCGAGCTCCGGAATGCGCCCGTAGGTGATCTCGGCGGCCTTGGTCAGGTCGCCGCGACGCGTCGCTTGCTCCGCCTCGATGCGTGCTTGATCGATTTCCTGTTTGATCTTGCCGACGCCGCCGAGCATCTCCTTCTCGTGCTGCCACTGCGCTTTCATGGCGGACGACCGCTCCTTGAGTCCGGCGACCTCGCGTTCGATCTCTTCACGTCGCTCGATCGCGGCGCGATCCTTTTCCTTGAGCAGCGCCGTGCGCTCGATCTCGAGCTGCATGATGCGCCGCTCGACTTCGTCGATCTCCTGCGGCATCGAGTCGATCTCGATTCGGAGACGCGACGCGGCCTCGTCGACCAAATCGATCGCCTTGTCGGGAAGGAATCGGTCGCCAATGTAGCGGTGCGACAGCGTCGCCGCGGCGATGATCGCGTCGTCGGTGATGCGTACGCCGTGGTGCGCCTCGTAGCGCTCCTTCAAGCCGCGGAGAATGGCGATCGTGCTCTCGACGCTCGGCTCGCCGACGTACACAGGCTGGAAGCGCCGCTCGAGCGCGGCGTCCTTCTCGACGTGCTGGCGGTATTCGTCGAGCGTGGTTGCGCCGACGACGCGGAGCTCGCCACGCGCGAGCATGGGCTTGAGCATGTTGCCGGCGTCCATCGAGCCTTCGGCTTTGCCGGCTCCAACGATGGTGTGCATCTCGTCGATGAAGACGATGAACATGCCCTCCGCCTCGACGATCTCCTTGAGCACGGCCTTGAGCCGCTCCTCGAATTCGCCGCGGAACTTGGCGCCGGCGATCAACGCGCCCAGATCGAGCGACACGAGCCGCTTGTTCTTGAGGCCTTCGGGGACGTCACCGTTGACGATGCGTTGCGCCAAGCCTTCGACGATCGCCGTCTTGCCGACGCCCGGCTCTCCGATGAGAACCGGGTTGTTCTTCGTGCGTCGCGACAAGACTTGCACGACGCGGCGAATCTCCTCATCGCGACCGATCACGGGATCGAGCTTGCCGCGACGAGCGGCGTCGGTGAGGTCGCGCGTGTAGCGCTGCAGCGCCTGGTACTGGTTTTCAGGACTTTGATCGGTGACGCGATGCGACCCGCGAACGGCCTCGAGCGCCGAGAGCAGCGCGTCGTGGTTCGCGCCGACAGCGCCAAGCATGCCGCGACTCTCGGTGCCCTTCGTCTCCGCGAGTGCGAGGAGTAAATGCTCCGTCGAGATGTATTCATCGCCGAGTTTCTTCGCTTCGTCCTCGGCTTTGTCAAAGACCTGGTTGAGCTCCCGGGAGAGTGTGGGCTGGGCACCGGTTTGTTTCGGATAGCGCGCGATCTCCCGTACGATCTGCTCGCGCAACGCCGCGACGCTCGCCCCGAGTTTTTGCAGGACCGGAACGACGATACTCTCATCCTGCCCGAGGAGCGCGGCAAGCAGATGCAAATCGTAGACGTTCGGGTTTCCGTTCTGCCGCGCCGCGTTCACCGCCTCGTTGAATGCTTCGCCGGCTTTGACCGTGAGTTTGTCTGGATTGATCATGTCGGAACCGAGGGCAACGTGAGTGCCGTCCGAGTGAGCCAACGCGGCGTGCGCTGCGAGTAGCGCGCCACCATACTCGGATACTAATCTGCCAATGCGGCCGAGCGCGGCCGAGGTTCGGTTCGATGTGGCAGAAACGCACGCGCGCCGGGAGCATGAAGCTCCCGGCGCGCGAGTTCGTTCAGTTGACGGTGCCGCTTACTTGGCGTAAAAGCTTTTCGTCGTCCCCGCCAGTTTTCCATCGATGAACAACTGCACTAAATACGTCCCGGAGGCCGCGTCTTTCCGCGTACCCGGAATCTTGCCGTCCCAGAACCCCGTGTAGAACCCGCAACCCAGCCGCAGATTCGACACTGGTCCCGTCGCCGACGTCGCAGGACTCGGCTTCGTTGTGTTGCCGCCAAAATACAGAACCGGAATGGCGACCTGCTGCGCCAAAATATTCAGGATCCGTATGCTGACGACATGTTGCTGGCTTCCATCCGTGCACGCGTCTGCATCGACACTGAACGGAATGAAAACCTCAGGATTGAAGGGATTCGGATAAGGTTTCCCGAATGCCCCTGCACTGTGTCCTCGGGGCGTTTGCTGCGTTTGCTGCCCCGCCGCATGCTTTGGCGTCATCGCACAAAGGGCGAGCACGGACACAAGTGCTGCCCAGCGGTGGTACATATTGTCTCCGCGCTAACGAAACAGGACGATTACAAGAGCTCCTGAATGGGTGGACCTGAGGAACTGCCACGTGACTCGAAAATACGGGTCGCACCAGCCCCTGTCAAGCGAGCCGTGGCGTGGATTGTCATGCAGCATAGGAATTTACGTGCCATGCCAAACCCGGCCCACTGCACCCCGATTTGTGTACCCCACCCGATCGCAGTATTCCAACAGCGGGATCAAGAACTTGCGCGAAATCCCCAGTTTTTCGCGTAATTCGGACGGTCCCAGCTCCGCGCCGCCAGCCATGATCGCACGCAGGCGATCGATAAGCTGGTTGAGGCAAGCGGTCGCATAATACCGGTCCTGCTCGACTTGCACGACGTCGCCGCGTCGCTCGAGGAACCGCAGCACCGCCGCAGGGTCGCTGCCGAGCTCACCCGACATCTCAGCAACGCTGGGCGGTTCCGGCCCCGCGGCGCCTAGTCGTGCCACGAGCCGGGCGGCAATAGCGGCGCTCTCGGAATCTAACTTGGGAACCCAACCATCAACAGCCACCGTCCCGCCGATACTCGCGAGGCCACGCTCGTTCGTCAGCCGCCGAAGGGCTGCGTCGATGACATCAGGGTTACCCCGCAACTGCGTCCTCAGGAGCTGCGCGGGAATCCCCGGTTCGAGTGGGTGGTCGGCGTGATAGCGAGTCGTCGCGGCAAGGAGGTCGTTCTCCAGCGCAGACAAACGGGCGGCGGCGACGATCCGCGCGCCCACAACCGACACGTCGTCTCCCGCCTGTTCGACGAGATCGCGGCACGCTTGCGGAGACTCGCCGAGGCGAACGGCTAGGTTCGCGATCTCGAGCCCTTCGGCACCAACTTCGTCGAGCAATTGAACGAGTCGTTTCTGTGTCGACTGGCCCGGCGTCCACGGACGAGCGCGCTTCGGCGCGTACGGATCGGTGATCACGCCGCCGCCGATGGTGTTGAGCGGCGCCGATGTTCGAAGAACGAAACGATCGCCCGCGCGAAGCAGCACCGGCTCGTCGAGCACCAGCCGGGCGGCGAATGGCTGCGTGGTGTCGACCGCGCCCGCGACGACACGAGCGCCGACTTCGGCGGTGCCCACGTGGAAGCGAAACCACGTTCGCGGCCGCAGCTCGACGTCGATTCCCGGGACGAGCGTCACGTCGGCGCGAGCGAAAGTCGTGGCGTGCCAATCTCGATCGGTGACGATCGTCGAACCGCGTGGAACGTCAGCGACATCGATTCCGGCCAGTGCCACTGCCGTGCGACCGCCGGCGCTGGCATCGTCGAGCTGTGAGCCATGACCCTGAATGCCACGTACACGGGCCGAGCGATCGCCCGGAAGGATGCGAACTGTCTCATCGCGCGCGAGACGACCGGACCACACCGTGCCCGTTACCACGGTACCGGTGCCCTTGATCGTGAATGCGCGATCGACCGGCATGCGAAACAAATCGCCGTCGCCTCGCGCAGGAACGGCGCGAGCTATTTCCTTCAATGCGGAGCGAAGCTCGGCGATTCCTCGTCCAGTCTGCGCCGACGTGGCAATGATCGCCGCGCCCGGCAACACCGTTGCCGTCGCGGCACGGACGTCTTCCTCGACCAACGCCAACCAATCGTCGTCGACGAGATCGGCCTTCGTGAGCGCGATCACGCCGCGGCGCACGCCGAGCAAATCGAGAATCGCCAGATGCTCTCGGGTCTGCGGCATCACACCTTCGTCGGCGGCGATCACGACGAGCGCGAGATCGATCCCGGTCGCGCCGGCGACCATGGTCCGCACGAATGCCTCGTGTCCGGGGACGTCGACCACACCGATCGTCCCGATGCCGTCGAGAACGAGCGGCGCGAACCCGAGCTCGATCGTGATGCCGCGCCGTTTCTCTTCGGGCAGGCGATCCGTATCGACACCGGTGAGCGCGCGCACGAGCGTCGTCTTACCGTGATCGATGTGACCCGCGGTGCCGAGAATCACGCGGCGCCCCCGGTCCACGCGTCGTGTTCCCAGACCTCGAACGCGCGCAGCGGTCGATCGTCGGCGAGATGTTCACGCAGAAACTCCCGCAACAGCCGCTGGTGCGCGCGCGCGTCACTGACGTCGTGGAGAGGATGCGACGTTCCCGACAACCAATCGCGCAACGCGGCGCGCGCCGTCGGGGGCAGGGTGCGCGCGCTTCGTGCCAGGTGGCCGCAGCGCGCGCACAACGCGCCCCCTGCAGGATGGCTGAAGATCGCCGGAGACTCGGGATCAATCGGCGAGCGGCACTCGGCGCAGTCGTCAATCGTTGGCGCGAGCCCGAGCTCCGAGACGACACGCCATGCGGCCTCGATGGTCACGTCGCGCGCGCGGTCCGGCGGCGCCTCGCCGATGTTGTCGAGCGCGGAACGGACGGCGTCGAACAATCCGGGGTCGGCCGCCTCGCTCGTGAATCGCAGTGTGAGCTCGGCGATCGCGCTCGCGCCGGTAAAGCGCGACAGTTGCGCGGCGAGTTGCGGTCGAGCGCGCGTGACATCGAACGCACTGAGTGTGTCGAGGTCGCGCCCAGTCTTGGTTTGCAGCTCCGCCATTCCTTGTGCGTACAGATCGAGCGCGGCACCGAAGCGCCGTTTCGATCGTCGCGCGCCACGGGCGAGCACCGACCTCACGCCGGCCTCCCGGGTCACGAGCTTCAAGATCCGGGAGGACTCGAGGTAGTCGAAGGAATGCAGGACAATCGCTTCGGTCACGACCAAGGTCATGACCGAAAACTATCCCATTGTCACACGCTCAGAACGTGAAACGCGCGCCAGCGAGAACGACGCGCCTTGGACTGAGGAACTTGTAGACCGACTGATACGTTGCGTCGAAGATGTTCTCGACGTGAAGCGTGAGATCGACCTGCTTGAGATTCCCGCCGACGGTAAGGGGAACGTCAGCGCCAAGGTCGGTCCGCGTGTATGCGGGGTCGACGACCGGGAGCGCCGGAAATGGCGTGAAGTCTCGGTCCGCACGGCTGCCTACGTGCAACACGCGAAGATCGAAACTCCCGCGCACGTTGGTGTAGGTTGCGCCGGCGTTCCACGTGGTCGTTGGTCGTCGGATGAGCTGCTCGTTGCGATGATACAACCCGCCGCTCGTCGTGTCGAAGCCGGGATCGAGCACCTTCGTCTCGAGGTGCGTCAGGTTCGCGTCGAGCACGAGTTGGGCGATCGGAATGACCCGAGCCTCGAACTCCCGACCGTTGGCCTCGGCGCGGGCGACGTTGCAATAGCTCGCCCCGCAGGCCTTCGTCGAACCCGTGTAGTCGATCATGTTGCGAAAGCGCTGATTGAACTGCGTCACTCCGACGCTGAAACGATCGGCGAGAAGTGTTTGTCGCAGGCCGACCTCGGACATGTTCGAACGCTCAGGCTTCAAATCCTTGTTCCCCGTCACGAAGCCGGTCGCGTAGTTCTCGGTGAAGCTCGGTTCGCGGAACGCCGTGCCCATCGATGCACGCAGATGAGTTCCACCGATGACGCGCCAGCTGCCTCCGACCCGGTACGTTCCAAACTTTCCAAAACGCTCATTGTCGTCGCTGCGAGCGCCGGCCGTCAGCGTGACGGCGTCCGAGAGTGCCCCGAGGACCTGACCGTAGATCCCGGTGTTGCGACGCGATGCCTGGAAGATCGACGTCGACTGGAATGTTCCGAACACGCTCTGGCTCTCGGTTCGCTCGTCCTCTTGCTCGAGCTGCGCGCCGGCGGTCACGACGGAGTTGCCCGGGAGCGCGATATTGGTGCGAAGGTCCGCGCCGCGCCGGCGTGTTCGGTCGAGCGACTCGTACCCACCGCCTGCCGGTGTGTCGGGCTTGTCGTCCGTCCCTCCGGAGGTCGCCTCGGACGTAAGGCTCAGGTGCGCGTCGATCCGCGACGTGAGTGTGCGTCCCAACTCCGCCGCGAGCGTGGTACGGTCCTGCGTTTGATGCGCGTTGGTATCGGTGGCCAGTCCGGCACCGTTTGTCGGATAGCGAAAGACGTCGTCATTGTAGCGGAGCGACACGCGTAGATCCGTTCGAGGATCGAGCTGCACATGTGTGCCGCCGCTCGCCACCGTGTTGTGAAACGCGTTGTTGAACGCGTAGATGCCCTTGGTGTCGTGTCGCGCCACGGCCATGGAGAAGTCGCCGTTGCCCAGTGCGCCGAGTACCGTGGCGTCTTCGTCCGAGGAGCCGTAGCTGCCGCCGCGCGCCGAGACGACGGTTCGGGGAGCTCCGCGTCCTCGACGCGTGAAGATCTGAATCACCCCCGTGACGGCGTCAGCGCCATACAGCACACTGGCGGGCCCACGCACGATCTCGATGCGTTCGACGTTGTCGGTCGTGAGCGATCCGAAATCCATCGCGCCACCGGGATCGTTCACCGGCACACCGTCGATGAGCACTTTGACATACTTGCTCTCGCCGCCGCGGAGAAACAGCGACGTCGTGGCGCCGAACGATCCCGTCTGAGCGAAGGTGACGCCCGGAAGCATTTGCAACGCGGACGCGATCGAGGTCGCGCCACGGAGACGCAGCTCGTCACCAGTGATGACGTCGATTGTCGCCGGCGAGGCGCCGGCGCTGATCGGAATGCGCGTCGCGGTGACGACGACTGGGGCAATTCGAGTCGTATCGGAGCCCTGCGCGGCCAGGGCGCTCGAGAGGAGCGCGGATCCGAGGCAGGTGAGCAATGATCGAGACACGTGACGCATGGATGGAGACCGTGGAAGTGTGGTCATGTTGATTGATTCAACGTCGGCGAAGAGGAACGAGGGTGGGCGCTCCCACAGCGGGGTCGCGTGAGACGACGAGCGGCCATTCGTACACGCGCTCGAGGATCTCGGCTTGCATGACGCTGTCGGGCGGGCCCGCCGCGGCGACGGCGCCGCGATGAAGCAGAACGAGTTGATGAGCGAAGCGAGCGACCAGATTGAGCTGGTGGCTGATCAGAAGCACAGCCTTCCCCGCGCGTGCCAAGCCGTGAAGGAGCTCGAAGACGGACATCTCGTGCGCGATATCGAGAAATGCTGTCGGCTCGTCGAGCACAATCGCATCGCCGCCTTGCGCGAGCGCGCGGGCAAGACGGACCCGCTGCCACTCGCCGCCCGACAGCGCGTCGATTCGCCGCTCACGCAACGCGGCGATCCCCGCAGCCTCGATCGAAGAATCGATCGCGGCTCGATCAGTTTGTGCGGCGGCATGCCAGATGCCGAGGTGCGGGAACCGACCAAGCGCGACGTATTCCGAGACGACTAACGGAAACGCGAGATCCTCACGTTGCGTAATCACCGCCACGCGACGCGCTAACTCCGGCGCGCCGAGTGCCGAGGCGAGCGCACCATCGATGCGGATCGTCCCGCGCTCCAGGGGAATTCGTCGAATGAGCGCGCGGACGAGCGTGCTCTTGCCGCTTCCGTTGGGGCCGACGATAGCCGTCACGAGGCCGCGCTTCGCCTCGAGAGTGACACCGGCAATCGCCGGGACAGTCGCGCGCGGATAGCGCACGGCGACGTCGTTGAATTCGATCATACGAGTCGCCGAAGCTTGGCGAGAAAGAACGGAACGCCGATCAACGCCGTGACCGCGCCAAGCGGCAACTCGCTCGGCGGGCGCAAGACGCGTCCCAACAGATCGGCCAACACGACGAGTGTCGCACCGGTGATCGCGCTTCCGACGAGGAGCGCGCGATGGCGCCTCACGCCGGCCGCTCTCACCAAATGCGGGACGACGAGACCGACGAATCCCACGAGGCCCGCCGCCGACACCGTCGCCGCTGCGAGAAGCGACGCGATGAAGAACACGCGACGGATGGCCGCGTCGACGTCGAGGCCGAGACCAGCCGCGGCATCTTCTCCGAGCGCGAGGACATCGATCTGTCGACCAACGACGAGCAACGCGCCTCCGCCAGCGAGCACATATCCGGAGAGTATCGCGATTTGGGGCCACGTTGCGTCGCCGACGGATCCCATCATCCACCAGAGCGCGTTCCGAACGGTGTTTGGCTCGGCGTTCGCCAACACGACCATGATTGCCGCGTTGGCGAACGCGCCGACCACGACGCCCGCCATGAGCAGCACGCGTGGGTCTCCGCGCGCGCCTGCCGCATGCGCGACAAAAAACGCGGCGAGGACCGCGACGATCGCGCCGGCGAACGCGGCGAGTGGAAGGAGCGCCGCGCCGAGTCCGAACATCAGGCCGAGCACCGCGCCGACCGCTGCCCCTCCCGACACCCCGAGCAGATAGGGTTCGGCGAGCGGATTACGCATGGTTCCTTGTAACGCAGCACCGGACATCCCGAGGCCGGCGCCGACGAGAATCGCGAGCGTGACTCGCGGTATGCGCAGCGTCCACACGACCATGATCGGAATCGTTTGGCCGACATGTCGCAATGCGTCCCACAGTGCGGATATGGGAATGCTCACAGTGCCCACGGCAATCGCGATCAGCGACGTCGCGAGAAGCGCGAAGACGAGAGCGGCCCAACGCGCAAACGACATAGATCAGCGGACCGCGCCTGGGTGGATCAGGTTGGCCAGCGATCGCGCCGCGGCTCCAAGCAGCACCGACGGGCGCCCGACCAAGACGGTGTCGTAGACGAGCAATTTGCCAGCGCGAATCGCCGGGACAGCATTCCACGACTCGCTCGCGCGCATCTTGGGCGCGGAGACCGGACTCGCGAGAACGTAGTCGGGATTGCGCTTGACGACGTCCTCGAGCGTGACCGTCGCCGAGGGCGTGGGGACGTCCGCGTACAGATTGCGCGCGCCGGCGATCTCGATCAATTCGCTCAGGAAGCTGCCGCCACCGATCGCAATGATCGGCCGATCCCAAGCGTGGATGAACACGGTCGGGTGAGGCAGCTGAGCGGTCGCGGCGCGCACGCGTGCGAGAGTCGCCATCACTGAATCTGCCACGGCCGCCGCGCGTGCCGAGTCTCCGGTGACACGCCCGAGCAGTCGAGTGTCGCGGTCGAATTGCGCGATGCTATCGTTCTTGAATGCAACAGTCTGTATGCCCGCTTGGCGAAGACGGTCGACCGCCGGCCGATTGTCCTGGCTCGCGTACAGAACGACGAGATCGGGATGTGTTGCGAGCACGGACTCGATGTTTGGACGAAGTGCCGCGCCCACGCTGGGTACGAGTTTGGCCGAATCGGGAAACACGTCGTATTGCGATCGGCCGACGAGTCGCGGGCCGGCACCGATGGCGAACAGAATCTCGGTCGTGGCCGGGTTGAGCGAGACGATTCGCTTGGGGACTCGCCCGAGAACGACCGGCGTGCCGTAGTCGTCGCGAAGCTCGGTTGCCGGCGGCGCAGCGCGTTCGGCGGGACGACACCCGTCGAGCACGAGCAGGAACGCGAAAAAGAGCGAGCAGAAACGAAACACGGGCATCCTCGATCGGAGAAGGATGCCCGCAACGCGGCAACGCGACGAGCGTTGGTCCGTGTCGCCACCAGTCCTCCCCCGAGGATCTGTGAATACGTGGCGCGAACGCGAGTCGTCTCCTGGCTCCGGGCAGCATCGCTCGCCTTCCCGACCAATGTCTGGTCAGTGGCTTCGTGAGCGCGCTTGGTTGCCCGTTACAGTGGCGGGGCCGCACCGGCATCACACCGGTTTCCGTGTCCCGCGTTCGCCATCAGTTGTCGATCAGTTGTCCATCTGTATCGCGGCGAATACTACGGCGCTCGGCGTTCCTCGGCAAGCGCCTCACCGAACTGCGCCTTGAGTATTGCGCGCTTCGACTCGTAGTCGGCACGGGTCGCGTCGTCGGTCGGAGTGCGGTTTTCGAATTCATCGTCGAGCTGCGCGAGCTCGCGCAGCAATTGTCGAGAACGCGGATCGGGCGCCACGCGCACAGGCGTGATAAATGGACGACGCAACATCGATCGTCGTCCGGCGACAATCAGCGCGACGAGCATTCCAGCGAGCAGCGCGCTGCCCACGCCGAAGTAGACTTTCTCGCGCTCGGCGCCGATCAGACGCGGCACATCGACTTGAAGTACCGTGCCCGCGCTCAGGTCCTGGCCGAGGAAGCGACGGAACGTGCGTCCGTCGGCACTCACGGGCGCGGTCTCGCGCAACTTGGCGCCCGCGACGCGAGCAGTCGG